>JAZNPK010000038.1:0-41598 GCA_045589595.1 Victivallales bacterium
TCAGGCGTGCTTCATACGCCGTCAGGCGTGCTTCATACGCCGTCAGGCGTGCTTCATACGCCGTCAGGCGTGCTTCATACGCCGTCAGGCGTGCTTCATACGCCGTCAGGCGTGCTTCTGCGCGGGCGCGGCTCCGCGCGGTGGCAACCGCGCTCACCGGAACGCCGGTGGCGGTTCCGGTGCCGGGCGTCCGAGCGGACGCCCGTGGAGCCGCGCCCTGCGCCCGTGTGATACGTCGCTGATTTTCAAGCGTTTGCAGTGATCCCTTTCAATCTGCAGAATTCCAGCCAGTAGCGTTTTCCGAGTTCGTATTGGCTGGGGGTATCGAAGTGGAGTTTATCGCCCCGGTCTGTGAGACCTGCAGCGGAAGCGTAGCCGCAGCAATGGACTTCTTCCGCTGTTTCCCGGATCATCTGATCGTAAGCGTCGGTCTGCCATTCCGGGTTGAGATATTCGCCGAGTCCGCCGAGGATGAACGGCACATCCGGTGCATTGAGATCGCGCCGGAAGTTTGCGATAATGGTTTTAAGTTTTTCCTTGTAATTTTCAGTTTTTGCGTGTGCATCAGATTCGCCCTGATGCCAGAGGATGGCGGCCAGTTCACCGTTTTTCAGACCTTCCCGTGTCATTTTCAACGCATCGTCATAGGGATGCATATCGCTGTATGTATCTTTTGCGCCGGGCAGCCATTCGGCGACAGGTGTACCGCCGACGGATGCGGGGATCAGCCCCACTTCCCGATCGGGAAATGCGGCTTTCAGATATTTTGCAAAGGTGCGTCCGGGTCCGACGCCGCTGCGGCGTTTCCCTTCAAATTCCAGACCTTTGACTTCAAAGGGGTCGGCGGCGTTGCTCAATCCCAGCATATTGAGCCGGTCGTAATTAAAGGGATCCACAGCCGGTATCCACACAAGGTCCCGGCGGATCGCCGTGATGCCCGGCACTTCGACCGTATCATTTTCTGTCAGATAACCTCTACCGGACATATTGGACTGACCGGCGAGCAGCACGAGAAGTTTTTTTGTCATGATCACCTCATTTTCTGTTGCGTGTGTATCTGTTGTAAGATACAGTCATCTTCTTCTCTTTTCAAACAGGTCCGTCAAAAAAAGGATTGACATTTGAATATATCTGTTGTATATTTTGCCACAACCTGACATTTTTAATTTGGAAAGGACATTCCCCTATGGCACTTCATTCGATCAGTCTTGATGGTGAGTGGGCATTTTTTTATTCTCCGGTAAAATTTGAAGCGGGCAGCAGTGTATTGCCGGATGTGAAACAATATACGGGCAGGATCCGTACGCCGGGCTACTGGGACGATCAGTACGAAGGTTTTGATGAAGAAGACTTTTTCGGTCTTACTGCCAAATTCAATCCGGATTACCGCAAGCCGCATTTTCCCATGGGCAGATCGCTGACGCCCCATGCAGCGAGTTCATTTCTCATCGGCAGCGGTTACTACCGGAAAGTCATCACGCCGGAATTTGAGGCGGATTCCCGGACAGTTCTGACGGTCGGACCCGCCATGTGGGGCTGCAGTGTTTTCTGCAATGGACATCTTGCCGGAACAGTGACCGGCTACTCCACAGCCACGGATTTCGATCTGACGGATCTGCTGGAATCCGGCAGGGAAAACGAGATCATTATCGTTGTCTGCAATGTCCACGATGACGGCGGCGCATACTGTCGCGTTGACGGCTCTCACGACGGCATCCCTTTCGGTGCGCGTCCGGGTCAGCACCGCGGTCTTGCGGCGCAGGGGTATCAGTCGGAACGGGCGGGGATCGGCGGAGGTGTTACACTGCACATCTGCGGCAGTTCCCGGATCGCAGACTGGTTCGTTTCCTGCGAGGATCTTGTTCCCCACTGGCACGCGGAACTGACCAACGGCATCGGCACTGAATTGTATTGGTCGATCACGGACAAAAACGGCGAGACAGTAACATCCGGCAGGATCGGCTGCGAACAGGACAGGATCGATTTTCTGACGCCGGCAGACTTGAAATACTGGAGCGACCGCGACCCGGAACTCTATACGCTCAATCTGACCCTGTACCGGAACGGCGTTGTTACGGATACGGTCAGTCAGCAATGGGGGATCCGGAAAGTGACCTGCGAAGGACCGGTGCTGCTGGTCAACGGCAAACCGTCATATTTCCGGGGCGTCACGGAACACTGTTACTTTGCGGAGACCTGCAATCCTCATTTCGACAAAGCAAAGTATCTGCGTGATCTGGGTGTGCTGAAAGCTGCCGGGTTCAACTTTATCCGGTGTCATACATGGTGTCCGCCGGAACCGTTCTACGACGCCTGTGACGAACTGGGGATCTATGTGCAGACTGAACTGCCGTCTGTTTACAATTTTGAGGAGGCGCGCCACATCATCCGTATGATCCGGCGTCACACCTGCGCTGTGATCTTCTGCGAAGGCAACGAAAAGATCATCTGCGAAAATGCCATGATCCGCCTGAAAAAACTGGTGGATATGCTCCATTGCATGGCGCCGGGGATGTTGTTCAATCCGCAGGAAGCGATGCGCGGCGTGGAATACGGCTGCGTGCCGCCGCAGAAAATCACGATGGAACCGTTTCAGCACGACAGTGAACGGCTGGCGAAAGTGGCGGAATTTTCCGATCTTTACGGCTCTCTCGGAGAAGGATATTTCAGTTACAGCCATGATATTTTTCCCGGTGTTGAAGTCCAGGAACGGATCCAGTCCGTCTATAAAAAACCGTGTCTGAGTCACGAGATCGGTATTCTGGGCGGATATCTGGATTTTGAACTGGAAAAACGGTACGAAGGTACCTTCATCGGTACGGATCTGTTCAAAGCCGCCAGAGAAAATATGACAAAACACGGCGTCTATGAAAACCGGAAACTCTACTACGAAAGGAACTGCCGTTTCATCTCGTCCCTGCGGAAACAGCTTGTTGAAAATATCCGCGCCTGCCGCAATATCAGCGGATACGATTATCTGGGCGGGATCGATACACACTGGCATCTGATCGGGTATCCCTGCGGCGTGTTCAATGAGTTCTACGAAGAAAAATACGGAGAACCCATTGCAGATATTCTGAAGTACAACGGGGAAAGCGTCCTGCTCTGCGGAACCGGATACGAACGGAACAGAACTGCCGGAAGCCGTTTCACCGTTCCTGTACAGATCTCATACTACGGACCGGAAACCGTCAGCGGCGTCATCCGCTGGAGTTTTGAGTCGGAAGACGGAAAGATCGCTGAAGGCAGCAATGATTTTGAAAACCTGAACCCCGGTACCGTGTGCGATCTTTGTACCGTCGATATCATGCTCCCCGCATACAATAACGCAAAAGCCGCGCTCCTGACCGCTGAAGCAGAATTTGCAGGGACAACCATCCGCAATCAGTGGAAATACTGGATCTTCCCCGAAGGAACAGGAACGGAAACAGAATACAAAAATGTACGGAAAACAGACGAACTCACGGAAGATGTCATCACCTTTATGGAACAGGGCGGCGCCGTACTGCTCACCGGCAATTTCCCGGGAACGACCATGATGGAAAATTTCCGGCCCCATACCAGCGGCAGATCCCTCGGTCATTCCGGGATCCTGCCTCACCCGCACCCGATCTGGGACCGATTCCCCCATGAGGGATTCGGCGACTGGCAGTTCTATCGTCTGATGCGGGAATCCACCTCCCTCATCCGCGATGACGGAATGCCGGAATATCAGCCGGTCATCGAACTGATCCCGTCCTTCAAACTCATCAAACGCAAATCACCCCTGACAGAATATCAGGTCGGACAAGGCCGATTGATGATCTGCGGACTGCGGCTGGATCAGACTGGCGATCCCGCATGCGTCTGGATGCAGAAGATCCTGATGGATTATCTGGCAGATCCGGCACAATATGCCAACGCTCCCGCCTGGTGCGCAAATGATCTCCGGAAACGGTTGGGCGTTACCGTCAATGCCAATACCGGCAAACGGATCGATGAGGGCGGACGCCCCATCGATGATTGAATAAAAAATATGCGGCAGTACGACGCGCGGGGCGCGGCTCCGCGCGGTGCAACCGCGCCAGCCGGACGGAGTCCGGCACCGGGCGTCCTGTGACGCCCGTGGAGCCGCGCCCCGCCTGCCCCGGTCAGCGGTATTTTCCGATCTGTCAAAAATTTTTATTTTTCTGCATTGAAAAAAGCGATCAACGGTTCATATTATCGTATTCGTTGGATCTGCAATCGCAAAACAACATGAAAGGTATATTTCCATGCTTCACGGAACGGGACTTCAAATCACAGAATCGAATGGTATCACGGTCATTGAGAATGAATTTATCCGCTGGGAGCATGATCCTGCAGCGGGCGGAGAACTTTCCGGCGCGTATGTCAAATACGGGACGGGGAAAAATCTGTTGATGCAGCCGCAATCTTCGGCGTTATGTCCGTGGATTCGCGGCGGTTGGCGTCAGTATCATCATTTTGAAACGGCGCTGGGGAAAGCGGATACATTTTCTGTCAAACAGAATAAAGACGGCACGGTAACTGTGTCATACACTTCGAAATTTTACGACAAGGAAAAGAAGGTGCTGCGGGGTGCATCTGTCCGTCACACGGTCGTATATCATGCGGACGGCGGTGCTGCGCACACGGTCAGGATCCAGCTGACGAAAGACATGGATCTCGGTCACATCCGGATCGGCACGCTTTCGCTCCGTGACGACATCAACCGGTTGGCTGTCCGGCACTGTTCCATGAGTTCCTGGGCGGTTGAATTGCAGAATCCGTGTCAGTGGATCGATCTTCATCATGCCAAGAGCCGCGCAGACCTTCCGGCGTATCAATCCCGTTTTCTGCCGCTTTCCATGCTGTTTGTGAAAAACGGTCTGGAAGCATTGGAAATGACCATGGGTGACGATCTGGGTGCGTGGGACAACATCGGCAATAAGTTTCCGGGTCTTTCCCGCGGATCCCTTTTTGAAGTCCGTGATCCCTGGCGTTATGAAGCGGTTTTTGCGCCGCTGGATTCGCCCCGTGCGGGAAATATCGTCAAAAAGGGAACCTACACCTTCACTTACAATCTGGCACTGCCCCATGTCAAAAAGAACATCCTGCCGCTGGATTACGCAGGTTCATTCCTGAAACGGGGACCTTTTGAAGAACGGTGGCCCAATGCGGCAGACATGGAATATCACCGGAAAAACCATGTAAGCATCCTGCGTCTCCACAACGACGGCGACTGCTACGGGAACGGCATCTTCTGGCGTGATGCGGATTATCCGCCTTATCCCGCAGACGAAATGCAGAAAATGGATGACGCCATCGCCGAAGGAAACAGAAACGGGATCGCCATCGTGCCCTATTTCTCCGTGAAAGAATATCACCCCGATGCACCGGAATTTGATCGGTACGGTCTGCCCAGTACCCGCCGCGTGGTGGAAGGGGAAAAATGGATGGAGACCTTCTTCGGCACCAGCCTGTTCGGGATCCAGATGTGTCTGGAAAGCGATTGGTTCGACGTCCGGAAAAAGACCATTGATCAAGTCCTGAAAAATCATGCGTTCAGCGGCGTTTATTACGACTGGTGCATGGGGCTGGAATGTATCAATCCCGCACACAACAACGGGAAACGGCATTGGGATAATGATAAACTGCTGGAACTCATCCGCTGGACCCGGAAACGGGTGGGCGAAAAAGGCAAGATCTACCTGCACCTGACCAACGTGCCAAGTCTGCCCATCGAAAATACAGGCGATATGATCCTTACCGAAGAAAGCGAATTCTTCGAGATCTTCCCGGAAATGTTCACGCCGCACGTTCATTTTCTCAATATCGCGCCGCGCTCCATCTGTGTCATGCTGCCCCAGTGTAAAAATTATGCGGAGAAGATCAAGGCACTTACTCTGGTGGGTCTGCTCCATCATGCCACATTGTGTATCGAAGAACAGAAAATCACCGGACCCGCACAGCAGCTCTACAACGCCCACGCAAAAGATCTGGCGGAATTTACCAAATATGAACACCACTCCGCACCGGGCGAAGGGATCGTTTCCACCAACGGCAGCCGGGATGTGGGTATGTCCCTCTACTGGAAAGGGAAAAAAGGTCTGGCAGTTCTGGCAAACCTGACAGGAAAGAAACAGACCGCTGACTGGTCCGTCACGCTGAACGGGAAAACCATCAGCGGCTCCGCAAGCGTACCGGCACGGGATTTTATCACCATACCCGTAAAACTGGGATAAGGTTCAAGCCCGTAAACAAAACACGCGGGGCGCGGCTCCGCGCGGTGGAAACCGCGCTCACCGGACTGCGGCTGCAGTCCGGTGCCGGGCGTCCGATGCTGCGGACGCCCGTGGAGCCGCGCCCCGCTGTTTTGTTACGGGCGACTTGTATTTCAGAGATTTTCCTTGAGGGCGGTTTCAGTGATTTGAGCGGCGAGAGCCACCATTTCGGCGCAGGGGCGTTTTTTGTAATAGGCGTTTGTTCTGGCTTCGGAGACGGGCGGATCGCTTTGTTTTCCGGGCAATCCGAGTAATTCCCGGCAGACGATACTTCCGGTTTCCTCCTGAAACATCCGGATATATTTCTGAACGAGGGCGTAATGTCCGTCTTTGGCATCTTTATCGGTGATGCTTGTATTTCCGAACTTCATATTGAGGACGAGCATCATACCGCTGACGGCGCCGCAGACTTCTCTCATTCTGCCGAAACCGCCGCCGAACCCGGAAGAGAGCCGGAAGGCGTCCTCCTGACTCAAGCCGCATTCAGGGGCGAATGCGCCGCACACTGCCTGTGCGCAATTTGCGCCCTGTTGGAACAATTCTTTTGCTTCTTCTGCTTTGCTCATGGTTCTGATCTTTCTTCTGTTTCAGCTGTTGTTCATTTTTTTCTTGCGGAAAATATATCATCGGTCCCGATTTTTTGCAACTGCCGCACAAAAAATATCCTGTTTCCTCTTGCAGACGTGATTTTCCTGTGTTATATTCCGTGCGGCATACGGAAGGAGTCTGTTCATTATGAGTCATCAAACGGAGATCACGGTTTTATCCGACAACGGAGCGGCTGCGCCATTTGCAGCGGAACACGGTTTATCACTGCGGATCCGTCACAGGGATGCGGATCTGCTGTTCGATACGGGTGCGGGTCATGCATTACCGGTCAATCTTCCGCTTCTTGTACCGGAGAAAAATTTTCCGTCATCGGGCATTATTTTATCCCACGGACATTACGATCATACGGGCGGACTGAAATTATTTTCCGGCTGTGATCTGTGGCATGGTCCGGACGCGGACGGACCGCACTTCAGTCTTCATTCCGACGGTACGCTGCATGATATTGCCATGCCGTCTGCTGTCCGCTCCGGTCTGAACGGTTTCCGTTGTCACCGGGTCGATACTTTTTCAGAGATCCTGCCGGGTATTTTTCTGACGGGCCCCATCCCCCGTCATTCGGGCGAGGATACGGGCGGCGATTTTTATCTTGATGCGGGCTGCACGCTGGCGGACACTGTTCACGATGAGATCGCGCTTCTGCTGGATACCGGGATCCTGATCCAGGGCTGCTGTCATGCCGGGATCATCAACACGCTTGATCATTGCCGCGCCTGCCGTCCGGACATTCCGATCCACACGGTGATCGGCGGACTTCATCTGCTTCATGCGGACCGTGACCGGCTGGATGCGACGGCGTCCTGTCTGCGTTCTTCGGGGATCCGCAGTCTTTATCTGATGCACTGTACGGGGGCGGACGCCATCGACTGTCTGCGTCAGGCGCTGCCGGATCGTGCCATCCATACACCGGCTGCCGGTTCCGTACTTGTGTTCTGACAACGCGTGTTTCTGTCAAAAAAACAGTGTTCCCGCTATTGAAAAACACTGATTTTATGTTATATTTACAGAAAAATATGCAAAAGCGGTCTGTTTCAGAACGGACTGCATCAATAACCATAAGCGGGACAGAAATTATGGCAGAAAAAAGATTGATCCTGAGCGGGGACGAAGCAGTTGCCCATGCAGCATTTGACTGTGCAGTCCGTACCGGTGTCGGTTATCCCGGCACACCCTCCACTGAAATCCTTGAAACGCTGTCGGCGATCGGCGGCAATGCGGAATGGGCGCCCAACGAAAAAGTCGCACTGGAAGTGGGAACGGGGACCGGCTTTGCAGGCGGCAGAGCCATCGTCACCATGAAACATGTAGGCTTGAATGTGGCGGCAGACCCGCTGTTCACACTGACTTATACCGGAACGAAGGGCGGACTTGTGATCGTATCTGCCGATGATCCGGGCATGGCATCCAGTCAGAACGAACAGGACAACCGGAACTATGCGAAATTTGCCCAACTGCCCATGCTGGAACCTGCGGACAGTCAGGAAGCGTACGATTTCACCATCCGCGCTTTTGAGATCTCGGAAAAATTCGGTCAGCCGGTCCTGCTGCGCATGACGACGCGCGTCTGCCATTCCCGCGGCATCGTGAACCGCTGGAAAGATGCGGAAACGCTGCCGGATACTCAATACATCCCCAATGTGAAAGAACGGGTGATGGTCCCCGCCAATGCCAAACCGGCACACATCCGTCTGGTCGGAAAGATGAATGATCTTGCTGTCTGGAACGATGCGGAAAGCGGTTTGAACCGTGTGGAAGGCGATGGCGAAACCGGTATCATCACCTCCGGCGTGGCGTACTACCACACGCTGGAAGCAGCACCGGACACGAAGATCCTGAAACTGGGTATGACGTGGCCCCTGCCCGAAAAACTCATCAAAGATTTTGCCGCCTCCGTCAAAACAGTGAAGGTTGTGGAGGAAGGGACCCGTTTCCTGGAAGAAAATGTGCAGCTGATGGGCATCGATGTTGTGCCGAAAGCTGAAATTTTTGAATTCGGCGAACTGGATGTTGCCCGCGTGAAAAAACTGCTTGCAGGCGATGAAACACCCGCCGCTCCGGCAGCTCCCGGCAGACCCCCGGCACTCTGTCCCGGCTGCCCCCACCGGAAAACATTTGAACTGCTCCGGGATCTGGATTGCATCGTTGCGGGCGACATCGGCTGTTACACGCTGGGTGTTCTTCCGCCCTTCAATGCCATGCATTTCTCACTGTGTATGGGTGCCAGTATCGGCATGGCGCTGGGTATGCGCCGCGCCTACGATGAAGCCACCGCCCGCCGTGTTGTGAGCGTGATCGGCGACAGCACTTTCATGCACAGCGGCATTACCGGCATTGTGGAAATGGTTTACAACCGCCCCGCCACCGGGCATCTGGTATTCATTCTGGACAACTCCACCACTGCCATGACGGGTCTGCAGGAACACGCCGCGACCGGCAGAAATATGAAGATGGAAGAAGCTCCCCGTGTGAAACTGGAGGAACTCTGCACCTCACTGGGCGTCGATCATGTGGATGTGATCGATCCGGTGGCGGATCAAGCCCGTTACGCCGATCTGGTCCGGGAACGGCTGGCATCCAATGATGTCAGCGTGATCATTGTGCGCCGTCCCTGCATTCTCGAAATGAAAAAACTGGCGAAGAAAGGCTGAGTGCTGTTATGGATAAAGTGAAGAATGTGATGTTTGCGGGGATCGGTGGTCAGGGAATCATCCGTGCCTCGGATATGCTGACGGAAGCCGCGTTCCGCATGGGCTTTGACGTCAAAAAAAGTGAATTGCACGGTATGAGTCAGCGCGGCGGCTCCGTTTCCAGCGATGTCCGGTTCGGCAAAAAAGTCGCCAGTCCCATGATCCCGGCAGGTTGTGCGGATTACATGATCGCCGTTTCTGCCGACCAGATCGATGTCTGCGCGGCATACCTGAACGAAAGCACCGTGATCATCCGCGATACTGATATTCCCGAAGAATACCGGGAATCCCGCATGATGAACATTGCCATGCTGGGCACATTGAACCGTTATCTGGAATTTCCCGAAGAACTCTGGACAACGATCATCCGCGAAAACTTCAAAGGGGAAATCGCAGAAAACAACATCACCGCGTTCAAAAAATCTTACGAAGGAGTAAAAAAATGAGTCACTCTGAAAGTGTCGGTGCAACGCATCCTGTCAGCGCCATGGACTTCATGCCCCGGGAACGGCTGCGCGTGATCCAGACTGAAAACCTGAAACACATGGTGGATATTTCCTATGCCAACGTTCCCCTGTTCCGTCAGCGTATGGATGAACGGGGTCTGACACCTGCAGATATCCAGTCCATTGACGATATTGCAAAACTGCCTTTTATGATGAAAGCCGATTTGCGCGATACCTACCCCTACGGTCTCTTTGCCGCACCGATGAAAGATGTTGTGCGTCTTCACGCATCCAGCGGAACGACAGGCAAACCGATCGTGGTCGGCTACACGCAGGAAGACGTGGATGACTGGTCCTACGCTGTGGCGCGTGCTTTCGCCGCCTGCGGTGTCCGGGAAGGTGATGTGGCTCAGGTGTCCTACGGATACGGTCTCTTCACCGGCGGTCTCGGTGCGCATTACGGTCTGGAAAAACTCGGTGCGACTGTTGTTCCGGCATCCGGCGGCAACACGGAACGTCAGATCATGCTGATCAAAGATTTCGGCGTCACCTGTATCGCCTGTACGCCCAGTTACTTCACCCATCTGCTGGAAGTTGCCGACAGAATGGGCGTTGATATGCGGGAACTGCCCCTGCGCGTCGGCGTGTTCGGTGCGGAACCGTGGACGGAAGAAATGCGCGCCCACATCGAAAAGAAAGCGGGGATCAAAGCCTTTGACATTTACGGTCTTTCTGAAATCACAGGTCCGGGCGTCGGATGCAGCTGCGGCTGCGGCGAAGGTCTGCACATCTTTGAAGACCTTTTCTACCCGGAGATCATCGACCCGCAGACCGGCGAAGTGCTGCCCGACGGCGAAGAAGGCGAACTGGTCCTCTCCACGCTGTCCAAAGATGCCATGCCCATGCTCCGTTACCGCACACGGGATATTTCCAAAATCCTTACGGAACCCTGCGCCTGCGGCAGAACCATCCGCCGTATTGCCAAGATCGCACGCCGGAGCGACGATATGTTCATCATCCGCGGCGTGAATGTGTTCCCCTCCCAGATCGAAGCCGCCATTATGAAGGTGGAAGAAGTTCTGCCCGTGTATCAGATCGTTCTGACCCGCTCACACGGTCTGGACAATGTGGAAGTGGATATCGAAGTCAACGATACTCTGTTCAAAGATACGGTCAGCGGCATCGAAGATGTGAAGAACCGCATTGCACAATCCATTGAACATACACTCGGCATCCGCGTCTTTGTGCGGATGATGTCCCCCAACTCCATCCCCCGCAGCGAAGGCAAAGCAAAACGGGTGATCGATCAACGCGACCTCAACGCCGGTCTCTGAACCGCAGAAAGGAAATGACCATGAAGATCAAACAGATTTCACTGTTCGTTGAAAACAAGCCGGGTACGCTTCATGCCCCCTGCAAAATCCTTTCGGATGCCGGGATCAGTATCACCACTCTCTCCCTCGCCGATACTAAATTTTTCGGCGTACTGCGGATGCTGACCGCTGACTGGCAGAAAGCAAAAGAAGTCCTTGAACAGAACGGATTTGCGGTCCGCCTGACGGATGTAGTGGCGATCGAAGTCGATCACAAACCCGGAAGCATGACCAACATTCTGGATATTCTGGACAGAAACGGTCTGAATGTGGAATACATGTACGCTTATGCCGCAGGTGTCAACGACAAAGCCGCCCTCATCTTCCGTTTCGCTGACGCGGATGAAGCCATTGCAAAACTGCAGAACGCTCCGGGGATCCGTATCATTTCCGGCGATATGCTGCCGGGTATGGGAAAATAAATCACCATGCCTCTTCAACCGGTCAGGATCTATGATACCACACTCCGCGATGGTTCTCAGGGAGAAGGTGTTTCCTTTTCCGTCAATGACAAATTGAGAATCGCTGCGAGGCTGGATCACATGGGCTTCGCCTACATCGAAGGCGGGTGGCCCGGATCCAATCCCAAAGACGCGGAGTTCTTCGCCGCTGCCCGGAAACAGACATGGACCCACGCACGCATCACGGCGTTCGGCAGTACCTGCCGCCCGGGAACGCCCGCAGAGACCGATGAAAATCTCATGCGGCTGCTGGAAGCGGAAACGCCCGCCGTTGCCATTTTCGGCAAATCCTGGCTGCTCCATGTGAGCGAAGTCCTGAAAACCGCTCCCGATGAAAATCTCCGGATGATCCGCGAATCCTGCGCCTTTCTTGCTCATCACGGCAGAGAAGTTATTTTTGATGCGGAACATTTTTTTGACGGATACAAAGACGATCCCGCTTACGCCCTTGCCGTGCTCAAAGCGGCGGAAGACGGCGGCGCCGCCACACTGACACTCTGCGATACCAACGGCGGAACGATGCCGCAGGAAATCATTTCCATCGTGGAAGCTGTCCGGAAACAGACCGCGCTGCCCATCGGCATCCACACCCATAACGACTCGGATCTGGCAGTGGCGAATTCCATTGCGGCAGTCCGCGCCGGATGTGATCTGGTCCAGGGCACCATCAACGGGTACGGGGAACGCTGCGGCAACGCCAATCTCTGCTCCATCATCCCCAATCTGGAACTGAAAAACGGCTGCACCTGTCTGCCGGATGGCAAGATCGCAGAACTCAAAAATCTCAGCGATTTTGTGGACGATATTGCCAACATCCGGCACAACCGCCGCGCACCCTTTGTAGGCAACAGCGCATTCGCACACAAAGGCGGGATGCATGTAAACGCCGTAGATAAAGATCCCAGAACATTTGAACACATTGCACCGGAATCCATCGGCAACAGCAGACGGATCCTGCTTTCGGACCTTTCCGGAAAAAGCAATCTGGCACTGAAAGCGGCGGAACTGGGATTCGATCTGCGGAATCATCCCGACCTGCCCCGGATCCTCCAGATCCTCAAAGAACGGGAAAATGCCGGATATGAATACGAAGCCGCCGATGCCTCTTTCGCCGTGCTGCTCCATAAACTTTTCGGAAAATGGGGACACTATTTCACGCTGGAAGGATTCCGCGTCATCATCGAAAAACGGCATCAGGGCGATAAAACTATTTCAGAAGCGACCGTCAAACTCAGCGTGAACGGCATCTCTGAACTGACTGCCGCCGAAGGGGACGGTCCCGTCAACGCACTGGACCTTGCGCTGCGGAAATCTCTGGAACGGTTCTACCCCCAGATCAAAGGCGTGGTCCTCTCCGACTTCAAAGTGCGGATCCTGGATACCAGCAACGGCACCGCCGCAAAAACACGGGTCCTCATCGACAGTACCGACGGTCATACCACATGGGGCACTGTGGGACTGGACGAAAATATCATTCAGGCATCATGGAAAGCTCTGGTGGATTCTGTGGAATATGCGCTATACCGCCAGAATATACGACCCGTCATTCCCGATTCCGGCTTGACAGATGAGGAATAACGGCTATATTAATAAGGAAATAACCGGAAAAGAAAAGGAACCAAGGATCATGTTTTCCCGTAAATCACTGCTGATCATGACACTTCTGCTTGCAGTGACATTCTATATGACGCCGCGCTATGAAGCCGAAGCCATGGACCCTGTTACCATCGCAATCCTTGCTCCCATCGCGATCCAGGTGGCAAAAGTCGTGGCACCCTATATCTTCAAAGGTCTTGCAAATATGGGCGTTTTTATGCTCAAAGCAGGAAAACCCCTTCTGGAAACATTCCTGCTGCCATGCGGTATTTTTGAATTGACGCTGTTGGCTCCATGGCGGTGGAGACCGGGTCTGATCCATATCGGACAGGGCATTCTGGGACCATTCAAGTTCTGCGGTTATATGCTGCTCCTTCCCCTGTCGCCATTCGGCATAGGACAAAATCTGGACCTGTAGTGTCTGTAGCGGACGATATGACAGATAAGAAGAAAAAACAAGACAAATCCCTCCTCGATCAAAGAACCCGCAGACTGAAGAAAACCTGTGAAGGTCTCTGCCGCGAATGGTACGGAAATAATGCACCGTCCGCCATCTTCAGTCATCTGGCAAAACCGGTCCCCATCAGCGAGATCATGGCGGATCTGACATCGGATCTGACGCCGCCGTGGCAGAAAAATCTGGACTTGATCCGCGCCAACTGGCTGGAGATCGTCGGTGCGAACAACGCGGGAAAAACAACGCCCCTCCGACTGGAAAATCAAACACTTCTGATGGAACTGCGTCACCCGGCATACAGGATGGCACTGGATAACACCGCCACAAAAGAAACCATGATCCGGCGGATCAATGACATTGCCGGAGAGGAAATCTGCACGGCAATACGCTTCGCTGCACCCGGAATGTTTGCGCCGGAACGGAAAAAATAGCAAAAAAAACGGTTTCTGTATTTGCAAAACGGAAACGCGGTTGTATATTATTGTTCCTAAATGCAGACTCCGGTTTCCGGAGAGAATGTCAGACAAGGCGTCGAGGCGCCGTAAAATACATAGAAAATCCGGTATAACCGGGAACGAGGAAACAAACAAAATGGTCAAGATCAGACTGAAAAGAACGGGCGGAAAGAACTGGATCAGTTTCAGAATCGTCGTGTGCGATATCCGCAAACAGCGCGATGGCAAAATGGTCGAAGAACTCGGCTACTATGATCCCAAACACAGCGATGAAAAAGTGAACACCGAACGCGTAGAATACTGGGTCTCCCAGGGTGCCCAGATGTCCGACACTGTCAAAGACATCTACGCACGCGCCAAAGCAGGCAAATCCAAAGTTGCCGGTCAGGCGGATCCCTACACGAAAAAGAAGAATTTCAAAAAAGACGCCGCTGAATAATTCTGTTTTTCAGCTGTAACTCTCTTTTGAAAACGGAGTTGAACTGTGGGTATCAAGTCGTTTTTTTCCAAACTGTTTGGCGGTGCGTCTGAAGCTCCGGCGGAAAAAGCAGAAGGCAAATCCTGCTGCTGCGACCGTCAGAAATCTTCCGGCAAAAAGAATAAACGCCAGGCAGATAATGCCGCTCAGGCGTCCAATGCGGACCTTGACGGCTTTGTGGAATATGTTGTAAAAGCACTTGTCGATTTTCCCGAAGATGTCAAAGTTGCCAGTGTCCCCGCAAAAGACGGCAGAATGATCAGTATCGTCTGCCGCCCCGGTGACAGAGGCAAAATCATCGGTAAAAAAGGCAAGACGATCATGGCTCTTCGTGCATTGGTCGCCGGTGCTGCCGGCAGACTGCAGGACCGGGTGACGGTTGAAGTGATGGACGATGAGAATGAGGTGAAAAACTGACGTGGGGCTCCGTATTGACATCGTAACCCTGTTTCCGGAGATCTTCTCTGCACCCATGAATGCGAGTATTGTGGGAAGGGCGCAGCAGCAGGGTCTGGTACAGATCAATGCGATCAATTTACGGGACTACACTCATGACCGGCGCCAGACGGTGGACGATGTTCCATACGGGGGCGGTCCGGGGATGCTGATGAAGCCGGATGTGCTTTCTGAAGCGGTGCTCTCTTTGAAAAAACCGGATTCGCTGGTGATCCTGACGGGTCCCCGGGGCGAAAAGTTCAATCAGAAAATTGCGCGTGAACTCGCCCGGGAATCACACTTGATCATCCTTTGCGGACATTATGAAGGAGTGGATGAACGGGTCCGTCAGACACTGATCGACCGTGAATACTCCATCGGGGATTACATCCTCACAAGCGGGAATCTGCCTGCCATGGTCATGACTGATGCCGTGGTCAGATTGATCCCGGGAGCGTTGGGTGACGATGCTTCAGGTGAAGATGAATCGTTCGAGAATGACCTGCTGGAATATCCCCAGTACACAAGACCGCCTGAATTTCAGGGGTTGCGGGTACCAGATGTCCTGCTCTCCGGTGATCATGAAAAGATCGCAAAGTGGCGTAAGGCTGAGGCAATGCGGATCACGCTGGCAAGCAGACCCGACCTCATTGAATGATAACGAGATCAAAACAAAAATAACATAAGAACGGAGGTTCAGAAAATGAACGTGATTGACAAAATCGAAAAGCAGCAGTGCAAAGAATCCGTTGCCGATTTCAATGTCGGTGACACCGTCACTGTGTCCACCAAAATCGTGGAAGGCTCCACCGAACGTATCCAGAACTTCACCGGCGTTGTGATCGCCCGTAAGAACAGCGGCATCCGCGAGACCTTCACCGTCCGCCGCGTCTCCTTCGGCTACGGCGTCGAAAAGATCTTCCCGCTCCACTCCCCCCGCCTCGACAAAATCACTGTCGATCGCAAGGGCAGTGTCCGCCGCGCAAAACTCTACTACCTGCGCAGCAAGATCGGTAAGGCGGCACGCGTGAAAGAACAGAAATACTTCGGCAAAGACGCCGCTAAGTAAGATCCCTTTTCACGGGTACCTCAAAAAAACGTCATCTCATTGCGGGATGGCGTTTTTTTATGAAAGCAAATACCAATGAACACGAACAACGGCTTCCTCCCTCCCGATTCCCCCATGCTGATCTTTGAAAAGGAACAGCACGATGCCGGCTTTTCCATGGTCGCGGGGATCGATGAAGCCGGCAGAGGATGCTGCGCAGGACCCGTTGTGGCGGCGGCAGTCCTCTTTACAGACCTGACCCGTATTCCCGACGGGGTCAACGATTCAAAGAAGCTGACGCATCCGCAACGCATGGAACTGCGGCAGCGGCTCATCAGCGATCCGACTATCCGCCGGGCTGTCGCTATGATCCACGCGGACGAGATCGACGCCATCAATATTCTGCAGGCAACATGGCGGGCAATGGCTGCCGCACTCAACGGCATCGAAGGGGCGCAGTTCGCCCTGGTTGACGGCAATCCGGTGAAAGGACTTTCCCTGCCCTCACGCTCCATTGTCAAGGGCGATGCCAAGTCTGCCAGTATCGCCGCGGCAAGCATCCTTGCCAAAACGACCCGTGACCTGTGGATGGATGAGGCGGCTGAACGATATCCGGATTACGCATTTGAGATCCATAAAGGATATTGCACCGCGCTTCATACGGAACGGATCAAAATACACGGCCCCTGTCCGATCCACCGGCTGACATTCGAGCCGGTCAAGTCCATCGTCAATCCGCCTGAAATGGTGCAGGACGAACTTTTCTGAACGCCTTACGAACAGGCCCGGAGCAACAGCAGCTCCGTCAATTTGAAGAGAAAGATCACTGTCAGCAGATACAACTGAAGCAGTGTGAACAGCAGTGTGAAACCGCGCCGGTCCTCGGCACGCCACATGCGGCGGAGAAAAATACCTGTCGCCGCCAGATAAAAGATCAGATCAGCAAGGGCGATCCCCGTGTAAACAGGGATCCTTGACGCAAAAGGCAGCAGCCAGCAGAGCGGGATCAGGATCAGATTCAATCCCAGACCGATGCAAACAGTTTTCATTCCCATTACCCTTCCTGATTCATAAAAAAAGGCGCGAAGTCCGGTTCGGACTTCACGCCTTGCAAGCGGAATCAAAGCTGACTTATTCAGCCTTTGCTTCTTCTGCGGCATCCGCTTCAACAAACTGGATCAGGCACATTTTTGCGCCGTCGCCGATTCTGTTGGAGAGACGGATGATGCGGGTGTAACCGCCGGGACGCTTTGCGAAGCGGACAGCCAGATCGGTGAAAAGTTTGTCCAGAACCAGTTTCTTGGTCTGAGCTTTTTCATCGGGGGTGTTGATCTTCAGCGTAGCGTAAGCGAGCTGACGGTGATGAACCGTGTCGCCGCCCTTCGCGGTGGTGATCAGGCGCTCGACAAAGCGGCGCAGTTCCTTGGCGCGGATGAGGGTGGTTTTGATCTGATCGTGTTCGATCAGGCTGCATGCCAGGTTCACCAGCATGGCTTTACGATGACCGCAGTTGCGGTTCAGTTTCGCAGTATGTTTCTTGTGACGCATGGGATTACGCCTCTTCTTTCTTAACGGCTTTTGCGCGTTCCGCTTCAGCCATGATTGCGTTGGAAAGTTCTTCGCTGAAACTCATGCCCAGCGAAAGATTCAGTTCTGCCAGTTTTTCCTTGATCTCATCCAGAGACTTCTTACCGAAGTTCCGGAATTTGAGCATTCTGGATTCACTCTTCATGCAGAGGTCACCGAGAAGTTTGATCCCGGCGTTGTTCAGGCAGTTCATCGCGCGGACAGAAAGATCAAGCACTTCCACATCCTGCGTCAGAGTCTTGAACAGTTTCTGTTCTTCTTCGCTGATGTTGGAGAGAGCATCGCCTTCGCCTGCCTGGTTGCCCAGGAAGGGTTTCAGGTGATCCTTCAGGATCTTGGCAGCTTTTTCCAGTGCATCTTTCGGGGCAATACGGCCATCGGTCTTGATTTCGATCGTGAGGCTGTCCATTTCGGTTTCTTCACCCACGCGGGCGGCACCGACTTTGTAACGGACTTCGGTCACGGGGCTGAAGAAGCAGTCCACGCAGATGGTGCCCAGGGGCTGATCAGCGCGTTTGTTCTTTTCAGCAGGACACCAGCCTCTGCCTTTGGCGATTTCGATTTCAGCACGGAACGGAACATCCTTGTCCAGCGTGCAAATCAGCTGATCGGGATTCAGGATCTCGACCGTTCCATCGCTGATGATATCCGCAGCCAGTACGGGACCGGCTTTTTTCTTGCGGATCTCCAACATTTTGGGCTGATCCGAATTCAGGTTCAGTTTGATTTTCTTCAGGTTCAAAATGATCTCAGTAACATCTTCCACAACGCTGGGCAGAGAAGCGAATTCATGCGTCGTTCCGTCAATACGGACGGCAGAAATTGCAGCACCTTCCAGAGAGGAAAGCAGCACTCTACGCAGAGCATTTCCAATGGTATGTCCAAAACCGCTCTGGAAGGGAGCAGCCACGAACTTTGTGTATTTGTCCGTTGCAGTTTCCTTGTCCATAATGACGGATTGGGGCATCGGGAAATTTGATGCAGCAGCCATTTGTATGATCCTCCGGTTGATATTTCAGTTTTGTTCTATGCGCGGAAAATTCCGGAAACGCCGCACAACGCAGCGTTTCACCGGGATATCAGACACGACGGCGTTTCGGGGGTCTGCATCCGTTGTGCGGAACCGGAGTGATGTCCTTGATGGCAATCACTTCCATGCCGATGGAGGCAATCCCTCTGACAGCAGATTCACGACCGGCGCCGGGACCTTTGATCCGGACTTCCACTTCCTTCATGCCGAGCGCTTCAGCCTTCTTGGCGGCATCAGCAGCGACGACCTGAGCGGCATAAGCAGTGCTCTTACGGGAGCCTTTGAAGCCGTTTTTACCGCCGGTGGACCAGCAGAGAACGTTGCCGTGGAGGTCAGTGAATGTGACTTTCGTATTGTTGAAGGACGCCTGCACATAGGCGATCCCGGACGGAACATAGCGGCCGGATTTTTTGCGCTTGACTTCAGCAGCAGGAGCAGCGGTCGCCTCGGCGGCAGGAGCCTGAGCTTCGGCAGCGGCATTTGCCTTGATTTCTTCAGCCATAATGGTTTTAATACCTTTCGATAATATGTCGTTTGCTCGTTCAGTGATCCATACAATGGATTACTTCTTCTTGGCACCCTGAGCCGGAGCAGCGCCAGCGGCTTTTGCGTCTGCGGCGGATGCGGCGACACGGCGCTGCGTTTTGTCACGGATAGCACCGACTGTGATCTTCTTGCCTTTTCTGGTACGCGCATTGGTACGGGTACGCTGACCACGGCAGGGGAGACCCTTTTTGTGGCGCATACCGCGGTAGCAGTTGATGATCTGGAGACGACGGACGTTGGTCACCAGTTCACGGCGGAGGTCACCTTCCACAGTGTAATCGTTCTGCAGGAGAACCGTGATCGCAGCAATGTTTTCGTCCGTCAGCTGACTTGCACGCAGCTGGGGATCGATTTTTGCTCTTTCAACAATTTCAGCGGCAATTGCCGGGCCGATACCATAAATCGTCTGGAGCGCGTAGGTCACACGCTTGTTGACAGGAATGTCCACACCTAAAATTCTGGGCATCTTTCGATTCTCCGATTAGCCTTGTTTCTGTTTGTGGCGAGGATTGGTGCAAACCACCCGGATCACGCCTTTTCTTTTGATGATCTGACAGGATTCGCACCTGCGTTTGATCGACGACGTAACTTTCATCTCAGCCTCATTCTTCTAAAAGTTTATGACTGTTTTCATAACGAACGACCCCTCTTTTTTCAACGATAGAGGGTTCTTTCTTCTTTTTCCTGTGCGTTTGGAATGACCGTCAGGGGCCACGTATTTCCCGACGATGACGCACGGAATTAAATAATTTATCACACTTTTTCTAACTTTCAAACCCTTTTTCAAAAAAAGCATGAAAAAATTTATTTTTTTATTTTTTTTACTCCGCCGCCGCTTTCTTCCGGCTCTGTTTGATGGCGGACCGGTGGGCTTTGGCTGTCAGACGCCGTTCCCGCTCCGCCCGGGTGACCTTCGTTTTCTTCCGTTTTTTCGGGACCTGAAACGCTGAATTGATGAGATTTTCCAGACGGGTCCGGGCATGTTCCCGGTTCTGCTGAAGACTGCGGGATTCTTTGGAAAGGATCACAAGTTTCCCCCCGGAAAGGATATGATCGGCAAGAGCTGTCAGGCGTTCCCGGACATCTTCCGTCAGCAGGGGCGACCGGAGATAGTCGTAGGTGAGCCGCACGGCATTGCTTGTTTTGTTCAGGTGCTGACCGCCGGCTCCTGAAGCGGGACGGACAAACTCCTCCGTCAGGCAGGGATCATCGTCCCGGAGGCGGAACATTGCCATTGGGGCGTCCTCCACCTGCAGGCGGACGGCGACCACCGCCGCGGCGGCGTGTCTGCTTTTCCTTCTGTTCTTCCTCTTCCGTCATGGTGTAGTCTTTTTTGGGCGGTGCGATCACCGTAAAGACTGTATAGGTACTGCCTTTGTGTGTGAGTTTCCGTTCGGTGGGATAGATGGTACCGACCCAGGCGGAATTGCTTTTGCCGACAAGACCGTGAAGGAAGATCTTGCCATAGAAAAGGGTATCTGCACTGTCTGAATAAAGGTAACCGATCATACCGTTGGAAAGACTTTCCGTTGCAGTGAACAGGATCTTATAACTGTGAACACCGGTATGGATGGTCATTTTCATGGAAAAATCCTGCGTGCCTTCATAATCGGGATAGCGGTCCGCAAATTTTTTACGGATCAGATCGATGCGGTCATGGACGGCGGAATCGATACGCTCCACGGCTTTCACATCGCAGAAGGGAAAAAGCATCAGAGATGCGGGACTGACCTGAACAAAGGGGATGAAGCGGCAGAGAGGATCGCCGGTCTCTTTATCTTTTCCGGCATTGACAAGGATGCCGTACTGATCTTTGGAGATCATATCTTTCACATCGATCGGGGGACCTTTTTTCAGCATGATCTTTTGCGCGGAGAGGGGCAGCACCGCTGCAAGCACCAGAAGGAGCAGGATTTTTTTCATCTTTCGTTCCATTTCGTTTTGTTATATTTTTCCTGTCTGTAATATACACGCGAAGACACCACGGTCAAGTCCCGCTTTCAAAAAAGTCGGGTGATTTCCCTGTATGCGTTTCAGATCGCGACAATATTCTGCAGCGGCTGACCGTCCCGATACCGCTTGAACTCATCGATCGCACTGACAGCCATCCGTCTGACTTCATCGTTCATCGACCCGGCGATATGGGGGGAGAGATGAACGTTCGGCAGGGTATAGAGTTCGGACCCCGGCACCGGCGGTTCGGGATATGTCACATCCAGCAGAGCGGTCAGATCGGGCCGTTCCTTCAACACCCGGATCATTTCCGGCTCATTGACCTGTCTGCCTCTACCGGTATTGATGAACACGGCATTGGGTCTCATGCGTTCAAACAGCGCACCATTCAGCACGCCGATATTGTCATCCCGGTTCGGAAGATGATTGCTGACGACCTGCGCTGTGCTGAATGCCTCCTCCAGAGAGATCGTCCGGTTTTCTTTCCGGGACGGTACGACGATGGTCCGGACATCGACAGTGCGGAGCATTTCCTGCACTTTGTTGGAGATCGCACCGGCACCGATGAGTGCCACGGTGGCGCCGTAAGCGCCGGGCCCGACATTCTGTCCCTGCCATTTCTGTTCACGGTGAACTGCAGACGAAACGGCAAAATAATTTTTCAGGGAGAGAAGGATCTGTGCAAAAACAAATTCCGCCACGGGGATGGCATTATCCCGCCATGCGCTGGAGATCAGGATGTTCCGGTTCTGGAACGGGACCCGGAAATAATCGGTGGTCCCTGCCGCGTAGAAAACGGCTTTCAATGCAGGCAGGGCATCCAGCTGTGTTTCCTCCAGAGCGGGCATACCCCATGTGGAAAAGATCACTTCCGTATCGGCGAAAGAGCCGGATGCGGCATTATCGGCAGTCATGATCACGGGATTGAGATCGGTCAACGCCTGAAGTACGTTCAGGTAATCATCTCCGAATACATACCGGATCGTTGTTTCATTTCCGGCGAGAGCAGCTTTGATTTTCGTCATAACGGTTTTTCATCCTCTGATTTTATCGGGAAAGTTCGCGGATCCAGCGCCGGAGCGTCTCTGCATCAGCGAGGAACTGACCGGGGCTGTCATCGCGCACAAATTCCATGATACATGCACCGGCTGCGCGCGGTGACCGGGCAAAAGTTTCAAGATATTTTTTCCAGATCGCTTCACCGTTTTCCAGCGCAAAGCGTTCCGTCCAGGATTTCCAGTGGAAGACATGCAGATTGCTGATCCTCGGAAGAAACCGGTTCAGATGGAGCAGATTTTCCTCATCCGTCCGGCGGTTGTCCGGCTGGAAGTAAGTGAAGAAATTATCACGCAGGACCCGATCCAGAAGCCGCTGTGTCATTTCCGGCGTACTGGTGGCGGTGCGGGTATGATATTCCGTGGATACGGTCATACCGTTTTTTTCGGCGGCGGCGGCGAAATGATCCAGAGTCCGGGCGAGATCTTCCAGCTGGCAATCGTCCATTTCCGCTGCATCGGTTTTACCCGCCCAGACCCGGATATTGGGGGCGCCCAGCGCCTGTGCTGCCGCAAGGACCGCTGCCGGATCTTCTTCCGCCGTACAACGGTAATAACTGCCGTAGGAAAGGACCTGCAGACCGGCTGCCCGGGTCCGTTCCCCGATTTTTTCTGCAAGAGCCGTATCGCCGGGGGGGACATGCACATCGCCGCCCCACTCGATACCGTCCAGACCTGCCTGCACGGCAAGGTCTATGATCTCATCCGGCGTCAACTGCCGGAAAGTAACACTGGTCAATCCGCTGTAAATCTTCATTTTTCCGTATCTGATCTCCGGATGGTTGTTTACGGGAAATTTCTGGTCGGATGTAAAATACAGATCCCGTACCGTTTTTACAAGCCGACCCGATAAAAAAACACGATGTTTTTCGGCGGGTTTTCTTGAAATGGGGGCGGTCTGCAATTATTTTAAAACAGAAACTCTCCAAAGAACATTGCCGGGCATCATCTACTAAACGCTGCCTTTCGGTCCCCACTGAAAAGCTGCGCCGACAGCCTGACTACGGTGACAATGTTGTTTGGAGTGTTCTACCTGTATATACCCCGCAGATGTTGTAAATCTTACAGCGTTTTGCAGTTTTTTTGATTTTTTTTGATTTTTTTTTGCAGAAAGGCTGAAAATATGGCACGATTCCGTTATGACCGGCTCGCCGATGCCAAACCGGGCGATCTTCTGGAACTGGACCGGACTGAGGCAAGTCATCTCTTCAAAATCCTCCGGGCGCGTCCGGGCGAAACTGCCGGTCTGCTGGATGGAAAGGGCAATACCGGATCCGCCACCGTCACAGAAAACCGGATGCTCCGGCTGGATTCTGTGGAAACGATCCCCTTCCCGCATCGCCGGATCCATCTTTATCTTGCACCGCCGCGGCGGCAGAAAATGGATCAGCTTCTCAAAGAGGCGGCGGAACTGGGCGTGTACCGGATCGTCCCCATGATCTGCGAACGGTCGGTCGCCCTGCCCGATGCCGATTCCGCAGACCGGCAGAACGATCTTCTTTTCGAGGCTTGCAAACAATCCGGCAATCCCTATCTGCCCCGTCTGGAAGTACCGGTCAAGTTCAGTCAGGCGGTACAGGATGCTGTGGAACGATCCTGTCTGTGCTGCTTCGGATCACCTTACGAATCTGATATGGCAGGACTGGAAAACGCCGCCGATGTGGCATTTTTCGTGGGTCCGGAAGGCGGCTTCTCCGGTCAGGAGGAACAACAGATGCGGTCCGCCGGATTCCATTCCATGCGGATCGGTCCGTGGATCCTCCGGGTGGAAACTGCCGCCATTGCCGGGATCGCCCGCTTGTGGGCAGACTGAAACCGTTTCAGAGATATTCCGCCGCTGCCGCCGCCAGAGGACTGCGCTCGCTCTTCATCAGCGTGATGTGACCGCTGACAGCAAGATGTTTCATCTTTTCCGCACTGGCAGTCAAACCGTTGCTGGACGCATCCAGATAAGGATTGTCGATTTGGTCCGGGTCACCGGTCAACACGATCTTCGTGCCTTCGCCGCAGCGGCTGATGATGGTCTTGACTTCATGGGGCGTCAGATTCTGGGCTTCGTCCACGATCACGAACTGATGGGGGATCGTTCTGCCGCGGATGTAAGTCAACGCTTCCAGTTCCAGTTTACGGCTCTGTTTGAGGGCATCGATCTGACGGCGCGGTGAGGCATCCCGTTTTTCCGACCGGAGCAGAAATTCCAGATTGTCGTAAATGGGCTGCATCCACAGATCCAGTTTTTCATCTTTGTCGCCCGGCAGATAACCGATGTCATTGCCCATGGGCACAATGGGACGGGACACCAGAATACGCTCATAGACTTTCTGCCGTTCCGTCAGTTCCAGCGCCGCAGCAAGAGCCAGAAGAGTCTTTCCGCTTCCGGCGCGTCCCACCAGCGTCACCAGCGGGATCTCCGGATCCATGAGCAGATGCAATGCCATACGCTGTTCCCGGCTGCGGGGCGTGATGTTCCAGACTTTTTCCGCGATACCGTCCGGCAGTTTTTCCAGTCTGCCGTGGTGCATCCAACCGAATGCGGCGTGTTTGTCGTTCACAGCATCTTTCAGAAGAACAAACTGATTTTCACAGACCTCCAACCCCTTCGGGATGGGGATATTTTTTTCTTCATGGAACTGATCCACGATCTCACCGGAAACATCCGCTTCCATACTGCCGGTGTAAAGGGCGTCATAATCGACCCGTTCCCGTTCAAAATCCTGCACCGTGATCCCGTAGGCATCGGCTTTCAGGCGCAGATTGATGTCTTTGGTGATGAAACGGACTTCTTTGCCGCTTTTTTCTTTCAGCACGTGCGCGACATTGAGGATGCGGTTGTCCGGCACGCTCATATCCGCATCACCGGAAAGTTTTCCCTCACTGACGACGACCCGCAAAGAACCGCATTGATCGGGTTCGGGAGCATTGTCCAGCGGCACACCTGTATAAAGGCTGCCTTTTCCGCGCAGATGATCCAGTTTGCGGATCACTGCTCTGGCATTTCTGCCCAGTTCGTCCTGATTGCGCTTGAACTTGTCAAGTTCCTCCAGCACGGTCATGGGAATTACGATTTCATTGTCCTCAAAGGCATCAAGGGCGGCGGCACTGTGCAGAAGCACATTGGTGTCAAGTACAAAGATTTTTTTCATAACGCACCTCCTTGTATCGTATCTGAAAGTATTATGGCAGTATTTTCCGGAATTTGCAAGTATTTTTTGTAAAAAAAACTGGAATTTTTCCGGAAAAATATTATATTGCAGGAACAATACAAGTTAGCCGCGGAGCCTCCGTATGAAAAAAATTTTTCTGATCCTGTTCACCGTTTTTTCCCTTTTCATGATCCGGGCGGAAGAAACGGATGCATTGCGCAAAGCCGCCACCGGCGGTGATGCTTATTCACAGTTCAGACTCGGAAACGAATATTTCTACGGCACAGAAGCACGGAAAGAAAATCGGGAACTGGCAGTTTACTGGTTCAAAAAAGCAGCAGATCAGGGGCTGCCGGAGGCACAACTGAATTATGCCATCTGCCTGGAACGGGGGCTGGGCATAAAAGCGGATCCCGTCAATGCCGCTCCGTATTACCGGAAAGCAGCAGATCAGGGCAACAATACCGCCGCACTCAATCTCGCATTGCTCTATCTGTACGGAAGCGGAAAACAGATGGAAGCCGAACCGGCAAAAGCCGTTCCGATCCTGCAGAAATTGTCGGAACAAAAGATCGCTGCCGCTATGATCGAACTGTCCGCCTTCCAACTCAACCAGCAGGAAGTCACAACTGAAACCCGGAACAAGGCGTTTCAAATGCTTCTGGAAGCCTCCACTCTGCCGGATGCCACCGCAAAAGGTCTGCGGATGTTGGCAGATTGCTATTACGCTGGACTCGGCACGGAACAGGATCCGCAGAAAACGATCAGCCTTCTCCGGCGCGCTTCCAAAATGAACGATCCCGAAGCATGGACGAAACTGGCGTTCTTTTACGAACACGGCGGTCCGGTGGAACAGGATAAACAGAAAGCATTCCGCCTCTACCGTCACGCCGCAAACGCAGGTCTGCCATTCGGTCAGTACAAATATGCAGAATTTATCTGCGACGGTTTTGAAGAAGGAAAAGGTCTGAACGCCGCACTGGAATATTATGACAAGTCCGCTAAAAACGGCTGCCCGCAGGCATATCACAGACTCGGTCTCTTCGCCCTCGAAGGCATCGGTATGGACGCACCCGATAAACTCCGGGCCGCTGAAATGTTCGAAAACGCCGCAAAAATCGGATATCCGCCATCACAATACAACCTCGCCAATATGTTCGCGATCGGCGACGGTATCCCGCAGGATGACAGAAAAGCATTTTTCTGGTTCGTTCAGTCCGCAATGCGCGGTCACGCACCCGCAATGAGACAGGTCGGTATCTGCTACTATAAAGGTACCGGTTGTATCAAAAATACCGATAAAGCCGTCGAATGGATCAGAGCCGCCGCCAAAGCCGGAGATTTTACCGCACAGCGGATGATCGAACAGAACGCACAGGATCCGTGGTAAAATCTGTACCGCAGCGCTGAGGCGCGGCTCCGCGCGGCACTGCCGCGCACGCTCACGGACGTGAGCGCAGAATGTCCGGTCTGCGCCTGCAGGCGCGCCCGGACATTCCGGAGCCGCTGCCGCCGCCGGACGTCACTTCTTCTATCTTTCAGATTTTTTCCTTTTTCTTCGCTGGATTTCTGTTTGCAATTCCGTCAAATGCGCATATTTTATCATAAACACCGAAAAAACAGAAACATCAAACTGCAAGGAGCAATAAGATGACGAAAGATTACGGTCACGGTGATTTGAGCTGGTTCAAACACGCACGGTTCGGCATGTTCATCCACTACGGGTTGTATTCCATGCCGGCGCGACACGAATGGATCAAGTCGCGCGAAAAGATCGGCGATGAAAAGTACGATGTTTATTTCAATTTGTTCGATCCGGATCTGTTTGAACCGCAGGTCTGGGCGAAAGCCGCAAAAGATGCCGGCATGAAATATATGGTCATCACCTCAAAACATCATGAAGGATTCTGTCTCTGGGATTCAAAATATACTGACTACAAAATCACAAATACGCCTTTCGGACGGGATATGCTCCGGGAAGTCGTGGATGCGTTCCGCGCGGAAGGGATCCGGATCGGATTCTACTACTCTCTGCTGGATTGGCATCACCCCGATTTCCCCATCGACTGTTTCCATCCTCTGCGTGATCTGCCCAAAGAAGAAGTGGATGCCCTGAACGCAAAACGCGATATCAGAAAATATCAGGACTATATGATCGATCAGATCACTGAACTGCTGACTGAATTCGGAAAAATCGATATCATCTGGTTCGATTTCTCCTATCCCGGCGGATGTTTCCCCAAAGATGGCAGACCCGGAGGAAAAGGACATGACGACTGGGACAGCGAACGGATCGTCAAATGCGTCCGCTCCCTTCAACCCGATATTATCATCGACAACCGGCTGGATCTTCCCGGCAGCGGCGATATCATCACTCCGGAACAGTACACACCCCGGAAAAATGCCGCAAAAACTTATTCCTATCCCGATGAAAATATCAGTGCCTGGGCTCCCGATGAAAATATCAGTGCCTGGGAAGGATGTCAGACCTTCTCCGGCTCCTGGGGATACTACCGGGATGAAACCACATGGAAATCCGCTGAACAGTGCATCAAAATGCTCATCGATCACGTTTCCCGCGATGGCAACCTGCTGATGAATGTGGGCCCCACATCCAGAGGCTATCTCGATCACCGCGCAATGGAACGGCTCGGCGATTATGCCGACTGGATGCGCTGTCATGAACGGGCGATCCGCGGCTGCGGTCAGGCACCCGATGAATTCCCCGAACCCGAAAACTGCCGCTATACCTACAATCCCGAAACCAACCGGCTGTATCTGCATATCTATTCCTGGCCGTTCCGGCATATCCACGTTCAGGGGCTCGCCGGAAAAGTAAAATATATGCAGCTGTTGCACGATGGCAGCGAAATCCTCTTCTCCGAAGTCGCAACCAATGTCAACCAGAACCCGATCCCCGGCGATAATGAGTATATCACCATCAACCTGCCGGTCATCAAACCGGAAAAGGCTGTCGTGCCTGTGATCGAGATCATCCTGAAGTAAGATCACACACACGCACAAAACAGCGACGGGGCACGGCTCCCGGATGCGCCGGCAGGCGCATCCGACGCCCTGAAAGACCAGCCGCCGCGCCAAGCGGGCGGCTGATCTTTCAGGGTGTGCGCGGTTCACCGCGCGGAGCCGTGCCCCGTCCTGTTTTGTTTCAGCTCACTCCTGCGGGCTGGGCGGGGTACTGTTGTTGATGGTGTAGTGCGGCGGCACACTGATCGTGAGGGAGATGGGTTTCCCTTCCAGTCCGAATGTTTCCACGGGATAGACATCGAACCGGTATTTTTTTCCTTTTTCGATGGTATTGGGCGGGACTTTGAAGACCTGTCTGTGGTCCTGATTCCGCTGGAGGCGGTAGAAAGTGGGCGAGAGGAACCGGAAAGACATCGGTTCTTCTGTGGTGCCGTCGTCTTTCAATTCGGTGATATCGATCCGGTAGAAGTGTGTAAAGTCGTCATGTTCCGCCCCATCGAAGATCAGGTATGAATAACCGAAATCGATCCGGAAATAGACTTCGGTCCCCGCTTCAAATTCCGGGGCTTTCCGCAGTTCTTTTCTGGCGTCTGTATAAACTGCTTTTTCCGGGCTGTACGGCAGAGCCACATTCCAGATGCGGTCCGGTTTGATCTCTCTGCCGTCTTCGGCGTTATAGCGATGGATCTCCAGACGGTCGTCATAGATCTCCATATACATGAAACCGAGTGCTTCTCTTGCGAAGGGGACGATGGGGCCGCACAGATTGGCGCAGCGGTCTTCCACGCAAGCGTAGCTGAGGGATGCGGTATTGACGGCGGTAAATTCGCCCTGCCAGATACAGCGTTCATCTTCCAGCGGGCAATGAGTGTGACCGGAGAAGGAAACGACTTGCGGATAATCGTTCATCACATTCCGCAGACCTTTTCTGCCGCTGTTGTAACTGCCGGTCACGGTTCCGGTGGGGTGATAATGCGTCACGACGAACACGGGTTTTCCGGGGTCACGCGCCACGGCGTCAGCGATAACGGGTCTCAAAAGCCGTTCACATTCCGCCTCATTGTAATCCCGCTTGTTGTCGGTGGAAAATGCAATAAAATCGTATCCGGCAATGGTCTTGCGGATGGGGTCTTCCGCAGGATCGCCGGCAATGGCACAGAAATCCCGGTAAACCTGCTCCTGTGAACGGGAATCGCCATGAGTCCAGAAGTCATGATTTCCTGCGCAGTTGATCTGAACGGGCATCTTTTCCCCGAAATAGCGGTGGAGCATATCCTGATAATATTGCAGCGGGGCCACGCTGTCGCCGCCATCTGCCAGATCGCCCGCCATCAGCAGGACATCGATCTTTTTTTCTGCGAGGATACGGATCGCTTTTTCGCAGTTATGCATTCCCCAATCCTGCGGGAAGTCATATCCCTGCACATCGCTGATGATCCCGACACGGAGCCGGAGATTGCTTGAGAGGTTCGTCATTATTTACTCACTTTCAATTCATGTTCAGAAACATAAAAAAACGCGGCACCGGATCACCGGCGCCGCGCCGAAACTGGCAAAATCAGAATTACATCACTTCTTTTGCTGCTTTTTTGACGGTCTTTTCGTCAATTTCAAAGGAGATGGTAACAGTGTCACCGCTCCGGTCAACATCGATTTCTTCTTTCAGGAATTCCTTGAGATCTTTGTCTTCCACTGTTCTTGCGCCCATTTTGCGGTAGGTTTCAAGCGTATCTTCCGCTTCTTTGGCAACGTCACTGTCTTCGTAGGTCAGAACGACTTCCACGCCCAGATCGGAACCTTTATCCGTCACATTGACCGTCACGAATTTGAGTCCGTCAATCAGCGCATCAGCGCCCATTTCCTTGACCATCTGTTTATTCTGCTTGGTGAGGCCGATGCGTTCAACGTCAACAGCAACACTGACGATGGCACCGGTATCAATGGCATCCGCCAAATCAATACCTTCTTTTTCCAGAGCTTCCTGAACAATCGCTTTTTTGTCTTCAGCAAAGGAGAACTGAAGCAGACTGCCGCTGCGTGCGATCAGGCAGACATTTTCTCCGGGCTTTTCAACATAAAGTGCTGCATCGCCATCAATTTCGCTGTCGTCGATCTTGGCGCTTTCATCATCTTTAAAATTCTTTTTTGCAGATGCCAGAAGCGTTTCCGTATCGACTGCCGTATCTGCCATACCGAGGAATGACATTTTGCCATTCAACAGATCTTCCACATTGAAGAAGAAACAGATCTTTGTAGAAAGCGCATCATCCAGTTCGATCTTTTCCTTTTTGAGTTCTTTTTCCAGATCTTTGCGGTTTATACTCATGATCTTTTCCAGATCAGCACAGAGCGGATGATCCGCAAATGCTTCCACATTGGCATACACGATCATATTCGTATCTTCCGGCGCGTAGTCAGCCAGAGACGGACCACTGAAAATACAGCCGAGGATACCGAAAAAGATAAACAGAACAACCAATGCCGCAACACCGGCAATGGCAGCCGCCGCAATCTTCGTGCTCTTGGCATGCATATCGATTTTGCCGCCAAGCTTTTCGCCGATCATGTCCAGCGGAAGTTTGTTGTACAGTTCTTCTGCTTTGTCCGCTGCCTGTTTGCCAAGTTCACCGGCTTTTTCCGCCGCCTGATTCGCCAATTCTTTGCTGCGGTTCAATGCTTCCTGCGCATCAAACTGCTTTTTGGTGTCTTCTGCGGGTCCTGCATTTTCCATTTTTTCTTTGTTTTCGTTGTCGTCCATAAGATACCCTGCTCCTTATGTTGTGTTTGGTTTTATACTCGTTTCAAATTCAAATTACGTTTTTCTGTTGAAAAATTAGCACAGGGTTTCAGAAATTACAAGATTAAAGCTGAAAAAAATCACAAAAAATTCAGATTTTTGCACGCATAGCGCACGCGGCGCGGCACCCCGTTCGGAGAACGGACACCGTTTTTTTGCGCGCCGGGGGGAAACGCCCCGGCGCAAAAAAACGGTGTGGCGGCGTCTGCCGCCGGTGCCGCGCCGCGTTGCGCCATATCATCTGCGTGTCATGTATCAGAACCGGAAATCCCGTTTCCCGTCGTGGAGTTCCTTCAGGTATCCGGCAGCGATCTCCCGGACTTTATCGGACTTGATGCTGTTGATTTCTTTCCGGATGACCTGTTCGCCGAGCTGCTGCGTAGCGGGCGCGGCGTAATCTTCCAGATATTCCTTCAGTGTCATGAGGGCGTTGGGCAGACAGCAATTTGCGATCTGACCGCTCTTGACGAGTTTCATAAATCTGTCGCCCGTTCTGCCTTCCCGGTAACATGCGGTGCAGAAGCTGGGAATATATCCGAGGCTCAGCAGCCATTGCACCACATCGTCCAGTGTCCGGGTATCGCTGACATCGAACTGTGCGGTTTCATCGTGCCGTTCTTCTGTGGTATAACCGCCGACGCTGGTACGGGAGCCGCCGCTGATCTGGGATACGCCAACTGCCAGGACCCGTTCCCGGGCTTTCTGACTTTCGCGCGTGGAGATGATGATACCGGTGTACGGAACAGCGATCCGGAGGACAGCCACCAGTTTTTCAAACAGGTCGTCATTGATCGCGTTGGGAAATTCTTTTGCGTCAATATCATCGGCGGGGCGGATCCGCGGCACACTGATGGTATGGGGTCCGACGCCCTTGGCTGCTTCCAGATGTTCCGCATGCATCAACTGTCCGACAAAATCGTAGCGGTATGTACCGAGTCCGTACAACACGCCGCAGCCCACATCATCGATTCCCGCATCCATTGCCCGGTCCATCGCCTCCGTATGCCAGGCGTAATCATGTTTCGGTCCGGTGGGATGAAGCCGTTCATATTCCGCTTTGTTGTATGTTTCCTGAAAGAGGATATAAGTCCCGATCCCCGCATCGTGGAGTTTTCTGTAATTCTCCACCGTCGTCGCGGCAATATTCACATTGACACGGCGGATCGCTCCGTTTTTGTGCTTGATGGAATAGATCGTGCGGATACTTTCCAGCACATATTCAATGGGATTGTTCACCGGATCTTCGCCGGTTTCAAGTGCAAGGCGTTTATGTCCCATATCCTGCAATGCGATCACTTCCGCGCGGATCTCGTCCTGCGTCAGTTTTTTCCGGGGAATATGTTTGTTCTTTGCGTGGTAGGGACAGTAAATACAGCCGTTGACGCAGTAGTTGGAAAGATAAAGCGGCGCAAACATCACGATACGGTTGCCGTAAAATTCCTGTTTGATCTTTTTTGCCAGAGCAAAGATTTTTTCCGTTTCTTCCGGCAGATCGCAATCCAGCAGGACCAATGCCTCTCTGTGAGTCAACCCCTTGCAGAGAGCCGCCTTTTCCAGAATGGATTCCACAAAGGCTTTGTCGTGTTTGTGTTCGTCCGCAAAAGCAAGACTCGCAAGAATTTCAGCATCGTTGATAAATTCTTCCGCTTTGGAAGATTTCGGATCATAAATAATACCGCTCATAAATCCGTTTCTCCTTTCAGATTTTTGGAACAGACCGTTTTCACACTCACACCATCCAGCATCCCGAGTTTGCCGGATAACGCACTCAACACATGCTGGGGCGCATCCAGAACAATACTGATGATACTGACACCGCGGCTCCGGTACGGGATCCCCATACGGCCGACGACCCATTCAGAAAAATCATGAAGAATACGGTTGACATCTTCCGCAGCTTCCGGTTTTTCCACAATGATCCCCGCAAGCGCGATCCGCTTTCCATCACCGTCCGGCATGATATGACCTCCAGTCTGTATAAAAAAATTCTGTATTCCCCCGTCAGAAAACGGAAAAATACAGAAAGAAAAAAAACAAACAGCTGTCCTTTTCTCACGCTTTCCGTCACCTCCGGCTCAAAAAACCATCGGTGCAGGATCTGAAAAATATCGAAACCCGACACACGATTCTGTTCTGTTGAACACCCCGCCCGCTCCGCCATCGCATCACAGACCGGCTGTACAAACAGTGACATATAATATACCACAGATCACGGAAAATTCAAGCCGCCCGCCACGCCACGGGCGAAGGCACGATCCACCGGTCCGCCCGGACCGGAACCCCCGGCAGGCGCCGGGGGCGACCCGCAGGCGGGTCAGGATCGTGCCTTCGCGCCGTGGCGTGGCGGGAATGACGGGCACACACAGTTTTTTTCATCTTTCTGTATTTTTGCATTTCTCCTTGTTTTTTCGGGTGTGCTGTTGTACATTACGGAAAACACACGAACCATTTTTGCAAAGGATCCCGTCAGAATCATGAAGATCACGACACTTGGTACGGGGCATGGTGATCCCAACCGGACGCGTTACAACACATCCACGCTCTGGGAAACCTGCGGCAGATATTATCTGATCGATGCCGGGGCACCGGTTCAGGCGTCCATGATACGCCGCGGCATTGACATCAGCAATACGTTGAAGGGGATTTTTTTCACCCACATGCATGAGGATCATTTCGGCGGTCTTACCGGCTTGCTGAAACATCTGACAAAATATCCGCCGCCGGAACCGGTCCCGGTTTGGATGCCGGAGGATGCGGCTGATATATTCCGGCAGCTTCTCGCGGTAACGCACCGGCCCTTATCGGACAAAGCGGTAACGTTTCATCTGACTGCGCCCGGACATTTTTTTGATGACGGATTTCTTTCTCTTTCCGCCATTCCCACGAAACATCTGGAAAATGAGGGCAACTCCGGATATCCCAGTTACGCTTTTGAGGCGCAAGTGGAAGATCTGCACCTTGTCCACACCGGCGATCTCAAATATGATTTTTCAGATTTTCCGGCATCTGCCTGTACGCCGGACACCATCTGTTTCTGTGAGTTGACTCATTATCCGCTTGAATGTGCGATGCCGGTCCTCAAAACATTATCTCTGCGTCAGCTGGTCTTCACACATATCTGGGATCACTGGGACACGCCGGAAGGTCGTACTCAATGGAAAGATGCCATGGCAACGCTGGATTTTCCTGCTGAGATCGCAGAAGACGGAAGTGAATTTGTATGGGGAAACGCTCAATGAAAATCGCTGTTTTTGCCGATCTGCATCTGCCGGACAGACCGGACACCGTCAAGGAGCAAGTCCTGGATATGGCGGTACATCATCTCCGTTGTGTTGAAAAAGTGGATCAGATCCTTTGTGCCGGTGATATGACGGCTGCGGGAACGGTCGCGGCATCGGAACGGCTGATCCGGAAACTCCGTTCCATCGGGACGCCTTTTCTGATCACGCCCGGCAATGCGGAACACCGGACGCCGCAGGAACGGGAGGAATCCGCCCGTATTCTTGCCACGCCTGTCGCTGAACGGAAATTCCGTATGCTGGATTCTGCTGACGGATTTTTTACAGATGAGGCTGTCCGGCTGCTCAATGATCTGCCGGATAACGCCATTCCGGTGACTCATACGCCGCCGGATCATCTGCCGGAAAAAGACAGACTTCTGCTGGAATCCGTCAAATCTAAGATCCGTCTGCTGATCGCAGGACATTTACACATCGACAAAGATGACGGCATCGTTCAACTTGTCCGCGGTATGGACCCGGACAAAGCCATCGGCGCGCCTCCGGCTCTGACGATTTTTGAGCTTGACGGACACAATATCAACCGCCGCAACATCACCCCCGCCGATGCAGAGCCGCGCAACTGGTCTGCGGAAGCAGTCGATGGTTTTCTCTCCATGCTCGGCATTTCCGGCATGGATGAACCGCTGGAGAATCTGGCGTTTGCCGCCGCGGAAAAAGTGCCGTGCGTTGAATTGCGTTACTGGTCACTGACCGATCTGCCGGAAAAACAGATTCACGATGCCGTAAAACAATGGCGCGATTCCGGCGGCCATACTCTCTCCGTTCATCTGCCGGATATAGGGTTCCGTGACGGCGCTGTCACCGGTGAGGAAAGACTCCGCCGCACACTGGATGCCGCCCTCGCGACAGGATGCGACCGATTCACGCTGCATGTACCCGCCATGTCAGTGGCGGATGCAAAAAATCCGGAGATCCTCGCAATGACGGCGGACCGGACGGCGGAATGTCTTGCTCCGGTGATCCGGCAGGGGATGTACGGGGGCATCGAAAATATGCACATGCGCCCCTCGGAACCGCCCGGCGATCTGCGGAATTTCGGTTACACCCCGGCAGAATGCAGACAATGGATCGACATGATCCGGGGTCGGCTCGGGGCGCACGGGGACAGACTCGGTTTTCATTTCGATATCGGACACGCGCGGAACAATGCGCCTTATTCCTCCACGGATCCTGTCTGCAGCTGGCTGGCGGCATTCGGCAGCGAAGTCAACGGGATGCACCTGCATCAGGTCGCGATCAAGCCGGATGGAACCTTCACAAATCACGCGCCGCTCATGTCGTTTTACGATCCGCTGATCTCACTGGCGTCGCTTTTTCTCTCATGGCAGAGCGGACAACTGCATCATGCGCCCATGTTTCTGGAGATCCGGAACAAACTCGGTCCCGCCTCACTGCGCGCCCTGCGTCACTTGTTCGCGGGAACGCACTGATCCAGTTCCTGCCGCAATTTATCTGCGAGGGCGGCGGCGGCTTTCTGCATGGCTGCGGCAAACGCCGCCTGAGGCGAAGCCGCCTGTTCCGGGAACGGGATCCGGAGCGTTACCGTTTTGCGGATCTCCGGCACGGAACTGTTTCCGCCGCGGATCTCATATTCCACAGAAAGAACAGCCGTCTTGCGGGTGTAATCCGCCTCAAAAAACAGAATTGAACCGCTGATGATCTCTTTGTTTCCGCATGCGGGTTTTGACTCCGAAAATGCCATCCGCAGATAACGTGTCAGCATCGGTCCCGGCGGCATGATCCAGCGGTGATATTCATCCGTTTCCAACTGATTGCCATGGATCCTGCCCATCATTTTGAAACGGGCGGCACCATCCATGCGGAAGGGATTGATCTGTACTTTGCACGGCAGCGCGAGCGGCTCCGGGATCCCCAGATCATACGTCACCGGCTCCCGGACTTCAGGCGGAGCCAGCAGGGAACAGGACGCCGTACAAGTCAGCACCAGTGCCGCCAGAGCGGTCCACACAATACAAATCGGTCTCATCATGATCCTCCCCCCTCCTTCAGCCGTTTTCTCCGCGATCAGCGGGGCAGTTTCGGCAGTTTCAGGATCTGACCGACATAGATCCGGTCCGGCGAGCTGAGCCCGTTGGCATCCATGATCATTTTCCGGTATGTTTCGGAATCAACACCGTATGTTTTTCTGGCGATCCTGGAAAGAGTATCGCCGGACTGGACTTCGTAAGTATCGTGTCCGGTTGCAGCGGCGGCTTTCGCAGCGGCAGGTGCGGCGGCGGCAGTTTTCGCGGCGGCAGGTGCTTTGGCGGCGGCAGTTTTCGCGGCGGTCTTTGCCGGAGCTTTTTTCAACGCTGCAACTTCACTTTCCAGTGTCTGGATCTTTGCCATCTGTTCAGTATAACGTTTCTGGAAAAACGCATTCTGCTGCTGGAGAAGTGCCAGACGGTTGGCGGTGGCGCCATCGATCTCGGCGGAACGGGGCTGATTATCGCCGACGAGGGTCGGATCTTCCTGGATCATGCGTTCTGCGGCATTGCGTTTGCACGCCGCCTGATAACCGCGGTACAGGGTCTTATCGTTTTCAGAAAGTTTGCCCAGTTCGATATAGCGCTGATAGTGATAGATGGCGCGGTAGTAGTCGGCAAGGTTATCTCCGTACAGCGTCGCCAGTTCCTTGTGCAGAAGAGCGGAACGGGGAGCGCGGGCGAGTAGATCGTTCAAGCCGTTGGCGGCATCACTGAATCTTCCGGCAGTCCAGTCGGTCTTTGCCTTGATGTATGTGGGATGAGTCTTTTCATTACCTTCGATTTTTTTGGAACAGCCGGTCAGGATACAGGCTCCGGCGAGGACAGCACAGATGACAATATGTCTTTTCAGCATGCGGAAATCTCCATTATTTTTTGTGGTTTGTATTTAAGACCAATTTCTTATTTACTCAACAATGTAAAGCATCATTGCAAAAAAGCAATCCCCGTTTTTAAAAAATCGCGGATTTTTTTGGATCACGGGGCTTCGACAATGATTTTTTCAGCGCCATACGCAGATCTTTCCTGTCTGAACTGCGCAGAACATCCAGCGGACGGCAGAAGGAAAGATCCAGCTGTTCCTCCTGCAGAAAACGCTCAAATTTTTCCTGAACGGCAAAATGTTCCACCTTGCCGTCTTCAAGATGAATGGCAAAACCTCTGTCGTCCACCGTGCCGTACACCCACGGATAGATCCCCCAGAGCGAGACCGCACCCGGCCCCGCAACGATCTCTCCGCCGGTCACACGCACCGTATTGCCGGAAATATAATAATCCTGATTCAACTGAAACACCGGGGGAACGAGCAGAGCATACACCACCACCCCTGCGATCAGAACAGGGATGACGATCCGGAACAGGATCCGGTTCATCCGTTTCATCTGCGGCAGATCTTTCCAGGACACAGCACAGCACCTTTCACTTTACGGTTCAAATCACATCTCCGGAAATATATCACGGGAAAGAAAAAAGTCAAACAAACGCCGTCTGATTGTAAAAAACGACTGGCTGCAAATTCTTTTTACAAAAATGTAAAAGATGTTTTTGTTTATCACAGTTATCATATTATCGGACAATGACTTGACAAAATTGTAAAAGCCTTGTTTTTTACCGGATCGGGAGCTTTTTTCCGGCGTCCGCCAAAAAAACGGCAAAGGATTTTGTAAATTCTTCTTGATTTTTTCCTCCCTTCATTGTACTTTAAACGCCAACAGAAAAATCATTTAAAATAAAACCGCCTCTTGAAGTGGCAGAAAAGGACAAAACAATCATGGCACTGAACGCTTATGCAGCACGCGTTCTTCAGGAATGCGTTGTGGAAAAGTACCCCTGGGAAAAAGAATTTATCCAGAGTGTTACCGAAGTCTTTGAATCTCTCGGCCCCCTGTTGGACCGCGAACCGAAATATGAAAAGCACAAGATCCTCGAACGGATCGTTGTTCCTGAACGTATCATCCAGTTTCAGGTTCCCTGGGTGGATGACAAGGGCGAGATCCAGATCAATGACGGCTACCGCGTACAGTTCAACAGCGCCATCGGACCGTTCAAAGGCGGACTGCGTTTTCACCCCAGCGTGAATCTGAGCATCCTGAAATTTCTGGGCTTTGAACAGATCTTCAAAAACTCCCTGACCACCCTTTCCATGGGCGGCGGTAAAGGCGGATCCAACTTCAACCCCAAAGGCAAAAGCGATCACGAGATCATGACCTTCTGCCAGAGTTTCATGCGCGAACTGTACCGTCACATCGGACCGAGCCTTGACGTGCCCGCCGGCGATATCGGCGTGGGCAGCAGAGAAATCGGTTATCTGTTCGGTCAGTACAAGAAGATCGTGAACAGCTACGACAGCGTTCTGACGGGCAAAGGTCTGAACTGGGGCGGCAGTCTGGTCCGTCCCGAAGCGACAGGATACGGCAACGTGTACTTCGCCACAGAAATGCTGGCAACCAGAGGCGAATCCTTTGAAGGCAAAACCGTTCTCATCTCCGGTTCCGGCAATGTGGCACAATACGCCGCCAAGAAAGCCATGCAGCTGGGCGCAAAAGTCATCTCCCTCTCCGACTCCAACGGCTCCATCATCGATCCGGATGGTCTCGATGAAGAAAAGTTCGCATTCATTCAGGAACTCAAAAATGTCAAACGCGGCAGGATCCGGGAATACGCCGAAAAATATACATCCGCAAAATATTACGACGGTCAGCGTCCGTGGAAACTCGCAAAATGCGATATCGCTCTGCCTTGCGCCACCCAGAACGAACTGGATGACGATGACGCAAAAGCACTGCTCACAGGCGGCTGTTTCTGCGTCGGTGAAGGCGCCAATATGCCCACCACACCGGATGCCGTCACCCGTATCCAGGAAGCCGGCGCCCTGTTCTCACCGGGCAAAGCCTCCAATGCCGGCGGCGTGGCGACCAGCGGTCTGGAAATGAGCCAGAACGCCATGCGCCTCAACTGGAAGAGCGAAGAAGTGGACGAAAGACTGCACGGCATCATGAAAAATATCCACGATTCCACACGCAAAGCCGCAATGGAATTCGGTAAGGATGACGACTATTTCTTCGGCGCAAATATCGCCGGCTTCAGAAAAGTCGCCGATGCCATGATCGACCTGGGTATCTGATACCGTCAGAACAAATCCGACAGGCTTCAGGGGCTGTTGCAAAACCTAATGTTTCGCAGCAGCCTCTTTTTTTTGCAGCTTTTTTATAAATTTCTCCATCTTGGGAGTTTTGGGGAGTTCTGCTTCAAGCCCGGCAGGAGCAATCCAATAGTCAATTTTTCCTTTACCGGCAATCAAGGTAAAAAACTTGCGAATATTGTACCCCAAACAAACCAGCATACATTCACAACTGACATTTTCCAAGCCTTTTCGCCGAACCCGCTCATAGTCCATATCTTGTTTGATTACCCCGAAAGCTCCTTCCACTTGAGATGAACGATTGATCCGCATTTCAATTCCTTTGGAAGATAGCAAATTATCTATGGCTTGATTTCTGAATACATAAAGATCGTAACACACCTCAAAAAATCTTTCTTGTCTGCTTTTATCTTTTGTCGCTTTCATACAATAAGGCTTAAACTTGCATCTCCGGCAATTTTCTATATGGTAGAATGCAGTTTCTCGACCTCTGGAATGTGTGTTGCCGTTCTGACATTTGCTTGCAATTTTTCCATTCAGGCAAATTAAATTTTTGTTTTCATCAAAGTGATATAACTCCATCCATTCTCCACAAATCATCTTTTGCCATATTTGAGGTTTGATATAATTCCCAATTCCTGCTGCTGCCATGTATCGGTAATTGTCTAATGAATAATAACCGCTGTCAGCACATAATCTCTTGGGATAGATGTTGTAATCAGCGTAATACTGATTAAGCAATGGAATAAAAGTTTTTGAATCCGTCCTATCTTGCGATACGAGAAAATCCAGTATAAAACCTTTGGCAACAATAATCTGCAGCGCATATGCAGCGTGCATATTGCTGCCCAGTCCAGAATAATAATCCGACTTCAGACACATTGCAGTCGCATCCTTGTCTGTTTTATAATAGGAATTTCTGCCAGAACCACAAATTGCTTCTATTTCTTCGTATTCCAGAGTTTTTAACAGCATTTTCTTCAAGGAGTGAAAATCCCGGACTATTTCAGCTTGGCGATGTCCGGAGCCACTGACAATAACAATTCCTGCATCTGCTATTTTCTGTTCAAGTTGCGAAAGATATCCTGCAACTTCTTTTGATATAAATTCCTTCTTTCCCGCAGCCAGGTGGAAATATTTTGAAATGATTTTTTTCAGACCGTCATTGAGTCTGTCGTGTCTTTCCCTCGGCTTCCAAACAAATTTATATTTGTTGGCGTTTGCTTCCAGTTTTGTTCCATCTACAAAAACATCCGATATGTCGATATTGTATTTTTTGATGATAGATTTTACAATGCAAGAGAACACCTCTGGCTGTCGTGCAACAACTACGTTGTTGCAAAACCTCGAAATGGTGGAATATGATGGGATCTTTTGTTCCATCAAATACATGAATCTGGTGTCGAATTTCAAGCTGTCTTCAATGCGGCGTAAACTGCCGGAATGTTTGGAAAAAGCATAAAGTACTGCCGCAAATAAACGATACGGATTGTATGATGGACGTCCGCCTTTTTCGGAGTGTTTTCCTATCGCTTGTTCTATTATCTTGCCAACTCCGGAGTCTTCCAAAAGTTGGAGGTAATCGTCCAATTTTTGTTTTTCCTCAAACGGAATGTCTGAGCAAAGGAACAAATAGCCTTGAGAATTTGTAAAATAAGCCATGATTTTCTCCTATCATGACTTATTATACCTCCAACTTTCTGCTCAAACAATAGAAAAAGGCTGTTGCTCACCTTTTTGAGGTTTTGCAACAGCCCCTTTTTTT
>JAZNPK010000039.1:0-141503 GCA_045589595.1 Victivallales bacterium
CTGTTCGATGGTCAGAACGCCTTCCGCAAAGGTGATGGCGTAGTTGTCCGTCACATCCGCGCCGGTGGCATCGGTGATGACAGCGGAATCAGCGGCGATATCATAGCTGCCAACATCCGTTGCGACGGTGTTGAAGGTCCAGCTGTTGAGTGTATGACCTGCGACCTGACCCGCAAGTGTTGCATCCGTCAGCGTCTGTTCCGCGCCGTTGTAGGTGACGGTGCGATCCGTTGCCGTGACGGTGACCGCCAACTGTTCGATGGTCAGGGTCGCGCCTTCGTAAGTGATGGCGTAGTTCGCTGTCACATCCGCGCCGTTTGCATCGATGATGGCGGCATACACCGGCTTGATGTCGTTGTATGTTCCGGCATCGATGTATTTTTCAGCGAAGCTGTAGTTGTCGAGGGTCTGACCTGCGATCAGACTTCCGGTGGTGACCGCCGCGCTGGTCAGGGTCTGTTCCGTGCCGTTGTATGTGACGGTGTGATCTTCCGCGCTGATGGTGATCGCGCGCTGATCGATGATCACATTCACATCACCGGCGAACTGATACAGACTTGCGGCTGCGGCAGTCAGTTCGTACGCTTTTCCGGTGGTGGCATTTTCCATGGCATCGTTGCCGACGGTCCAGGTCCAACCAAGATTTTCCACCGTGTCTTTGCTGATTTCAGTACCGGCGGCATTGACCACGGAGATGACGATGCTGCCCATGGTGTCGCCGTAGGTGATCGCTTCCGCAGTGACCACCACGCCTGTCAGACGGATGCCGAGGGTATTATCGGCAGTATTGGTTCCTTCCAGATAGAGCATACCGCTGCCGGTGGTGCCGTCGCTGTTCACATTCACATCAGTGAAGGCGGTGTCAGCCACAGTCGCGCAGGGAGCTGCGACGCTGGATGCCGTATTGGTCAGGCTGAGAGCCGCCATCGTTCCGGCAGTGTCGCTGCTGATTGCAGTATCTTCCGCCGTGAAGGTGCCATCCACAACCGTTTCCGCCGTGCTGCTCAGGACCTTGCTGCCGTTCTGCAGCGTCAGGTCTGTGTAAGTACCTGCCTGAACATTCTGCGTACCGGTTCCGTTGTAGGTCACATTGCCGAGCGCATCCGTGCCGTTTGCAACGGAGAGAGATCCGGTCAGGGCGAGTTCCGCACCGTTTGTGAGTGTTCCTGCGACCGTTACATCACCGGCGGCAGTCTTGGTGCCGGAGCCGGAGAGTGTCAGATCGTCATAGGACACACCTGCCACGATGTTCTGATCCGCACCGTTGTATGTGACATCACCTGCGCCGGAGGCGGCAGTGAAGGAGTTGTCCGCGCCGCTGAGCGTCAGTGCGCCGCTGTTGGTCAGTTCGCCGCCGTTGAAGTTGCCGGAGACGGTCAGGGCAGTGCCGGAACCGACAGCAGTGCTTTCCGCGGAGACATCGCCGGTGGCGGACTTGGTGCCGGAACCGGAGAGGGACAGCGCCTTGTAGGCGAATCCGGTCAGAACAGCCTGATCGCCATTTCTGCCGTAAGTCACATTACCGGCATCGGTATGAGTTGCAGCCAGACCGGAGATGGCGTTGGTCTGCCCCAGCAGGGTGATGCTGCCGCTGTTGGCGAGGGTTGTGACGGCGAGGATGGCAGTGTCAAATGCCGCATCAGTTCCGGCTGCCACGGACAGGGTATCAGCCGTGATCGAAACGCCGGATGCAGTGGATTTGCCGCCGCCGGACAGTGTGAGCGTGCCGTAACTGACGCCGTAGATCTGCTGTCCGTCTGCCGCTGCACCGTATGTGACATTTCCTGCGCCAGTCTGGGTCACGGCGAAGACATTGTTCATGCCGTTCAGCGTAAGATCACCGGCGTTGGTGAGGGTCCCGCCTTCAAAGTCGCCGGACACGGTCAGATCCGCACCGGAACCGATGGTCGTTGTTGTGGCGGTGACTTCTGCCGCTGTTGCGCCCGTTCCGTTGATGACCAGAGCGGTATAGGCGGCATCTGCGGCAACGGTCTGATCCGCACCGTCGTATGTCACATTACCGTAATTTGCAGGTGTTGTGGTGACAGTGAAGGAGCCGGATACCTGAATTTCACCGTTGTTGGCAAGTTCGCCCGCTGCCAGATCTTCTGCATCCAGCACGGCGCCGCTGTTGACGGTAAGCGCAGAAGCCTGAACCGTTCCCGCTGCAGCTGCGACATTGCCGCTGACGGTCAGCGTTTCATACGTCAAACCTGTATGGAGAGTTGAGCCGTCGTAGTAGTTCGTCTTTCCATTGAGGGTACCGGAGCCGCCGAGGGTGCCGTACACATCCACTGTTCCGCTGTTGGTGATGCCGGAGAGTGTCAGCGTGGACCCGGCGTTCACATACAGGGAGCCGTTGTTGACGGTATTGCTGAGCGTGAAGACACCATCGAACGCGGTCTTTCCACCGAGCGTCAGATAATTTGCACCGTCGATGGCGATGCCGGACGCATCGGAAAGCGTGAGATCGTTGGAGACGGACAGCGCACTTGTCAGCGTGATGGCTGTAATGCTGTCAGCAAATGTGATCACATTCTCCACCGTTTCCTGTCTGCCGAGATACCAGCCGTAACCGGTACCGGCGACTTCCACCGCTTCACGGAAACTGGTGAGACCGTCATCGCCAGTCACATCATTGGCAGTGGTGACGACCGTGGACGCGCGGTCCGCAAATGCTTTGTAAACGGCGCCGACTGTGGTGTAAGTCGAACCGAACGCCGTACCCTGCTGGTCTGCAGTCAGTTCAACTGCCGTATCACTTGCGTTTGTCTTGTTCGACCAGAGCATGGTAACGGTGCCGCCTTTTTCTGCAGCATATCCGACCTGCGTGATGCGCGCTCCTGTGACATCAGCCGTTGTGGTGTAGTAGGTGATATAGCTGCTTGCCATGTTTTCTACCAGAGCATGTTCCGCCAGTTCGAGAACGGTCTTGCCGGGTTCGGTGGACACGGTCAGATCGGGCAGATCGTTGCCGTTGCTGTCCGCGGTATAACTCTTGAAGAGCTGACGATCCTGATCATCCAGCACGAAATTGCCGTTGGCATCCAGCTGTCCGGCAGTTGCACCGGAGAAGACATAGCTGCTGACGGAGTTGACAGCATTTACAGTTCCGCCGTCCGCGATCCGGATATCAGCAGCCAAAGCCGCTGTATCCGTAGCGTAGTTGTCCGCCACGATGGAGTTGACCAGATTCAGCGTACCTTTAGCCATATTGATACCGCCGATGTAAACACCCGTATTTCCGGCAACTGTGGTGTTGATCAGCGTGAGTTCGCCGGCGGCATCCTTGGAATAGGAGATGGCACCTGCGGAATAGCCGGGCCAGGATGCTGTTTCGTCGGTCTTTGTGCAGTTGGCAATATTTCCGCTGACGGTACAGTTGATCATAACGACTTTTGCATTGCCGTTGATGTTGATACCGCCGCCCTTGTCCGACACAGAAGTATTGTTGACGATGGACACGTTCTTCAGGACCGCATCGCTGCTGATGTCAATACCGCCGCCATTGCTGTTTGCCTTGTTGTTGCTGATCGTTACATTTTCGATCAGGTCGAACGTACCGTACAATGCACCGCCGTGGCTTGTTGCCGTGTTGTTGGTGAATGTACTGTTGCGGATCGTGCCTGCCGCCTTCAATGTGACCGCCCCGCCGTTCTTGGCAGAGGAGTTGGAGACGGAGATGCCGTCCAACAGCGTTGATGTCGCGCAGGAAACGATGGCACCGCCCGTCAGATCCGTCATGGTGACATTGCGGAGGATCAGATTTGTGGCATTGGCGCCCTTGTCCACCAGGATGGCACCGCCTGTGATGAGACCGATGGTGTATTGACCGGTGGCAGTACCGCCGGTAATGGATACATTTTCCATGGTCAGGTCAGTTTCAAAGTTGAGGATCACAGAGCCGCTGGTGGCGTAAGGATTATTTTCATCCTTTGCCGTGACTTCCGCAGAAACATCGCCGCCTGCCAGATCCATATTGGTGAGCGTGACATCAAAGTTGCCGTATTTTGCAGCACCGAGAGTGGTTCCGACGCAGTAGCGGTCATTCAACTTGAAGACACGGCTGTCTGCGGCGGCTTTGATGGAGATCCTGCCGTCGTCCACGGTACCGTCGATGGTGACGTCGCCGGTGATGAGGATCTGATCGACCAACTGGATCACATTGCCCGCATCCAGAATGGAGCTGTCGAAGGTGACATTTCCATTGATGGTCATGGCGTATTCCACAGCTTCCCGCAGAGTGATGGCATCATCAAAGGGATTGATCACTGCGGCATCATCCAGCGAGTTGACCACAGTTCCCTGAACGAGTCCCAGTGCGTGGGAACCGGTATTGAAGAGTTCCATATACGCAGTGCGGCTGACGCCGTTCAGACCGCTGCTGATGACAGCGCCATCGTAGACCGTGGTCTTTCCGTTACTTTCGGCAACCGAGAAGGTCAGACCGAATGTTCCGGTGGTATCCGTGCTGTCGAAGGTGATAGTCTCCGGCAGGGAAACGGTGTCGGAAATGTACAGGAGAGAGGCAGCCGGAACGACCGTTTCCATTGCGGCACAGATGATATTGGCGTCTGCATCGGCAGTCCATTTTCCGGCAGCTTTGTCGTAGTAATAGAAGACCGACGGCTTCAGTTCGGAAGTGCGGGAGAGATAACCCACGAGCGTACCGTTGGCTGCAGCATCGCTGTTGCCGTCCAGTGCGATCGTCCAACTGCCGTTTCCGTTCTGCGTCAGGGTATTGGTGCCGAAGACGCTTTCGTAAGTGGCGTTGTAGAGGTTGGTGTCATCTGCTTTGGCGTAAGTTCCGGTGACATCGTCCAGCACGAAGTCATCACTGGCAGTGGGTTTCGCAGAGCTGACCACGCTGTATTTTGCAGTCATGAACAGATTTTTGACATCGCCGATCACGATGGAGTTGAGCAGATGGATCGCATGACTCGGACATTCCACACCGTCTTTGGTCACAACGGATGCGTTTACGGTGTTGTTGATGGCACCTGCTGCTGCAGGACCGTCATTGGCAGCAATGGTACAGTTGATGATGTTCAGCGGCAAAGGCGTCTGGGCACCGACTGCGATGGCATTGCCTCGTCCATGCGTTGCATTAAGCACCTTGTTTCCGCTGAACGTGCTGTTCTGGAAGTAGGATGCACCGTAATATCCGACATAGTTGTGAGAGATAAAACAGCCTTCATAAACGCCGCCGCCATTTGTGCCGGCAGTATTGTTGATGATGGAACAGTCGATCAGGACCAGTCTTGAATTGCCCAGGTGGTAGATCCCGCCGCCATTATTTGCGTAGGAATCTTTGACTGTGACATTTTCCAGAATACCGTTCCCGTAGTATGCACCGCCAGAACCATTTTCCAGATAACCGCCGCTGATGATCATATTGGAGAGTCCGGAACGACTCCATTTCGGATCTATTTCAGAGAAGTTGAATACCCGGTGCGTACTGACTGTCAGGGTGTCGTCTGCGACCCATTCGGCATACGTTACCGGCACTTTGACTTCGATCATGCCCTGATCCGTACCGTTGTAAGTGAGTTTGCCGTCGATCCTCACATCATCTGTCTGCCACAGACCGAGTTCTTTGCCCATGGTCAGGACAATGACTTTGTTCGCAGACCAGTCAACCGCATCGGAGAAGGTGATATTGACTTTGCCGCCCACCGATGTGGCGTATGCCATAGCATCGCGCAGCGTCACCACATCATCGAAGGGATTGATCCCGTCTTCCGTGGTGTTGACCACCAGATTCGCATCGCCGCTCAGCACCGGTGTCAGTGCGTAGGCACCAACATTGAATGCCGCCATCGTCAGAGTACGGCTGATACCGTTTTCTGCCGTGGTGTAGAGCGTGACTGCGGTGTCATAGGTGATCAGAGCCGCAGTTTCGTCATCAGTGGCAGTTCTGGAGAGACCGAGACCCGCTTTCGTGGGTGCAGCCGTAGCCACGCTCTTGCCGGTCTGGGCATCGTACCACGTGAGACCGTATGCCGTACTCTGCATCACATAGTAGGTGTTTTCCACGATGTTGCCGGCGGTCGTCTTTACGATCATACCGATCAGCGCACCGGCAGCCGCTGCGGATCCGGTGGCACTGATGGCAATGGACTGATCCTGCCATTTCCAGGTATTGCCGTTACCGTCGCTCAGGACCGCACCTGTGGTATCGGTGAGATCCCGTTCGGCAGACAGTGTGAGTACGGGTGTGTCCGTGCCGAAAACATCGGTCATGGTCTGTCCGGTCACATTGTACTGATCAATGACAAGTGTGCCGTTGATATCGTTGCTGAGAATGTTGTTCCACGCATAGATGAAGGTATTGTCTTTTGTGGAGTCGCGTCCGATATCGTAGATCGTGGTTGCTTTTGCCGTATCGCCGTCATGCGTACCGGCAATGATGTTGTTCAACAGATAAAGATGGGCGTGGTAGTCAGCGGCAGGGTTGTTGCTGTTGTTGAGTGCCACATAGAACGTGTTGAACTCCGCTCCGGTTCCGGTATATGCCGTATCTGCGATCGTCGTATTGATGACGGATGCCACAAACTTCTTGTTCGTATCCGAATTCGTTATGTTGGAATTGAAATAGAAGCCGTACGCGCCTTGCACATCATTGCTGAGGAAGGTGCTGTCGGAAATATACGCATTGCCGCGGAGCAGCGTGACAATGGAGGACGTGAAGGTGTTGTTCACAACCGTGGCATGATCCAGCTGGAACATATCCCTGCTGCTGTACGGCTGGACACATTCATACAGGGATTTTGCGGTGTTGTTTTCTGCCAGCAGACCGGAAACATAGTACTGGGCGCCGTATCTGCCCACAAACATACCGTGCGTCAGATTGCTGTCTTTGATCGTGATGCCGGAAAGATAATACCTGGTATGATCGCCGCCGGTCAGCAAACGATAACCGGTCTGGTTGATGAATTCCACATTCGTCAGATTGACTGTGGTGCTGTGACGGTTGGCAATTGCCACTGCACCGTCTGCGCCCAGCTGAACATTGTCACGGAACACGGAGTTCGTGATATTGACGCTGCCGCCGCTTTTGCCGAGAAGAATGACGCCGCCGCCGTCCGTTGCACCGGTCGCATGAACGATGAAACAGCGTTCAAAACTGGTGTTATCCGCAGTCAGGTGACCGCCGTAGATATGGATCAGACCGCCGCCGTAACTGTAGCCCTTATCGGGGAGACCGGTGATACCGTATGTGGCGGTATCTCTCGCATAGGACGTGTCATCGCCTTTATAAAGGGTGCCGTCTGCATTGGAGGCGGAACCGTAAAGGCTGATGTTCTTCAGCGTGAGATAAGCGTTTTCTTTCACTTCAAAGATACGGCCCACATTCTTGAGCGTTTTGTTGGAGGCGGAAAGGTCAATGATGATATCTTTTTCGCCGTCGCCGTCCACATCACCGTCAATGATCAGGTTGGTTCCTGCCTTGATGTAGAAGCCGGAACCGCCGGAACTGTTATCATCCCGCAAGGTCACCTGGATCCGGTTTTTGCCATCCGTTTTGAGCTGGGCGGAGAAGGTGATGGTCGGCGTCGTTGCTGTGGCAAGCGTCATGCCGTAGGTGATGGCTTCACGCAGACTGATGAGTTTGTCAAAGGGATTCAGTACATCCAGATGCGTGGTGACCTGCAGATCCTGCGTTTCGGGCTGAACGGTCGCACCGGTCACATTCGGCGTACGGGCGGCATCGCCCAGTGCCGTTGTCACAACGGTCGCCGTATTGGCAAGTGCCGTCAGCGCGGCGTCGTTACCCAGTTTGTACCAGGTTCCGGCTGCATTCTTGTAGAACACACCCAGTTTGTCAACCGCGCCTTTTTCCAGAATGGTTGAAATGTCATAAGCCGTTTCAACGGGCGTGTACAGCAGCGCCACATTGTTGGGGTCTCTTGTCAGCAGCGTGGTTCCGTGCCGGATGCCGTCCACATAGAAGATCTCCGGCGTATCCGTCATGAAGACTGTCGTCGGATCTGTGACCTGGATGTTGGTGCTGCCCATCGTCACGCCGGTGGCAGAACCGAGAATGGTGTATGCCGCCTGGAGATTTGATGCGTTTACCCCGACGATGTCGCCATCGGTATTACCCAGCAGAATGCTGTTCAGGATCCGGACAGGCTGATCCGTTGCAAGCGTAACATTGAGTCCCATACTGTCGTTGTAAGCGATGGTGGAGTTGAGGATCATCAACTGGGTCGGTATCGCTTTGGTTTGGACCAATGCGATCATTGCAGCAAAACCGGAGTTGTTCGTGATGGATACATTGTTCAGCAGTACGCTGGTACAGTAATTGGTACTGCTCGTATTAACATTCAAATTGAGCAGATTGTATTTTTCATTGCCGGTATTCTTGTAGATCGATACTTTATCCAGCACCAGCGTTACCGCAGGACATACCGAATTTTCGACACTGATCAAATGAACACCGGGTACAGTATTGTTGTAGAGCGCCACATTCTTCAGCACAGCATTGCCGCGCACTGAAATAAAGCCTGCAGCACTGTCGTGGAAGGATACATTTTCCATCGTGAACATCCTGGTGTTCACAGCGTCCGTATAACAGAGCCCTTCCTGGATCGCGTAACCGCCGGTCACATTGCTGATTTCCAGATTTCTGACATTCAGCTTGTATGTGACATAACTCTGTTCACTGTTGTTAATGTACATGGCGGACCCGTCTTTCGCTTTCGCATCGGAAAGTGAAATATTTTCCAGAGAGAGCGTTATTGAATGAGAATAATCGCTCGGTGCGATCATCTGGAGCGCACCGCCGTTGCTGTTAATGATCCGGTCCACATTGGAAACGGCAGAAACATCACCGCCCCGCAGATCGAGATTTTTCAGCGTGATGGTCTGGGGGGAACCAGACAAGCTGATGCTGCTGACGGTCATAACACGGTGCTGGGACGCTGTCTGCAATGTGTCTGCCTGCGCTTCAGCATAGGTCACCGGAACTTTGATGATGATGCAGCCGCCGTCTGCCCGGGTACCGTCAATGGTCATGGAGTTGGTGACAAGATACTGCTGTTCCGCAATGACTGTGGTCAGCGACTGATCAAAGGTAATGGTATTGCCTTCATTTCCGGCGTAACCGATGGCTTCGCGGAGAGAAACTTTACCATCGAAGTAATTGACCACATCGTTTCCGGTGTTCACTACCAGAGACGGCGTATCAAGTTTTGCATCGGCTTTCGGCAGATTGGTGAGAACCGCAGCTGCACCCGCAGTGTACCGGGTCAGTGTCAGCGGATCGGTGGTGCCGTAGGCGTCCGTCAGGATCATACTTGCGTCAAAGGTCCCGCCGCCGTTGTTGATGTCCACCCAGTCGGAACTGCCCGCCTGTTTCAGGAACACGGTCCCTGTGGTTTTATCGTATGCCGTAAGCGCACCGTTTACAATGGCGATACTCATATTCGTACCGTCATTGAGTTTTGCAAGGTGGAACGGCGTAAAGGTATTGGCATCCAGCGTGTAATGGGTGCCGGCGATCAGCGTTTCCATTCCGTAAATCGAGTACAGATCCGGCGGCGTCATGCAATTTTCCGTTGTGATCATTGCAGCGTCCGAAATGTTCTGATACAGAGAATTGTACAGCTTGACTTTGACTGTCACATCGGTGTTTTTTACGACAACATCCAGACCGCGCATTTCTGCATGTCCCATCAGGACCGAGTTTGCGACCACGGCGTTTACGCCGTTTCTGAACGCGATATGATTATGCACGCCGTTATAGCCTTTGGTGAATGAGAAATCCGAATTGAGGATCGTAACATCGCCGCCGGTAAAGACGAAACGCGCATCATATACGGCGGCGTAATTGTTGATCGCACTCACCCGGTTCATCAGGAGTGTACCGTTATTGTGGTAAATGAATGCACCTCTGGTGATCCGGTGACCCACGAATGTCAGGTTGTCCAGAACCACATCCGATTTTGCGAACTGGAGAACCCCGTAGTCGTCCCGCGGCGCATCGATATAGTTGTCACCGATCACAGAATTCCGGATTGATACAGTCGCTTCATTCACCAAAACGGTAGAGTAGGTATATTTTTTGCTGCCGTTCTGATAGATCAGTGAATCTGTGAAATCCAGTTCCGAGCCGATGTTCATATAAATCGCCGCGCCGCTGCCTGCTTCGAGGCTGGCATTGAGCATGAACCGGCTGTTGTTCCGGACCGTCAGAACAGTACCTGTCTCTGCGTACACACCGCCGCCGTGCATTGCCGCACCCTTCTGTACGGTCGTGCCGTCCAGGATCAGTTCCGAACCGGAACCGGCGACATAGATCACAGCGCCTTTTCCATCCACGAGATAACCGCCGGAGAGCGTCAGACCTTCCAGCGTGACCGTGATGTTTTCGCCGTCGATGGTCATGACGCGGTAGGTGCTGCCGGAAGTATTTGTCTCCGCTTTGAACGAGGCGATACCGTTGGATTCCACCGTGATATCAATGACTTTGCCGGTGTTGTTCTGAATGTGAACACTGTCCGTCAGTTTGATATCCGATTTCAGCGTGATGGTGTTGGTATCCGCGCTGAATACTGTGGTGTCGAAGGTGACCGCGGTGCCGCTGCCGAACAGAATACTGTATGCAATGGCATCCCGGAGCGAAACTTTACCGTCGAACATATTGCTTATATCATCAGCTGTTTGGACAACAGTTCCGGGGATATCTGTGAGCAATGTTGCACCGGCTGCGTTGTTTGCGGCAGTGGTGCGGTCATTGCCCATCTGATCGGTGGAGATGACCGTTGCGCTGTCAGCAAGATCCGTCAGTGCAGTACCATCGCCGCCCATCAGATACCAGGAGCCATTCACCTGATAATAGATGTTGGAGTAAATGTTCAAAGCGGTATTGCCGTAAGTCCCTTCTTTAATTTTGAGAAATTCGACACCTTCGATGAATGTTTCAAAGGCAGTGGAAGTAACCGCAGACGCGATGGGATTTTCCCCGGCTGCCGTGAACAGGAACGCCTGATTGACGCCGTTGACTTCAAATCTGCCCACCGGCATGGTTGCAAGATAAACCTGTTCAAAGGGCGTCTTGCCGTTGGCATCTGCCAACTGTTTGTTGGTGGCGCTGAACGTGGAGATCTCGGTCGCCGTACCGTCAGCAGCGTAAAGCTTCAGCGTTCCTTCTCTGGTCCCGAATACCGTATATTCCATATTCAACCGGTAAACAGATTCGATCTGAAGGTCTGTCTTGTTGCCGAGGAATACGCTGTTGAGAATATTGGCTCTGACTCTGTGACTGGGTTTCAGGAATGTCGTTTCAGAGTTATCCGGCAGATACAAGCCGATACTGTCGGCATTGCCCGCAACAGTGGTGTTGATGATATATATGCTGCCTTTTTCCTGCTGGAGCATTGCCTTGTAACCGGTATTGTTCAGGATCGATACATTGTACAGCATGATATTGGAGTAGGACTGATCGCCAGTGACAGATTCGTTGGTGGAGTAGCGTTTACCGTAAAAGTCGCCTGTAAAGAACCAAAGCAGAGGATCTGCGTCAGTACTTGCTGTATTATTGACGAAAGATGAATTCCGCAGTATCAGATCTTCCGCTTCACCAAATTTTCCCGCACTGGTGACCAGCAATATACCGGTATTGTTTTCAAACAGCAGATTGTCCAGAACATGATGACCGCCATAAAGGAGCAGACCGCCATTGATGTTGTTCCGGAATGTGGTATTTTCAATGGTGATGTAACAACGGCTGTTGGACATACCGGTCGCCGAGTCATAGTTCGGGGTGTGATTCAAATAGTACGTACCGGTACTGATGACACCGCCGCTCTGCTGTGCAACATAATTTTCAGAAACATTGTTTTCAAAAATACTGTCACGGATCGTCAGGCTGCTCAGCGGATAATTGGACGGTCTGAACCCGATGGCAGAACCCTCCATGGCGTAAGTATCAGAAATCGTGACATGATCCAGAATCAAAGGCACGACTTTTGTGTGTTCGCCGCAGTTCATAAGGTAGATCGCACCACCCAGATTCGCATCTGAATCAGTACTGCTGGCGGCTTTTGTCGCAGTTTCCGGATTACCGCCCTGAATGGTCAGATTGGTCAGTGTGACGACCTGATTTACATCCCAACAGTTGACCACCATAAATACACGGCTGTCGGTAGCGTTATCTTTTGCCTGTTCATGGGCTTCCGTTCCGGTCTTACCCGCTGCTTCTGCTTCCGCGAGCGCTTCACCGTATGTTTTTGTGACTTTGATCACCACATTTTCCAGACCTTCGCGGCTGCCGTCAATGGTCAAACCGGAGTTGATGAAGAACTGGCGGTCCGTAACGACCGTATCCACATCGGCGCTGAAATTGACCGTCCGGTCAGTGGCAGACGTATCTCCGGCATAACCGATGGCTTCACGCAGACTGATCTTTCCGTCAAAGTAATTGATCACATCTTCACCGGTAGTCACCAGAGTAACATCGGAAACGGTTTTCGTATCTGCGATCTTGTTGGTCAGCGAAAGCAGTTCGGTTGCATTCAGAGTCACCGCACCGGCAGTCTGAATACCCGTACCGCGGTTGTTGCCGTAAAAGTCTTTGGAAATGATCCAGTCCGCATTTGCCGTGGCATCAAACACCACATCTTTCGTACCGTTCACATGTTTCCAGGTATTGTCACTCTGACGAACGAATACATTCCGGGTTGCCGGATCGTAAGCAACCAATGCCCCGGCTGCACCTGCAGCACCGAATGTCCGCAGATCGGTATCGGCGTAAGTGCTGATCGTATAATCATTCAACAGAGGAATATCTGCAGGCAGAATAAAATGGGTGTTCGCTTCCGTTGAATTGAATACCATCCTGGCTTCCGATACATGGATATTGTTTTCCATGGTCTGGTTCGCCATATTCATACGGGTGAAAACATTGTTGCAGAATACGAATTTTTCAGACCCGGCACTTCCACTCCTGGTATGACTCAAGTTCATGCCGCTGACTCCCCCGTAAAAGTCATTGCCAATGAAAATATTATTTGCGAGGATGGCACTTCCCTCTGTCTTGAATATTTCCCCGTATGCAACATTTCCGTGAGAACCACCGGCAACAGTGGAATTCAAAACGACAAGCCGTTCCAATGCACTCAGACTCAAAGTAGCACCGTAGTTGCCTAACGCATTGGTGAAGGATGAGTTGATCACCGTTACATTTTTACAGTTAGCATTAAGAGCATGGTAAATCTGCCATGGGGATGCGGATGTGTTTGAAATACTGACGCGCTCCACCAAAAGGTTCATGTCTGCACCTTTGGCATTGAAAAAGCCATAACTCCAGGAAGACTGGAAGTTATCGAAAAACATCGTGTTTTTGACAGTCGCTTCCGTCGTAGTGCCGGAACTCAAACTTTCCATATACAGAATGTTCTGGGTCTTCGCCGTACCGTTGTTCAGGAACAGCGCGCCGTCAACACTGACCTGCGTTGAGGCGGTATAAAGACCGGCACCGTGGCTTTCGGTGGTATCGCTGCCGCCGTTCAGATAGAACTGGACCTTCTGCACATCCAGAATGGTATCAGCGTCTGCGTACACACCGCCGCCCTTGACCGCCGCACCCTTCTGAACGATGCTGTTCAGCAGATGCAGTTCCGCGCCGTCTCCCGTCACAGAGATCGCACCGCCGTTGTCTGCTACGAGATAACCGCCCGTCAGCGTGAAGCCGTCAATGGTCACAGCAATACCGTCACCTGCGATGGTGAACAAACGGTATGTGGAGGGTGTCTTATTCAGAGCCTTGTTGCCGCTCATACCCGGTGTCGCCACCGTGATCTCAATGACTTTGCCCGTATTGTTTCTGATCTGGAGCGAAGAATTGATATCCAGCGTGGAATTCAGCGTGATCACATTGGTATCTGCGCTGAATACCGTGGTATCAAAGGTGATCACGCCGCCCAGTGCCGCATTTGCCGCTGCATAAAGAATGGCTTCACGCAGACTGATCTTACCGTCATAGTAATTGATCATATCTTCAGCGGTGGTCACGACAAGACTCTGTGTTTCCGGCAGAACATTGGCTGCCCCGGCTGCATTATCCTGAGCAGTCGCGCCGCGGTCATTGCCCAGCAGGTCTTTGGTAATGGTAACAGCTTTCGTGGGCAGAGCGGATACTGCGTTACCGTCCATTCCGTACCATACATCGCCCAGCTGATAATACAGCGCTGTTCGGATGTTGTACACATTCGTGAAGTCTTTTGTCGAAGTTGCATCTGTTGTGAGCAGACCGGTGACACTGACCCCTTCCCGCACGGTTTCGTATGCCGTGAGCAGGGTGTTCAGCGCCGGGGAATTATCCACAGTACGCAGCGCGGCATGCTGGATCCCGTTCACTGTCCGGTAATGAAGGTCGGTAAGGAAGACCTGTTCAACAGGCGTTTTGCCGTCCAGATCTTCCAACTGGGTATTGGTCGTGCTGAAATAAGTGTCGGGATCAATGGTTGTGGCAGTTTCCGCAGCGTAAAGCTTCATTGCACCCTCGGCGGTGCCGTAAAGCGTATATTCCATATCAAAGGAGTGGACTTTTTCGATCCTGATATCCACGCCGTTGCCCAGAATAATGCTGTTGAGGATCTGCACTTCCGGATGCTGACTGTAATGATAATATGTCACATTGTTTCCGCCCAGGAACAAACCGTTGGCGGAAGTGTTGTTGACAATGGTGGTGTTGAGAATGTTCAGTCTGCCGAAATCCATACTGATGACATTGCTGTAACCGGTATTGCCGTAAATGAACGCATTGTTGATGGTCAGACCGATAAATGACACTTCCGGCAACGCATAATTATCTTTCATCGCGAAAGTCTTGTTGTTGGCTGTGAGATAGAACAGACTGCCTTGCGCCGCCGTATTGTTATTGTTGATGGCGGTAATGTTGCTCAATGTAATATCGATCGTGGTACTGCCGTGAACATCAGTTGACCGTCCGTACAGCAGGTAGCCGGTATTGTTTTCAAAGAGCAGATTGTCCGCAACCATTTTCCCGGCACTGAAAGCGATCGCGCCATTCTTATTACCGCGGAAAATCGTATCGGTCATCGTGAGCAGGATCTTGGAACTGGATTCAGCAAAGTTATCCGCATATTCGGAATAGGAAGCAGCTCTGCCTCTGTAAGAATAGAAGACATAACCGGATTTGGTCGCATTGTTTTCAAACACGCTGTTCCGGACTGTGATCTCCATTGCCGGATAGTAGATATCCGTTACGGCAAAAGCGGCTCCGTATGTCGCATAGGAGTCACTGACCGTGATTCCGTCCATGACCAGATCGTTTTTGTAGTTGGCAGCTCTGTCTGCAATGAGCAAGATCGCCCCGCCCCGTCCGGCAGTCTGCTCATGAAAATCCGTTGATGTGGCAACGGCAGATACGGGATTACCGCCCTGGATGGTCAGATTCTGCAGCGTCACTGTCGTATCCATGTTGTTTTTGCTTATCCAGCCGTTGGCGATCAGGAACACGCGGCTGTCAGTCGCATCTTCGGCAGTACCGCCGGCGGCAATCGCTTCGCCGTATGTCGTTGTGACTTTGACAGTTACATTATCCCGTCCGTTTCCGGATCCGTCAATGGTCAGCGGACCGGCAAGGAAAAGCTGTTCATCGATCACGACGGTATTGACATCGTCGGCAAAATTGACCGTTGTATCTGATCTTGTCGGATCCTGTGCAAAACCGATGGCTTCGCGCAGACCGATCTTTCCGTCAAAGTAATTGACCGTATCGGTATTGATCCCGGTATCATCCATGGCGGTGACCAGCGTCAGATCTTTAATGGCGCTGTTTTTCGTATCAACAGTTGCCGAATCCAGAGAAGACACATCCAGTGTCACTGCACCTGCAACTTGACGCGTTCCCGTGCCGCGGTCATTGCCGTGGATATCTTTGGAAATGATCCAGTCCGCATTGGCTGTCGCATCAAACACCACATCTTTCGTACCGTTCACATGTTTCCAGGAACCGCCATCCTGACGGACGAATACATTGCCGGTGGACGGATCATAAGCCGCGAGCGTACCGGCTGCAACAGCTGCACCGGTCAGGCGGATGTCTTCAGCTTTATAGGAAACCGGCGCGTAATTGTTCAGTTCCGGCGTGCTGTTGAGTTCAATGTCATCATAAAACTGGGAATTGAACACAAGGGCGGTGTCCGTAACCACAAGGTTGTCCTGCCAGGTGTCTGAAGACGTATCGGACATCAGCATGCCGGTCGCATTGTTGTAGAAATTGGTGATACCGTTGTCAGGCAGCTCCAGATAAATGGTTGTGGGACTGAACATATCCGCAAGGAAAATATTGTTCACTGCCGTAAGCGTCGCATTCTTCTGGTTGAATCTGATCCTCATAAGGCCGTTCGAGACACCGTAGCTGTTTACATTTTTGAAGATCATATTGTTCAGAAGGGTGGCTTCATCATGAATTGTGAGATTGAGCACATAATTATAACGCCCTTGGCTGTTCATGGCAACGCTGTTGATCATGGTAAAGTCGTTTGCTGTGACCGACACCGCAGTGTCATACTGCCAGCCGGACCGTGAAGCGGAATCCGAGCCGGTGGTGAAACTGGAGCCGTCAATGGTCAGATCAAGATACCTTGAACCGCCGATGATGACCGCTGTCCATTTATCCGTGAAGTTGTTGTGGAACACGGAATCTTTGATCAGCGCAGTTTTGCCGGTGATCGTCACATCATTGGTGAGATACAGAACCGACTGGGCAACGGTATTGGTTGTCGCGCCTTTGTGCGCACCGTTGTTCAGGAAAAGACTGTCTTCCACAACCAGATTCGTTGATTCGATATAAGCTGCGGTACCCGTAGCGGCTAACGAACTTGTTCCGTTATGATAACCGCCGTTCATATAGAACTGGGTGCGGACCAGATTGACATCGGTTGCGCGTCCCGCATAAAGACCGCCGCCATACTGGGCGGCACCTTTCTGAATGATCACGTCCGTCAGATTCAGTGTGGAACCTGCTCCGCTGAAATGGATCACACCGCCCTGACCATCGCCGATATAACCGCCGGAAAGGGTCACGCCTTCCACCGTTACCGTAAGACCGGTACCGGCAATGGTGAACACACGGTATGTGGAGGGCGCATCACTGAACGTTTTGAGGTCGCTCATACCCGGTGTCTTCACCGTGATCTCAATGACTTTGCCCGTATTGTTTCTGATATGGAAGGACGAACTGACATCCAGCGTGGAATTCAGCGTGATCACATTGGTATCTGCGCCGAATACCGTGGTATCAAAGGTGATCACGCCGGGATATGACGCTGCCAGCAGGATCGCTTCACGCAGACTCAGCACATCATCATCGGCGATCGCAGGATCATCCAGCGTATTGACGACCATCGATATGATTTTTGATTCCGGCTGGATCACGGCACCTGCGGCAGTTCTTTCCGCATTGCCGTTACGGGTGTTGCCCAGCAGGTCGGTTGCCGTAAGTGTTTCCGTCACCAGTGTTTCCGCCGCCGGTGTACGGGAACCGAGTATGGTCCAGTCATCAGTGGAACCGGAAACTTTGTAGTAGAGATTTGCAAAAATATCCGGTACATTCTTTGAGTTCAGGCTCTGGGTCGTACGGGTCTGCTGATACGCCGTATCGATCCGGGTCGAGGCAGGATTCGTATAGTCATTTGTATTGTACAGCAGCAGCGGAACCGTATGGGTGATCCCGCTTGCCACTGTAGTGGTGCTGCCGGTCAGGAGCGTGACCTCGTTCGTGTCCATCTGGAACACATCCATAATGGTTTTGCCGCCCTGATTGGTTGCGGAAACGGTTACATCGCCGGTCAGAATTCCGTAAACCGTGTATTCCATATTGAGCGCATACAAACCGTTGGTTAAATTGAGATCCGATTCCAGACCGTTGCCGAGAATGATACTGTTCAGAATATTCAGTTCCACCATTTTCGGAACTGCTTGGGAAAATGCAACAGTACAGATCGCCGCACTGTCAACGGAGTTGTTGACAATGGTGCTGTTCAGAATGTTGAGTTGTCCGGCGGAAATCTTGAAAATGAAGGAGTAATTTTTTTCTTCCGCAGTTTCTGTGATGTTGTCGTAAATGGATATGTTGTTGAACAGGAAGGAACTGGTCGTCAGTACATCCGGCGTGTAATAAGTGGTGCTGTTGATGTAGTTGTAGAGTTGGTTGCTGATACTGATCATCGCCTGCGTGTTGGCGGACGCCGTATTATCCACTGCTGTCATATTGTTTATCGTCACTTCATGATAAACCGGGTTGGAGGGGGCAAATTCGAGCAGCGTTCCGCTGTTGCCGGAAAAATACAGATCATTATACACATGTTTGCCGCCGGTGGAAATTTTGATCGCACCCGCATGGTTGTTAATAAATGACACACCGTTCAGATTGACAAACTGTCTGTTCGTGTTATCATTCAAAGAATCTCGGGACTCATACGCCGGACCGAATGTCAAAGCATGACTGCCGTAGTTGTTCCGGAATACGCTGTTGGTGACATTCATGGTGAATTTGCTGTAATGCTGAGCGTGCCAGTAAACGCCGGCACCCCCATTTGAGGCGTATGAATCAGAAATTTCCACATTGTTCAATGTGAGCGTGGGAGGATAAGTACCGTTCTTGTTGGACGTATGCATCAGGGCACCGATCACAGCACCGTAGTCAACCTTGCCGCCTTTCATAACCAGATTCGTGAATGTGGCAACCTGATTCTCAGCCCCGGTGAGGTCAACGTTAAACAGAGTGAAATTACTGGCTGTCCGCGTGGTATCATCCAGCGATTCCTGATACGTCACCGGTGCTTTGATGGTGACACGGGACCCGTCAGTGCGGGCGCCGTCAATGGTTATGGTGCTTTTTATGTCAATCGTACCCGCCACGATCACTTCACTCACACCGTCTGCAAAAGTAACAGTCTGTCCACCCAGAGCCAACGCATAATCCAGCGCTTCACGCAAACTGATCTCGCCGTCAAAAATGTCATAAACATCTTCGCTTGTTGTTACGATGGTGCTCGCCTTATCAATCTGGGCATTATCGGCAGGCAGCCCCGTCATAACAGCATAGGATCCCGCGGTCTGCCAGACAACACTGCTCCGGACCTGATCTGCAATATCCGTGGTGATCGCTTCAATATCATCCGGAAGTTCTTTCGTGGAGTTCAGCGCGATCCAGTTGCCGGATTTGTCCTTTACCGCTCCGGTAAGCGTGGATTCGCTGAAACCGGTCGTGGTACCGGCAACCACTGCAGTACCCTGACTGAGAAGGGAACTGGAATAGACCGGCGCATAATTGTCAAGTGTCGGCGGATTGACAAGCGTCAAGGCACCTGTTTCAGTAAAAACTTTGTCTGTGCCGACGGCATAATTGTTGGCAGATTCCGCCATTGTATAGGTTCCGGCAAGTTTACCGTAAACGGTATTGTACATCTCAAGATGCGCGGAAGTGATTTTCAGGTCGTTGAGATACGATTTGTCGCTCCTGCCGAGGATCACACTGTTCGCAATATAAGTCTCCGGACTGTTGATCTCCAGGCCGTTGGCACTGGTTTGTTCTGAATGACCGGCAACTGTGCAGTTCAGCATCGTTACCGTTTTTGCTGCCAATGAAGCTCCGCCGTAATACTGACCGGAGAAGTTCAGAATGTTTGTGTTGATCAGAGTTATGGAGTTGCATTTTTCCCAGTTCGACCTGGCATACAGGGAATAACAGGCCTGCCATTTCAGATCACCGGACACGTATTGGGAATTGGCTGTCTGGGTAAAACTGGAATCACGGATGATCACATCCTGCTTCCCATTCCCTACGATTTCATACAACGGACTATAGGATCCTCCGGAAAAGGTATTGTTGTGTGCTGTGACATGATCAAATTCAACCCGCGTAGCCTCAGAACTTGCCGTCTCAATCCTGATCGCATCAAGGGATTCATCCAGCCACCCATTGTTCGTACTCGCATCGTACGATATCGCAGAGTACGATGTACGGGTGTTGCCGTTGTTCATGACCAGCGTATTGTGCAGATATACTTCCTTGCCGCCTGTAAAATAAAGCGCAGAACCATGCGACAGCGTATTATTGTAGTACCACATACTGCGAGTATCCACATTCGTGCCGCCGTTCATGTAAAACTGCGTGTGATCCGTGTTCAGTACGTTGCCTGAACCATTCATGTAAAGACCGCCGCCGAAATGTGCTGCACCCTTTTGGATCAGAACATTGTTCAGATTCAGCGTGATGCCTGTGCCATCCGCCAGAACAACACCACCTTTGCTGGTCATGCTGAGGGTCTCCGCATAAGTGGCTTGAGTCGTGGGCGCAGAGGATGTGGTGGCAAGCGTTTCCACTTCCGCACGGTCGCCGAGATAACCGCCGCTCAGCGTGAGGCCGTCCAGCGTAATGGTAATGCCATCACCGGAAATGTTGAACACACGGTACTTGCTGCCATTCGGATTTATGGTCTGCAGATCGGAAAGTCCGTTCGTCTGCACCGTGATCTCAATGTCTTTGCCGGTGTCATTGACGATTTCGACTGAAGCGGAGATCGTAAGTTCGGAGTTGATCGTGATCACATTGGTGTCCGCACTGAAAACCGTCGCATCAAACTTGATCTCAAAATCACCGGTGCTCTTGTTGACGGTGTCGATGGCGTCACGGAGCGTAATGAGCGTCGCATCGTCCTCATGGTTCACATCCGCATCTTCGGTGGAGTTGACCGTGATCACTGTGGGTTCAAGTGAGTAGGCATAACCTTCCGGCTGGAGCGTCGCCGCCTCGATCAGCCCCGTCTGATATTCCAGATCCCAGTCACCATCCGCACCGGTGGTGTCCGTGGACGCAGCCACATCCGCACCCGTCAGATTGGCAATGTTCTGGATGAGCGCACGGCCTTCTTCAGAGTTCGCTGTATCGCAGCCGTAAATGAGAATATCGGCATCTGCAGACAGATGTTCGCCGATGTTTTTCCAGTCGGCAGGATCGAGGGAGGAGTTGTCGATCTTGTCGCCGTTCAGCGTAATGAAACCTTCGTTGCCGTGTGAAACGATATGGAGCGCAGAATAAACCGTGTCGGAATGTGCGTCAAGATACGCATTGATGGCATCCATCGCATCCGTGCCCGCCTGAAGCTGAAGCACTTCGCAAGCATCATCCAGTTCAGCCGTGATCTGATCCGCATCCGCCACACTGGAGTTCAGCACAACAAGCACTTTGCCTTCTTCGCCGCCCACCGGGGAAACTGCATAGGAAACCGCTGCGGAATCCGCGGAAACATCACCGTTTTCCGCCACATCGGCAAATATTTCTGAACCGGCATCATCGCCGTTGTCACTGTTGCTGTCGTCTGCATCCTGCGCAGCTTCACTGCTTTCAGCCGCTGCATTTTCTGCCGCTGCCGCTTCGGCTGCCTGAATCACAGCGCCTGCCTCAAAAAGGACACGGTCTTCCAAACGGAATGTCTGCGAAATCTTACGTTTCATTTTCTTGCTCCTCCTGCCGAAATATTCGACATAAATATTATATTATAATATACAGAGAATATTATAAACAAAAAAAGCGGAAAAGTCAATAAAAGAAAGTAAAAAAACAACAAAAAAATGCAGAAAAAATGAAAAATGTAATGAAATTGTAATCTTCAGGAGTCCAACGGGAAAGAAACTTCCGCAAGAGAGTCTGCACCGCGCAGCAGCATCACGAGGCGGTCAAACCCCATCGCCCCGCCCGCAGCATCCGGCATACCGCTGTCAATGGCATCCAGAAATTCCACCGGTTCGGGATATTCCGCCAGACCGTACTGCTTCCGCGTTTCCGCAAATTGACGGAACCGTTCCCGCTGGATCACCGGGTCAGTCAGTTCGCCGTAAGTGTTCGCCAGTTCAACGCCGCCGATGTACGCCTCCCAGCGTTCCACCAGCGTGGGATCTTCCGCTTTGGCTCTGGCAAATGCACCGAAACGGATGGGATAATCAATGAGAACACAGGGTCTGTCTTTGGGCAGATTCGGCTCCACGGATTCCGTCAGAACCAACTCAAAAAGCCCTTCCTCCTCCGCCAGTTTGTCTGCAGATTTTCCGGCAAAACGGCGGAACGCTTCACGCACCGGGATCACTTCCCAATCCGCATCAAGATCGATCTCGTGTCCACGGAAAAAAATCGTGCCGCTGCCATTGGCTTCGTGCGCGGCGGAACGGACAACGCCCATGGTGAAATCAAGGGCATCAAGGTAGGTATCGTGCGCGCCGTACCACTCCAGCATGGTGAATTCACTCCGGTGCTGTCTGCCGTTTTCTCCCGCACGGAAACAGGGTCCGAGCTGATACATGCGGTCCAGCCCCATGCAGAGCAGACGCTTCATCTGAAGTTCAGGTGACGAGCGCAGAAAAAAATCGCCCGCGCGGGGCGATTCTATGTATTCTTCCGCGGCAGGAGCGATCAAACCAACAGGTGTTTCCACCTCACAGTATCCGGCTCCGTCGCAGTATTTCCGGACAGCGGCAAGAACTCGCGCACGGTAACGCAGCGCGGGGATCAATGCCGCCAGTCTGGTATTTCCCGGTGTCATCAGCCTTTACTGACGCGTTCGGAGTAGGCACCGTCGCGGGTATCGATCCGGATGGTGTCACCTTCGTTGATGAACAGGGGGACCATCAACTCGTAACCGTTGTCGATCTTTGCCGGTTTCATCACGTTGGTGGATGCCGTGTCGCCGCGTGCGCCGGGTTCCGTTTCCGTCACAACTTTTTCGATGAAGGTGGGCAGCGTCACATCGATCAGTTTGCCGTTGAAGAACAGACCGTTGCACAGAGATTCTTCAATCAGAAAATAGGTGCGTTCACCCAGAAGATCCTTGGTCGCAACGACTTCTTCGTATGTTTCAGCATCGCTGAACACATAGTTGTCGCCATCCTGATAAGAGTAATACATTTCCCGTTCTTCCAGGTCCGGTTTGCCCACTTTGTCAACGGGGCGGAACGTGCGGTCCATGGTGCTGCCGGTGATCATGCTTTTCAGCTTGCAGCGGTAAAGAGCGGTGCCTTTGCCGGGTTTACAGAATTCAAAGTCTGTGATGGCATAGGGTTCGCCATCAATTTCGATCTTGAGGCCTTTTTTCAGGTCTGCTGCACTGTACATAAATGACTCCTGTTTGAGGGTTTTGTTCAAGTTGCTCCATAATATAGCATGAAACTGTTTTTTTTCAAGTCATTTCTGCAAAAAAAACGGCTCTGTCCGCGAAGGAACAGAACCGTTTTGGAAATCTGTATCAGATCAACTGATTACTTTTTCACCGGAGCTTTCACAGCCGGAGCTTTGATAGCCGGTTTCGCGGGGGCTTTCACCTCCGGAGCTTTGACAGCCGGTTTTGCAGGGGCTTTCACCTCCGGAGCTTTGACCGCCGGTTTCGCAGGGGCTTTCACCTCCGGAGCTTTGACAGCCGGTTTTGCAGGGACTTTCACCTCCGGAGCTTTGACAGCCGGTTTTGCAGGGACTTTCACCTCCGGAGCTTTGACAGCCGGAGCTTTGACAGCCGGAGCTTTGACAGCCGGAGCTTTGACAGCCGGTTTTGCAGGGGCTTTCACCGCCGGAGCTTTGACAGCCGGTTTTGCAGGGGCTTTCACAGCCGGTTTCGCGGGGGCTTTGACAGCCGGTTTCGCAGCCGGAGCAACTTTCTTGACCACAGGTGCGTTCACGAAAGAGGGCGCTGTGGCAGGAATGTCTTCCCAGTTGTTGGCTTTGGCTTCTGCCCAGGCTTCGCGCAGACCTTCTTCTGCTTCAGCTTTGGCTTCTTCCAGTTTCTTCTGGCAGGCGGTGACAAAGTCATCACCCTTGCTCAGGGACTTGCGGTCGATACCGAGGGTGTTCAGAAGTCTGTAGTAAGACACATAGTAGTTGCCGAGGGACATCAGACGTTCGATCTGGGTTTCAGCAGTGGCAAGGCGGATGTGGTCGAGTTCCAGTTTGGAGAGACCGCCGCTGGTCTTCAGGCTCTTTTCAGCGTTCTTCAGGTTTTCGTTGTACGCATTGTAGATCTTGTTGTCGAGCTGGAAGCGTTCGTAGGTGCTCTTCATGTTGGCATCAGCAATACGCACCTGTGCGATGATGCTGATCGCCTGACTGAAGCCACGGGCTTCTTCTGCCTGGATCTGAGTGTAGTAGGCTTTCGCGCGGGCGATCTGCTGCGGAAGTTTGAGCAGGTTGTAGGCGGCGCGGATACCGATTTCCATCCAGCTGCTGTGATAGAGGAAGCTGTTGGTGGAGTTGGTGAAGTCGAGGTACATACGGACGTTCGGGAACATCATGACGATGGTCTTGTAAAGTTCGAGTACGTTGATGTGACGCTGCATATCGATTTCATACAGTTCCGGACGCTGGAGCAGAGCGATCTGTTCCATGACCTGCATTTCGGGCAGATCGAACACCGGCGGCATATTGACATTGAGCATGGAGGAATCCACAACGATGTCGTTGCCGGCAGCCAGACCGAGGAGAGCGCGGAGTTCTGCACGGCTGTTTTCGTAGCTGCGGGTGTAGTTGGTCAGGCGTTTTTCCATATCCACAAAACGACGGGTTTCGTCGAAGGCGCGGAACGGAGAGATCAGGCGTTTCTGAGCCATTTCTTTGATCAGCTCATAACGGGTCTTGCACTGGTCAAGCAGAGCGTTGGTAATGGTGATCGCACGCTGGGCGGCAGCAACCTGGAAGTAAACGCGGACAACGTCCATCTGCAGGTTCTGGGCGGCACGGCGGGTGCGCTGGGTGCGGATCAGGGTACGGTCATTCGCCTGGCAGGTGTTGAATGCAGCCAGACCGAAGTCCATAAGACTGAGAGCAAGGTCAATGTTCAGGTAGTTGATGTCCTTGTCCTGAGAGGTGGAGTAACCGTAGGTGGCACCGGTGGAAACAAGTGCTTCACTGCTGGAAGCGGGCGTATTGTTCCGGTAACTGAGGTTGTTGGAAACAGTCAGTTCAGGCAGCATACCGAGTGCTTCGGCGATCTGCATTTCGCTGGCAACTTCTTCTTCCAGTTTCGCCACTTTGATGTCGAGGTTGAACTTCAGAGCCAAATCGATACATTCTTCCAATTTGAACTCATGGTTCGCCTTGAACTGGCTCCATTTTGCCTGTTCAAAATACTGAACAGCCTTTTCAGCACGATCACTTTCGTAGCTTTCCTGGGATTTACAGCCTGTGAGAGCTGCCAAACCTGCAAGCATCACGCCTGCCATCCATCTGAGTTTTTTCATAACGCTCTTTCTCCCGTGCTTGGGTTGTTATTAATGTACATTTTGTGTTTGTTCTTCGCAAAATCATACCAGACGCAGCAGGCGAAAAAACAAAAATACCCACATACATCTTACAATATTATAGGTGCTATCTCCGAAAAATCAATAGCATTTTCCGGAAAAATGTGCATTTTTTTGAAAAAAAACGTTTTTGGATACAGTTTTTTCGATTTTTTTGTCGCATTTGCCCGGAAAATACGAAAACATCAACGATGAGCTTCCACCGTTTTTGCACCGCCGGAAAGTGACGGGGACGCGCTTTCCGTTCCACAGATCTGCCGACCGGTCATCGCTGTTTTGTCGGCGATCCACAGCGATTTTGTCTTCCGCCGGACCGGAAACGGGTCAAAAAACGCCCGATTCTGAAGATTTCTTGAAGAAAAAAGGAATTTTTTCAGGAAACGGTCTTTAAAATTGAATTATATATTGTATATTACGGCGTAAACCAAAAATAACATGTCGGGTCCCCCGACCGGAGAACTGAAATGAATACGACTTTTCCAAAGTATGTACGCCCGGAGCGAGTTCCGCTGGATCATCGCGACTGGATTGACCGTGAGCTGACTCATGCGCCCACCTGGTGCTCTGTTGACCTGCGAGATGGCAATCAGGCACTTCCCCTGCCGATGAATCCGGAGAAGAAACTGGAATACTTCAAACTGCTCTGCGATGTCGGATTCAAAGAGATCGAAGTATCTTTCCCCTCGGCATCACAGGACGATTTCAACTTTGTCCGCCGCCTCATTGAAGGAAAACTGATCCCGGAAGGTGTCCGTATTTCCGTACTGACTCAGGCTCGGGAAAATCTCATCAAGAGAACCGTTGAAGCCCTGAAAGGACAGGAGAACACACTGCTGCATCTGTATGTCGCCACCAGCGATCTGCACAGCAAAATCGTGTTCGGCAAGACCCACGAAGAAGTCATCAAGATGGCTGTTGACGGAACTAAACTTGTGATCAAGTATCTGAAAGAAGCCGGGCTCTGGGGCAAAGTCGCATACGAATTTTCGCCCGAAGAGTTTACGGACAGCGATCTTGATTTTGTAGTGGATCTCTGCAAGGCGGTCAAGGAAACATGGGGTCCTTCCAAGAAGAAGGATTTTATTCTGAATCTGCCGCAGACTGTGGAACGCCGCGCGCCTTTCCACTACGCCGATATGATCGAATATTTCGTCAAGCATTATCCTTATATGGATGAGACCACCATCAGCGTTCACTCCCATAACGATCAGGGTTGCGCCGCTGCATCTACGGAAATGACATTGATGGCGGGCGCAGACCGCGTAGAAGGCTGTCTGCTCGGTCACGGCGAACGGACCGGCAATCTGGATATTCTGATCCTCGGTCTGAACCTGTTCTGCCGCGGTATCGATCCCGGTCTGGATTTCAGCGATGTGCCGCACATTGTGCGTGTGATCGAAAAAGCCACCGGTATTGAAGTTCACGAACGCCACCCCTATGCCGGTCAGTTGGCATTCACCGCGTTCTCCGGTTCTCATCAGGATGCGATCCGGAAAGGTCTTGACAGCAGTGAAGCGGCGGCAGAAATGTTCAAATGCGGCTGGAAAGTGCCCTATCTGCATGTGGATCCGGCGGACATCGGCAGAAAATATGAACGGCTCATCCGTATCAACAGTCAGTCCGGCAAAGGTGGTGTGGCATACATTCTGGAACACGAATTCGGTATTTATCCGCCCAAGAGCATGCATCCGTTTATCGGGGCGGCCGTCCAGAAATACGCAGATGAACACGAATGTGAACTGGATGAAGATCAGCTCATCGAAATCTTCAACCGTGAATTTGTAAACTGCAAAGGTCTGTTCACGCTGAAGAAATATTCCCGTATCGCGCCCGAACCCGGAGAAGAACGCAACGATATCGGCGTGCGTCTGCTCATCGATTACAACGGCGAGGAAATGGAGATCCAGGGACGCGGCAACGGTCCTATCTCTGCCACCGTCAAGGCGATCCGCAGTCATGCCGGACTTTTTGAGTTCATTCTGGAAGACTTTTCCGAACGGACCATGGGCTTCAGTGCCGATGCCGATGCCCTCGCTTTCGTGGGTGTGCGCCGGATGAAAGACAATATGCTGTTCTATGGCGCCGGACGCCATTCCAATATCGACCAGGCGGCGATCCTGGCTTTGTTTACCGCATTGAACAAGGCTGCTGCCGCACCTGACGACGAGGACTGAGTCCCGTATCTGTGCGATCATGAGCAAAACAGCCATTGTTTTTACGGTCATCGTGATCCTGGCAGTACATGTTCTTGTACTGTTTCTGGCACTGTCTCCCGGTTCGCCCGCATCTTCCGCACCGGATCAAACCGGAACGGAAGATGTGTATGTTCCGCCCGCCGTTGACCCCACGCCGGATGTTCCGCCGACAGCGGGTCCGGTCACGGTCCCCCCGGTGGTTCAGCCGGGTCCGGCAGCCGTGCCTGAAAAAACAGTCACGCCCGCGTCGGCAGAGACGCAGATCAAACGTGTAACGGGTAAAAAATATACCGGTATGCCGAAGGATCTTGACCGTCGTTCCGCCGTGCTTCATCCCAACGGTCCGCCGCAGATGTGGAAGGGAACAGCCAAACGCGCCACCGGTATCCTTGTGGATATGGATAACCGGAAAGTTCTCTGGCAGAAAGATTCTCTGAAGCAGGTCCCCATTGCCTCCCTGACCAAGATCATGACATTGCTTCTGGTGTATGAGGATATGTTGAAAGCGGATGCAGATTTGCATTTGAATTCCCCGATCCAAATTACTCCCGAAGCGCGCGCCGTCCCCCCGAGCGGTGTCCGTTTTCAGCCGGCGGAACAATCTTTCCCCGTGGAAAAACTGATGCTGGCAGCGGCGATCCGGAGCGCAAACGATGCGACACATTTGCTGGCTCAGGCGTTCGGCAATGGTTCCGCCCAGACATTTATCAATAGAATGAACACGCGCGCGCGTGAACTCGGTATGGAGAATACCGTTTTCTATAACGCTCACGGTCTGCCGGGGAGAAAAGAGCATCCCGACAACAAAAGCACGGTGACGGATCTTGTGCGCGCCTGCGAAGTCTTTCTCACCTATCCTGAATTGCGTGAATGGTCGTCCATGCGCATCGGGACTTTCCGGACAAAAAATGATCTTGTCAATCACAATCATCTGCTGCCCGGCGGGCGTTATTCCTGTCAGGGTGTGTCCGGGATCAAGACCGGTTTTACGCTCAATGCGGGCTTCTGTGTGGCGGCGGTCTGCACGCGGAACGACCGGACATTGCTTGCGATCGTGACGGGTTTCGGCTCAGCCAAAGAGCGTGACGGGTATGTCAAAAATCTTTTGAACTGGGGCTTCAAGCGTATTGCGCAGAAGTGATTTTCTTTTGTGCGGCTGACGGCGTAAGGTTTTTCTGCACGGATCTCTTACTTTTTTCGATTTTTTTTACAAATCGCACTTGCATTTCATACGAAATGTTGTATAGTAAGTGCTATGTTGAATTTTGCAGAATTGCGGGTATAGTTCAACGGTAGAACATCAGCCTTCCAAGCTGATTGTGAGGGTTCGATTCCCTTTACCCGCTCCATGTAAGTTCATCGAAACCCTTTTGGTGGGGTTGCAGAGCGGTCAAATGCAGTAGACTGTAAATCTACCGGCCATGCCTTCGATGGTTCGAATCCATCCCCCACCACCATTTTGAAATTTCAGGGCTTGCGTCATAACGCAGGTCCTTTTTTTTGTCTGTGGATGGGGGATGCCGGATGCGACAGCATACGGAGCGGCGTTACGCCGCAGATGAGAACCATCCTGGTTCGACACCGCAGGTGCGCGCGAATGAGAAGAGCGCAATCCATCCCCCACCACCATTTTGAAATTTCAGGGCTTGCGTCATAACGCAGGTCCTTTTTTTTGCCCTTCTGACTGCCGTTTTTCAGAAAAATTTCAGATTTTTGAAAAAAGCTGTAACCTTTTGTTTTTTGTTTCGTTATCAGGGCAGAAACAACAAGAACAACACAACACAATGAAAGGATCAGAACAATGAACGACAAAGAAATCAAAGCGGCAGAAGCAGCAGTGGAACTGAACCGGGAACAGCTGGAAGAAATCGACGGCGGCAAAACGATCCGGGTGAAAAAAGTCGTTACCAAGAAAAAGAAAAACTTCCGGGGCAGAACCAAAAAGAAAACCGGAACTTATCTGATTCCCGTCGAAGTTGATGATTGAGCTGATCGGGAAGGCGGGACAAGAGAGTCGGGACTGAACTCCCGGCTCTTTTTTTGTGTCTGAAATCTGCCCCGCAGACTGCCATTTTTCAGAAAAGCAGAAGAATGCAGCGATCTTATGTTTGCAGAAAACTTATCCGGAATCAGGGCAAAAAAAATGGTGCTCGAGGGGAGACTCGAACTCCCATGGGTCGCCCCACTAGCACCTCAAGCTAGCGCGTCTGCCATTTCGCCACCCGAGCACATTAGGTTGGTGTGCTATTACTATACATCTGTAATTATGATTGTCAAGTCGATTTCGGACAAAAAAGTAAAAAAAGATTCGCGTTGCGCAAAAATCAGTGCGGTTCTGTTTTTCTGGGGGAGGGGCTGATAGAGTTGATCCTGACCATATCATTCAGCACATCACCGGCGGGAGTTGCGGTGTAAAGTACGGAATTGAGTTCGATAACAACTTTGTTTTCCTGTTCAAAAAATGCAGAACCGGAATTGATTTTTCCGCCGGGCAGGGGAACGGTATAGAAATTTCCGTTGAAACTTCCCAGCAGGAGAATGGAGCCGTTGCGGCTGTCAAGAATATAATCCGCATCTTTGTTCCGGAGGAGATGTCTGCCGTCTTTCAACTGAAAAAGTCCGAAGTCGGTATGTCCGCCGTAATTGGGAATGAGATGCCAGATCCGTTCCGTGCCGTTCTGTGAAACACGGATGCGGTATTCATATTCCACCAGAAAGGGATGTGTCGGGATCGTTTCAAGATCGATCTGCGTGTTTTCTATCCGGAGCAGGGGGGAGATCTGCCAGTCGCTCTGCAGTACGCCGTCTGCCAGATCCGTAAAAAATATGACCAGCCATGACACGAAAATCAGGAAAACCGTCAGCGCAATATATCCGGGCAGGATCACGATCATGGGCAGGAAGGAAAAACGGTTTTCCGCCTGCGCTTTTTTCCGGAGGAATTTTCCCAGACGGTACATCGTGAACACGCCCGCGGCAATGGCGATCACATAATCCCACGGTCCGGGCAGCAGCCACAACAGACGCAGCAGGATGAGGGAAACGATCAGCGCGGCAGGGACGATTTTCAGGGTAACGATCCAGTTATCGCTGCAGTTCCGGGTATCGGGCAGCAGACAGAGCAGAAGGGGTACTGCGCCCAGGATCAGGATTACAACTGCCAGTGTGATCAGTATGGCTGTCATTTTTTTTCTCCGGTCAGAATGTGCCGTGGAGCAGGAACGAACGGATCAATTCAGCGGTGGCGGCATCGAACTGCATGGGGATATGTGCCGCATTGGTGTATGCGATGTGTTTTGCATCCGGCGCGTGTGCGGAGAACCGTTCCACCAGACCATCCGATTCTTTGCTGAGGAAAAGTTTTCCGGGCCAGTGGCCGTTGTTGGTGCTGATGATGGCGCCGATCTCCAGACCGTCGATTTCGGGTGTGGTAACGGTTTTTCTTGCGGAACATTTCAGAGCGTGCAGCGGTTTCCAGATCCTTCCGGCGAAGGGCATAAGCAGGGCGATGTCTGCCAGTTTTGATCCGTAATGGGGCGTTCCGACGCAGACGAGCCGTTTCGTGTGCGCGCACGCGTGTCTGTTCCGCTGGAGATATTCCCGTGCCATCAGACCGCCCATACTGTGTCCGGCAAAACAGAGTTGTTTGAAACGTTCGGGATGCGCAGCGGCGATGTTGTCTGCCAGAACTTCCAGACATTGTTCAAAACTTCCGTAGCGGGTTGGCAGATCCGGGGTGATGATGTGGGCAAAATCCTGTTCCAGTGTTTTTTTCCAGAATTGCATATCCACAGCGCCGCGGCAGAAGCCGTGGATCAGCACCACCAGAGTTTCGTGATCGGGCGTTTTCATATTCAGCTCCATTTTGATTGATGTTCCGGACTAATATAGCCCCGCGCGCGCGAAAAATCAAGTCACGGTGAAAAGGGAGCTGCGACAGATGCAATTTTTCTGAATTTTCTTGCAATCCGTTCTGATCGTGCTATTTTAGAGACAGAACAAATCAACAACAGATGGAGTCGCAGCGATGAACCGAAAACCATTGAAAATCTATTTTGCCGGAGACCTTTTTGATGCCAAAGATCTGGGGGGAAATGTCATGCTGGCAGAGGCGATCCGCAAGCTCTCCGGAGACCGTTATCTGCCCATGCTGCCGCAGAACGGGGAATGTGAAGTCACGAACCGGACCTCCCGAAGTATCCGTGATGCCGATTTTGATCTGCTTTACAGCTGCGATGTGATCGTGGCAAATTTTGACGGCACCGATCCGGATTCCGGTACGGTGGTGGAATTCTGTTTCGCCAAGATGACGGATATGCCCGCCGTTCTGCTCCGGACCGATTTCAGAAACAGCGGCGACAGCACGCTGCCGGACGGAGAACCGTGGAACCTGATGTGTTCCCATTATCCCCGCACAAAAGTGCTTCACATCAACGGTATGGTCCGTTATCACGAATGTAAAACAGCCACCGCAGATGTTGCGTCGTGCCTGGCGGCGTACTACGATTCCATTGCGGCGGATGTGATTTCTGCGCTTGACCGCGTGACAAGTGAAACCGCGTGGCTGAAAAAGGATCAGCTTCTGCTTCAGTATCAGATGGCGGTGAAGAGTATCGGCGGCGGCTTCGCAGAACGGTTCACGCCCGGAAAACTGACGCAGATCGTTCAGGAGAAAATCGATTCCGGGCTTTACGATTGAGGCGGATCTGCCTCTTTTTCTGCAGTTCTGCCCGAATAATTGAAGAACGGCATCCACGGGATCAGAGCGTTCGGATTATGATTGAGCAATCCGATCTGCAAACCGTTTGCCGCCTCATTGTAAAGTCCGATCTGTATCAGGTTCCGGCTGTCTTTGTGGTAACGGTGACTGCGGTTGACAAGCCCCAGAGATACTGCGGAAAAACTTTCCCAGCTGTTGTACAGGGCAATACTGATCCCCGAATTGTTATTGCCCATCCCGATCAGACTGGCAGAAAGCCCGTAGTGATCGTCGCTGCCCATGATCACGCCGGTGCTGACGCCGTAAAGCGTTTCCTGATATGCCAACGGAGAGACGGCGAGATGCAGACCATAGATCTTTACCCGGTCCTGATTGCACAGGAGCAGCGGCCATACCGTCAGCTGCAGAGGCGTCGTCCGGACATTGAACAGATACTGCCCCATAAAAATGACTGCGGGGTTATGGGCGTATATTTCTGCGGCGGAGATCAGGATCAGGAACAGGATCAGTAACTTTTTCATTGTCCACTCCTTGTGCTATCGTTGAAGAAAAGTTTTCAGGTCCTGAAGATGTTTTTCTGCCAGAGCCCTGCCGATGTCGTATGTTTGCTGGAGACGCTCCGGATCGTGGCAGATCCGCCCGATGGGCAGCGGCTCCTCCGGACGGAAGAGAAAGATTTTTCCTGCGGCTGCCTGTTCTTCGATGTATTGCACCGTTTCGTTGTACATCGCGTGGCGTTTTTCCAAGACCCGGAGCAGAGCCGGGTACTTCCGCAGAAAAATCCGCATCAGCCACATGGCTCTGGACGGTTTTTTGATGTAACCGGCGGGCTGAGTCAGGATCACAACATTCCGGTTGTAGCCCAGAGATTCAAAAAAACGCAGGGGGATGGAATCTGCCATGGCGCCGTCAAGATATTCCCCGCCGCCCACAGGGACGATCCGGGAGACCAGCGGCATGGACGCAGAGGCGCGCATCCATTCAAAACATTCCGCATCCGCCACGGGACAGCGTTGATAATGGGCTTTCCCCGTATGGACATCGGTGCAGACGAGATAAAATTCTGTGGGGTCGCTGTTGTATGTTTTTACATCGAAGGGATCAAGGACCTCCGGCAGTTCCCGGTAACAGAAATCAGCGCCGAAGAGATCGCCGGTTTTCCATCGGGATCGCCAGCTGCAGTACCGTTTATCGCGGCAGAACCGCTTGTTGTAGCGGATCACCCTGCCGATCTGGTGCGACTTGACATTGCAGCCGAATGCCGCGCCCGCCGAGACCCCGGCAATGCCGTCAAAACGGAGACCGTTCTCCATCATGACATCCATGATACCGGCGGAGAATACGCCCCGCATCGCGCCGCCTTCCAGCACCAGTCCTGTTTTCAGATCCATAAACGCCGCCTGTAAGTTTTCAGCGGGAGAAGCCCGCATTTTCAAAATGTTTGAGCATCGTCTCAAGCGGCATTCCGTCTCCGTGGAGCAGAGATGACTCGTTCTGAATGGTCTTCAGGTTCGGCGCCTGTTTCAGAAGAGCAAGGACTTCCTGCCAGTTGATTTTACCTTGACCGGGCGGCAGATGCTGATCCGCATAACGATCGTTGTCGTGCAGATGGCAGGTGACGATGTACGGCAGCAGTTCTTTCAGCGCATTTCCGCGGTAAAACTGCGGTTTGCCGCGCCAGAGAGAATCTTTGATCCACGGGTGGAGTCCGGAGGGATCTTTCCCGGGAAAATATTCCATCACATTGGCGTGACCGGAATCGTAGCAGCAACCGAAATAAGAGGAGGGGAATTTTTGGAAACAGCGGATCAGTTCATCGGGTTGATCTGCGGGCGCCATGATATTTTCGATACAGAGGATCACTTTATTTTTTTCAGCGATGGGGAGCAGTTTCTCCAGCGAATCATCCAGCCAGTCCCGCCCCTTCGGACCGATGACATCCCAGTCGTCATTCAAGCAGATGTTATCGCCGATGTGAATGACCATGGTGGTACAGCCCGCTTCGCCACAGATCTCCAATGCGCTCTGAACATTTTTCAACATTTCCGCCCGGTATTCATCGGGTGTGTTCAATGCCCATTCTTTTGTCCACGGCACATGAGCATCGGAGAAACGGACGCCGTGTTTTTCCGCACGGGCGAAGAGTTTTTCAGCGAATTCGTGATCTTTGAGTGCCTGATCCAGAATGGCTCCGCAGAAGCCGAGTTTTGTGATGCCGTGGTAACGCCATTCCTCAAAAATGAATCCGAAAAACGCTTCCGGAACACCGGAAAGGAGCGCAAAATGTGTGATTTCTGAAAGTGTAAAGTTCATATCCGTATCCGCTTATCGTTCAAAAGTTTTTTCAGGACGGTACTGAACCGCAGCGGCTCATCCGTTGCAAACTGCCGGATGCCGATGTTCAGCAATGTTTTGATGGCATCTTCCGTAAATGCGCCGAATGGAAAGACTTCCAGCCGTGTTCCGAGGATGCGGAAGGCAGAACGGATGTCTTCCAGCGGCAGATCATAGATCCAGCCGTCCACCCGATTTGCTGCAATGACCAGATGCAGCTGCACCATATCCAGCCCGGCGAATTTTTTTTCTGCCAGCGAATGAAAAATTTTCATCCGTGCTGCCGGATCACCGCCGATCCACTGCATGGTTTTGATTCCGGGAATATGATCGTGCAGACGGCAGTTGAGTTCATAATCGCATCCGGCGGCAATGATCTGATCTGCCACGCCGTATTCCCGGACCAGACTGGCGAATTTTTCCAGCAGTACCGGAAAAAGTGCCGCATCATAATTTTTGATGTCGGCATAAAGCATTTTCTGCGGATCGCGCCGCATCTGTTCAAACACTTCGCGCAGCGCAGGGACTTTCTCACCGGCGAAACGCGGATGGAATTTGCGTCCGGCATCGTATTTTCTGATTTCTGCCAGTGTCAGTTCTTTGATGGCTTTTTTTGCGATTTCCGGCGGGGCATCCGTGGTGCGTTCCAGAGAATTATCGTGCAGACAGATGACTTCGTGATCGGCTGTGATCCGGATATCCGCTTCAGGGATACCGCCCAATTCCCAACCGTATTCCATCGCACGGAGCGTGTTGTCGGGTGCTTCATTGCCGCCGCCGCCCCGGTGCGCCTGCCAGTAGATCCTGTCGGGAGAAAATTCCATTGTCATACCTCATCTGAGTTTTGTTTCCTTCAAATATACTCTCCGGAGCAGATAATTTCAAACGGTCCCGCAGGCAGATGTTGAAAAAAGGGGAAGTTGTGCTATTTTAAATATCTGTAAGAATCAAAAGATCAGATCATCATAACAACAAAGGAACGATCATGGAAAACGAAGCGAAGAAAGTCGGGTTCAACTGGACGCAATTTATCATCTGGATGTCGGCACTGATCATCGGTGCAGTTCTGGGGCTGCTGCATGTGCAGTGGTTGAAAGAAGCCTGTGATTTTGTTGCAACAGTTTACACAAAACTCTTTCAGTTTGTTGCAATTCCGACCATTGCACTGGCAGTTACCACCACCCTTGCCATGCTGGGTGCGAAGAAGGGGACCGGCAAAATCTTCAAGTACACCATTTTCTTTACGCTGGCAACGACTCTTGCGGCATCCATCGTCGGAGCTGTCCTTTACAAGATGATCCAGCCGGAAAGCATTGGTACGGAAGAAATTGCAAAGGGGCAGGTCACTGTGGAACAGACCCTTGACAAAAAAGCGCTGAAAGCCACACCCACGGTGTACGATCATATTCTTTCTGTTGTGCCGGACAACGTTGTCAAACCTGTCAGCAGCGGCAATGTGCTGAGTATTCTTCTTGTGGCTGCGGCGATCGGACTTGCTCTTGCGCTGATGCCCCAGACGGAAAATGTGCAGATCCTTCTGAAGGGGATCAACGGCTTGCAGGAATTGTTTTTTGTGCTGATCAAAGCGCTTGTCTGGGCGCTGCCGCTTGGGATCGTGGCGTTTGCCGCGCAGCTTTCCGCCCAGATCAGCGGAGCCGGCGAACTGGTCGGTTCCATCGGTAAATATGTGGCAGTGGTGCTGGGCGGGAATCTGTTGCAGTTCTGCGTGATCCTTCCGCTGTTCCTTCTGGTCTGCCGCATCAATCCGCTGAATGTTTTCAAAAATATGCTGCCGGCAGTGATGATGGCGTTTTTCACCAAGAGTTCTGTTGCCACGCTGCCTGTTACGATCTCCTCTGCGGAAAATAATCAGAAAGCGAAGAAGGAAGTTTCCCGTTTTGTGCTGCCGCTGTGCTGTACCATCAACATGAACGGTTGTGCCGCCTTTATCCTTGTCACATCCCTCTTTGTGATGCAGAGCGGCAATGTGGAACTGAACTTCACTACGGTCACGTTGTGGGTCCTGATCTCCGTGATCTCCGCTGTCGGCAATGCCGGTGTGCCGATGGGCTGCTACTTCCTGACCCTTTCTCTGATGACGGGTGTGGGTGCACCGGTGGGGATCCTCGGTATCATCCTGCCCATCTACACCATCATCGATATGATCGAAACGGGCGTCAATGTCTGGTCCGACTCCTGCGTCTGTGCCATGGTCGATAAACAGCTCAAGCCCGAAGATGTGGCTTGATCTCCTGACGGTCCAGGCATAAAACAGAAAACACCGGAGCCATCCTGATGTGCACCCCAAAAGTTGGACACAACCTTTGAGGTGCATTTTTTATGAAGCAAGAACACAGAACCAACCATCGGTATAGTGCAGAATTCAAAATCCGTGTTATATCAGATTTGTTTATTTTTCAATAGGTTGTAATAAAATTTGCTTTCTTTTGACGCTCTGAAGTCCTTGAAAGAACAGAGAATTAGAGAGGATTTTTATGAAAAATCGGGTGGTTTTTCTCTGTTTTAGAGAGCATTCTGCTTGATTTTGTTAAGTCGTAACTCTTTTGTAGTCAGCAATTTAGACAAAGAAAAACGCCTGACTTAGTCAGGCGTGAAATTTTTTGGTAGCGGGGGTAGGAATTGAACCTACGGCCTTCAGGTTATGAGGGATTATTTTTAAGCTCAAAATGCGGATTTTGCACACAAAGCGGCATAATTCACGCTGAAAATGCATGAAAAACTACATCGGCAGCGTGGTCAAAAGAAGCAACTATTTTCATTGGCGGTATCGGGATGTTGACGGCAAAAGTACATCCAAAGTTATCAAAAATTTCAATGGCGTAAAAGTAACCGATCTGGCTGAAGCGGAAGCTGTGGCAGCCAAATGGTCGGAGGAACTTTTCGCTCTTCACCAACTCAAAACCAAAGAACAGGTAATCCAACAGATCGCCGAAACCAGAGATTTACTGCACCTCTGCAAAGAACCGATTGAGCGTATCGAGCAGGCATTCTTTGATCATCCGTCAGCTCCGGAAATTTCGCCCCATCACCGGGGCAATTATCACAGCACCTTAAACCGATTGATTGCGTTTACATCCGGCTACGGTGTAAAAACCGTAGCGGATGTGACAGAGCATATTGCTCAAGACTTTCTGACTTACAACTGGAAACGTGGAATTTCGGCGAAAACCTACAACAGCAATCTGGATGTCCTTAAGAGAGTATTCCGGCTATTGTGCAAAGAACAGAATCCCTTTGCGGAGTTCAAGAAGAAGCCGGGCTGCGCGGAAATACGGCAAGCCTTTACGACCGAACAGCTGCAGAAGATCTGGGAAACGCTTCAATCTCCGGATTACCACATCCTTTACAAAGAAGAAATGATGGTGCTGTATAAACTGGCATTATACACCGGGGCTCGGTGTGGAGATTTGTGTTTATTGAAATGGCGGGCGGTTGATCTGGAACACCGGTTGATCCGTTTCATGCCGCATAAGACCGCCACGACCAGCCGCAAACGGGTGGAAATTCCAATGAGCGATGTGCTTTTTGAAGCATTGAAAACGATTCCGCAGGAAAGTGAATATGTATTACCGCAAGTGGCAGAACGTTATAAACACAATCCGGGAGGCATTTCAAGGGATACGAAAAAGTTGATTGAAGCAGCAGGATTTCAAGCGGTCGATGAAGGCGAAACAAGGCGACTGCGTAATGTTTCCCGGCTGGGCTTTCATGCGTTCCGGCATTCGTATGTGAGTATGCTGATCAACAGCGGCGTAAACCCTCTGGTGGTTCGGGATTTGATAGGTCACACCACTGTTGACATGACAGCCCGTTATACCCATGTCGCTCTGGACACCAAAGTCAATGCCGTCAAATCACTGCCGGTATTGGGAGAAATACCATCGCAAGGTACTCCCTTTGAGACGGTGATTTCTAACCTTTCTGCATCTCAAATTCCCCGGCTTGCTGCCTGTTTGGAAAGCCTTTTGACGGTAAGTCAAAAGCGTGAAATAATGGCAGTTTTACGAGAGTAGAGGAGCTAATTTCATACATTCATGGCTCAAAAATAACGTCTTTTATGCTTATATTTAGCTTGAATAATACCTTTTATAGTGTATTTTATGTGTGTTAAACATACTTTTATATGTAAAATTATGCCTTATAATACGCATAAAAACATAAAGGAATTATAAAATTATGCTTACAAAAGAGACAACACACAAATTATTTGATATGATGAGCCATGAGGAATACACTAAAGACCATACCAACAATGTATTGATGGGGAAGGTTAATTTAATGCTGTATTCTGCTCTTGGAGAACCTTATTTTTTTGAATGTTTCCCATCGGCAATTCCTAAAGGCAATCATTACGAATTTAAGGATTATTTGATTTTCCGCCGTCCGCAAGCGATTAAAGATGTTGTTCAAATAGATAATTATTCAGAATTTCAAAAAGCAGCGAAAGATTTTATTGGAAAAGATATCGACAACCCGAATATGTTAACAATTTTGGAAATGTTGAAATCCGATATGGGAAAACTTGATAAAGCACATGGCTTTCTTGATGCCAGTATCTTATTAACAGCTAAACTTGCAAGATTTCTCCGTCGCCAGAGATATATGCCCGGAGATATTGTTCATGTTGATGAAAAGCTCGAAGATTTAAATATGTCGTTGCTTGATTTGTATTGCGAACAGGAGGAATTGCAAGATAATTTAGATGCCGCCAGAATATTGGCAAACAAATTTAAAATTTCTCTGGAAGATCCTTTTGAAAAGGTCAATTTTGATCATCGGACAAGGTGGTCTCAAGTAAGTCAAAGTGTCGTATATAAAGATATTGAAGAAGATGAAAATGTTATCACATTTCTGGATAATCAATCTATTACAGGGAGAATATTTCTACAAGATAACAAAATAGATAGCGTCGAAACCTACTGGAGTAAGAGTATTGACCAGACACCTTGTCGCGTTATTTCAGTTCCTTGGCAGGATAAAATACCGCTTTACAATTTGAATTCAATACGAAAATCCGAACGATGTACTGCGGTTATTGTTTGTGATTCTTTGACCGCTGCACATAGGTATTCCATGGAATCAAAGCTGAAGATACGGAAACTTCAGGATAGAATTGTTGAATTGAAACATCAGGATCGTTATAAAAATCATTTACAGCCACTTTATGACAAGCTATGGCAGGACATTGAGCCGCAATTACAAAAAAAGTTTCCTGAATATGAACAAAATTATCCAGGTAATTTTAATTCTAGCAATATGATGTCAGAAGGTAGAAACACTAAATTTTCTTCGCAATTTGAATATGCATTCTTTTGTGTAACGACTTTGGACGATATTGATTACATGAGTGATGACGAGAATTTTCATATTAATTTTAACAAATATAAAAATATACGCAACCTGCCATTACTACTGAATTGTTTATTTAAACCTTACAACGAACGCCGTAGCAAATTCAAGCAGAATCCCCAACCAACATCAGGCATATTTCCTACTTATATCAACGAAGAATTTGATGTTTTTGCGCATTGTGTGTCTCTGATTAAAGAAGGTATTGAAAAACAAAAAGCAGATGATAAAAAAGAATTGCAGCAACTTGAGCAGGAGCTTGGGAAATTAACTGACATTGTTGTTACCAGTTGGTACGGCAAGGATAAAACTATTGACAAGGTAGACTTGCGACCGCTTCGCAATAAATCTGCAATATATTATTTGTTTGATCCAAGCAAAACAGAATCTGTTGCTGCGGCTTTAGGATTTTATACATATTTGAAACAGCTGTTGGGTAGTGAAGAAATTTTCCCTCGACTATTTTTAGTACAGCCTTGCAAAAAAGAGTATTTTAAACCGGAAAAGTTGAAAGAGTTGGCAACGCAGCTTGAAATAAAAATGCCGAAGTTAACAGACTCAAAAGAATTTGCAGACAGTATCACTTTTGACGATGAATCTTTAAAATGTGAAGAGGAGAAGTTTATTTTTGAACCACTGTTCCGCCGTAGAAGCATCAGTATGATTTACAGTGAACCTAATGTAGGTAAAACATTCTTTGCCCAAAGTTTGGCGTTGGCAATGGTTCATGGTGCAAATTTATTTGATATGCGTTCACCGACATGGAAAGCGGTTAAAAACAAAACATTACGGGTTTTATATATCGACAGCGAAATGAGCAAGGGAAGTTTTTTTAAACGCTTACGGATGCTGAAAGATTTTTACTCCCGGCAATACAAGGGAACTGATGTCCCGATGTTGAAATACAAATTAGTCGCAAAAAGCGACTGGAATTTGGCAGGCGAAAATCCCAAACATCGGGATATGGTATCGAAAATGCTTAACCTTGGCACAACGGAACAAATAGACTTTGTAATATTCGATAATCTTTCCACTTTAACCGGCGGCAGTGACAGTCAAAAAAACTGGATGACTTTCTTTGCCTGGCTTCGCCAGTTGTCAAATGCTGGAGTAGCCTCCTGCTGTTTGCATCACAGCGGCAAAAATGGTGATCAACGCGGCACAAGTCTTCGATCTGCTACTCTTGATAATGTCATCCGATTAAGACGGGCTCTTGAAGAGGATAATTCAATTTCATTGACAGTTACAGTCGAAAAAGCCAGAGATGTTTCAAAGACTGATTTACAACCGTTGCATATTAAATTGGTTAAGTCAAAGCATAAAGGCGGCAGCGAGGACAAACAGGAATGCTGGCGGTGGGTAACAATGCTCGCAAATGGAAAAGAATCGCTGGATGTTAAAGAACGTAATCTGAAAATCAAAACTTTATATGATTTGAAATTATTGTCAAATAAAGCGATAGCAGATTTCTTCGGTATGGAGGAAAGTACATTAAAGCACTACTTGCCAAGTATAAAAAAGGGAATGCCGATTTGCAATAAGTAGACATGACTTATTGCAAGCTGAAATCATATGGCACAGGAGCTTCAGGGGGCTCTTGTGCTATATTTTTATGCTTTAATAACATTTGTTGTTCTGGGTATATATGTAATGTATAAAGCATATAATAAATTTATATAAACAAATATCAATCAATTCATTAAGAATACAAACTGTATATTTTATTACAAACAACTATCCTCATATAACCCTTAAAAAAACGAAAGGAGTTTATATGAGAAGTACAATCATTTATGGTCCGACTTATACAGTCGGAGGTCGTGAACTGCCGCTTTACAACGGAGAACATTCAGAACAGGGATTTATAAAAGAAATCCTGGATATGGGACTGAAAATTTTCAGTGATTATCAAATCGCACACAATAAAGTTCTATTCTTTACTGTAACTTTGAAATTCCCAGTGATGTTCAATTTTGAAACTCTGGATAACGTTGCAATTGTTCAGTTTTGTCATGAAATGTACCGCCAGCTTACGGCTCAGGGTTTTGATCCGGCGTACTTCTGGGTAAGGGAACGGGATACATCGTATCATAATCATTTTCATTTGGCAATATGGCTAAACGGATCTGTTACACAACATCCACAACGCAGCATAGAAATAATTAAGAATGTGTGGGATAAGTGTGTCAGAATAACCGGCTGCGTCCATTTTGCCAATGCATACGATCACTTCGTTATGTTAAGGCGACCGGTAGATGCTGCAAAAGATAATGGAGAGAATTGGAGACAATTCCTGACAGCGTATAAAACATTTTCATATTTTGCAAAAGTCTATTCTAAAGAAATGGATCTGACATCCAATTGTCGGCATTATGGTTATTCGCAGCCGAAAAAAGTAGATCATTACATGATATTTGAGGATTGGAAAGTTCCGGAGAAATATAGAAAGAAATTCAATGATGGTACGGTAGTGTAAATTTGACAGTTACATGCTTAATTTTGATTAAAAATCCTTGATTTAAGCCTAAAGCTGTCATGCTTTCAAGATCCTCAAAATATGCTGAAATCACTTCCGCAGTCCCCTTGTATTGCGGAAGTGATTTCGCTTGTGTTTATGGCTGAAACATCAGGCAAATCCTTGCTGTTTTTATGTCATTTAAGACTTCGTTTCAAATCATGCCTTTGAATGATGTACGCTGAATAAATGGTAGTTGTCGGATTGTCATATTTAATTACAATCACACTACTTAATATATCTAACCCTAAAAATAACAAGGAGTCAAAAATGAAAGAACAATCTGAATGTAAAATGCTTTATTCAGAAGATGAGTACGAAGCCTGCAAAAAACATTACTATGAGCAAATCGGTCCACTGCTGTATGTATGTAAAAATCCCTTGGGTTCAAAATTTCGTGTGGATATTTTTGTGATCGGACCGACAACAGAATGTCCCTGTCAACGCTTGGTTACTTGCGGAATGGGAGCTATAAAGATGAATATCCCAAAAGAATTGCAAAATATTGCTTATGATCGTGTCGAAATCATCTTTACATTGCCGTATGGATTTGCAATTAAAGAAGAAGACTTGAATGATGAAACATTCTTCTGTCCCGCATTTCATATGCTGTTGGATATAGCATTAACTCCCTATCGCGGTAAATTGTGGCTGGGGCCGGGGCATCAAATTTTTTATAATGGGGACTGTTATGAAAATCCAGATATCGAGTTCGTTTATTTTGATGCTCCGCACTATCCGCAGTCTGTACAATACATAGACTTGCCGAATGGCAAGACAGTACGATTGCTTGAAGCAATTCCGGTCTTTTACCTTAACATAAAATAACCTCGCTCCTTCTGCAAGGCAACCACCTTGCAGAGGGATATTTATTCAAATTTTCATCCAAAATTCCCACACAAACCCTGCTGTATTTCTGGTTATTTTGAATTTATTTCAAAATGTATATTTAGCAATAAATTTAAATTACTCGGTTTATGGTACGTTAATATTTTAGAATAGACATTGATACAACAATCATTCAAAATTTGAATTTATCCCCTTTCTGCATAAAAGTTGCAGGGAGGGGATAAGTTTATTGCAGAATGAATGGAGAAAATAAAGATTTGTTCCGAAAAGTCGAACTCTTTACTTGAAATTTGCGATATTGGGTTTAATTTATGTATGAAGAGTAAATTTTGTACCAATATGGAGATTGTTTAATATGGTGGTGTCGTATAAACGGCTTTGGCATTTGCTGATCGATAAGAATATGAATAAAACGGATCTCAAGCGGGCAACCGGGATCAGTTCATCTACTTTGGCGAATATGGTTGCCGGGAAGAATGTCAGTATGGATGTGCTGCTGAAGATCTGCGATAAGCTCCAGTGCGATTTCTCCGATATTGTTGAAGCAGTCCCGGATATGGAGGTCAGCAATGGCAAATAAACTGGAATTGACTTGGGTTGGCAAAGAGGAAAGAATCGAAGTTGAACCGCGGATTTTGATTGAAGTTCCTGACAAATCTTTCTCTGAATCTGCCGATGATCTGCTGACGGCGGCAACGTTTGACAATATGCTTATCCACGGCGACAATCTCCTTGCTCTGAAAGCTCTGGAAAGCAAATTTGCAGGTCAGGTCAAGTGCATCTACATTGATCCTCCGTACAATACTGGTAATGCATTTGAGCATTATGATGACAATCTTGAACACTCAATATGGTTAAATTTAATGCGTCCCAGATTGGAAATTCTGCATAATTTACTTTCTGAAGATGGCACTATATGGATCCAGATTGATGATGAAGAACAAGCGTATTTGAAGGTTCTGTGCGATGAAGTTTTGGGGCGAGCAAATTTTGTACAGATGATTTCGGTAAAAAGAGCATCGCCAGCTGGCTTTAAGGTAATAAATCCCGGTCCTTTAACAGTGACTGACTATATCTTATTATACGCCAAAGACAAACAAAAAATGCAATATTTTCCACAGCGCATCCCAGTTACTTATGATGATAATTATGATTTGCTGATAGAAAACCCACAGCAGCCTCCGGCAGAATGGACATTTAAGAAATTGGTCGATATTCTGTATGAAAAATTTGGCTTCAAGGATTGGAAGGATGCAAAAAAAGCATGGGGATCTAATTGGAAGGATGTAAGAAATGGCTTGTTAGGAGATATTGCCCTAGAATATGCAGAAAGTGTAGTATCAGTTAGAGACCCACATAAGCCATCAGATATGCTAAAACAAAAATTGGCAGAATCGAAAGAAACACCATGGAAAGTAATCGTAATTGAAAGAGAAAATTATAATCCAATCTATGTTCTTAATGGTGGGTCACTTTCCTTTTATAAGGAAAAACTGCGTAATATTGACGGAACCCTTGTGCCGACTGAATTGTTGACAGATTTTTGGGCAGACATCAATTTCGCAGGAATTGCAAAAGAAGGTGGTGTAAAATTTAAAAACAGCAAAAAACCAGAAATGTTAGTCAGGAGAGTTCTTGACCTTGCCACCAATCCCGGTGATTTAGTTTTGGATTCCTTTTTGGGATCAGGTACAACTGCGGCGGTTGCCCACAAGATGGGGCGGCGATGGATCGGTATTGAGATGGGGGATCACGCCTATACCCACTGCAAAGTCCGTATGGATAAAGTCATAAAAGGCGAAGATTCCGGCGGTATTACCAAAGCAGTCAAATGGACCAAAGGCGGCGGGTACAAGTTCTATGAACTTGCTCCGACACTCATCAAACTGGATGCTTTCGGAGAACCGGTCATCAATAAAGAGTACGATGCTGACCGTCTGGCGGCTGCTGTGGCTCTTCACGAGGGATTCAACTATCAGCCCGATGCGGAATGTTTCTGGAAACAATCTGTCGGCAATGAGCAGTCCTATCTTTTTGTTACCACGACTCATATTTCCGCCCAGCATCTGGATGCTATCAAAAACACGATGCAGGATGGGGAATTTCTGATTATCGCCTGCAAATCTTTTGATCAGGGCATTGAAAAGGCGTATAAGGAAATCTCGATCAAAAAGATTCCGCAAATGCTCCTTGACCGCTGCAAATTCGGTGTGGCAGATTACAATCTCAATATCGTTAATCCTCCTGTTTATGAGGATGAGGAGGAATGCAATGACTAAAAAAATGCAAATCCGCAACAGTACGGCGGACTTCCTCGTTTTCGCTAAAGAAAATAACTCATCTGACACCATTGAAGTCCGGGTTCAGGACGGCAATGTGTGGCTTACCCAAAAGGCAATCGGGCAGTTGTTTGATATTGATCGCTCGGTAGTTACCAAGCATTTACAGAATGTCTTTGCCGACGGGGAGCTGGTCGAAAGTTCAACTTGTGCAAATTTTGCACAAGTTGCTGATAACGGCAAGACCTATCAGTATAAATTCTACGGTTTGCCCGCAATTATCGCAGTCGGCTATCGGGCTAAATCCCCTCGTGCAACCGAGTTCCGGCAATGGGCTACCCGTGTTTTGGAAACCTTTACAAAACAGGGATATGTTCTGGATAAAGAACGGCTGATAAATGGTAAGATTTTTGACGATGATTACTTTGAACACCTGATCAGTGAAATTCAGGAGATCCGGGCAAGTGAACGCCGTTTCTACCAGAAGATCACCGATCTTTACGCTACTGCTGCTGATTATGACCGCAACAGCGATATTACCAAAACCTTTTTTGCAACCGTTCAAAACAAAATGCACTTTGCCGTTCACCACAGTACCGCTGCCGAATTGATCGTTGAGCGTGCCAATCACAAAAGTTTGAATATGGGCTTGACCACCTGGAAAAACGCTCCGGACGGTAAAATTGTCAAAGCAGATGTTTCCGTCGCCAAAAATTATCTCAAAGATCAGGAGCTTGCCGAACTCAATGAAATCGTAACCATGTATCTGGATTATGCGATTCGTCAGGCTCGGCGGCATATCCCAATGATGATGGCAGAGTGGGCAGGTAAACTGGATGCTTTTCTGCAATTCAACGAAGCTGATCTTTTGACCAATGCCGGGAAAGTTAGTGCTGAAGTTGCCAAACAGTTTGCCGAAAGTGAATTTGAAAAATACCGGGTGATTCAGGATTACATGTATAAAAGCGATTTTGACCGTCTGCTGGAAGAAAGTCAGGATTTGCCGGGAACGCAGGAGGATGACAAATGAAGCGGTTATTTCCTCAGTTTGATGTCGATTATATCAGCGGTGTGATGTCACTGCGTCGTCCGCAGAAAACATCATTGAAACGTCTGGCAGATATTCTGGAAGAAGTACAGCTGTCAAAAGATATGCCGCTTGATTCTGCATTGGAAACGGTCAATAATCTCTTTCCGATATGTACGGACTTTGAGCGTAATTTTATGTCGTTGACCTTCGCTCTGGCAACCGGTGTCGGCAAAACCCGTCTGATGGGAGCATTTATCACTTATTTGTACTGTCAGTACGGATATCGGAACTTTTTTGTTGTTGCTCCGAACCTGACCATTTACAACAAACTCAAAAGCGATTTGGGTGATCCCGGCAGTAAAAAATATGTTTTCAAAGGATGCAGTTGCTTTGCTGCCAGACCGCCACGGGTTTACGCTGATGATGAATATCGTCAGAAGCCGCTGGATTTTGCGGCTTCTGACGTGAATTTGTTTGTTTTCAATATCGACAAATTCAATTCGATGGATGCTTCCATGCGGAAAGTCAATGAGTATCTCGGTCAATCGTTTTTCGATCAGCTTGCAAATCTGGATGATCTGGTTATGCTTATGGATGAATCACATCACTACCGGGCAAAAAGCGGTATGCAGGCTCTGAATGAACTCCGGCCAATTCTGGGATTGGAATTGACGGCAACCCCATTGGTAAATTCCGGTTCAAGGCAGATTCCATTCAAAAATGTGGTCTATGAATACCCGCTGTCAAAAGCGATTTCCGACGGCTACACCCGTACTCCATTTGCAGTCGGACGCAGCGATATGGATTTTTATAAGTTCGGAGATGAGCAGCTGGATAAAATTATGCTGCTTGACGGCATCAAGTGTCACGAACGGGTCAAAACTCATCTGGAACTTTATGCTAAAAACAACAACCGGCATATCGTGAAACCTTTTATGCTGGTGGTTTGCAAAGATACGGAACACGCCAAAACGGTTCTTGATTTCATTCAATCCAAAGAGTTCAGAAATGGAAAGTATGCCAGCAAGACAATTACAGTTCACTCCAAACAAACCGGGGCTGAACGGGATGAAAATGTCCGTTTGCTGCTGGATGTGGAGCAGCCGGATAATCCTGTTGAGATCGTCATCCACGTTAATGTTTTGAAAGAGGGATGGGATGTCAATAATCTCTTTACCATCGTGCCTTTACGTACTGCCACTTCCAAAGTTTTGCGGGAGCAAACCATCGGACGCGGTTTGCGTTTGCCATACGGAGAACGCACCGGAGATAAGGTAGTCGATGCCGTTTATCTGACCGCTCACGACAAATTTGATGAAGTTATTTCTGAAGCTCAAAGCGGGGATTCTATTTTCAAAGCCGGTAATGTGATCAAAATTGATCCGGAAGAAAAGGAAGAACAAGTTATTACCACTCAACCGGCGTTGCCTTTCCCCGATCAGAAGAAAGCAGACGTTTACGCCCAAACCGGCATTGAAGAGAACGATAAAAACGATGCCGTAATTGATGAGATAATAGCTGATGTCCAGTCCGAAGTTATTGCTGAAATGCAAAAGAGCAAAACAGGCAGACTTTCTGATGAAACCAAAAAGAATATCGCAGATAAAGTTGCCAAAAAAGTCAGCGAAAACAAAGACCTTGCCGATACCTACAATGAAAATGCAGATCCGTTCTATGGTTGGATCAGTCACGAAGTTACGCATACGGTCAAGGCGATTGTGGATAAATATATTCCAATTCCCAGAATCAAAGTTACTGATGAGGGCGTCACAGAGTATATTTTCGGCGACTTTGAATTGGATCTCTCTGGATTCACCTATGTTCCCGTCGGAGAAGATCTGCTCATTCAAAACTTGCAGAATATTGCCGATCGGGTAAAACTGGAAGGTGAAAAAATTGACTTCGGCGACTATAACCCGTTACGTGAAATTGTTTCATTGCTTCGTGAGAAACCGGAAATTGATTATGAAGCGTGTTCGGAATTGCTTTTCAAACTCATTTCTGCCGCCTATGATCACTTCTTGGAACAGTTCGGGGATAACGGGGCAAAAAATATTGTTATGATGCACCGGCACGACATCGCCGACAAAATCTATAACCAGATGATGCAGCATTTTTCATGCAGCAATTCTCTGCTCAAAGAAGAGGTTATCGGTGTAAGCGATACCAACATGGAAAACAATTACTCTTACGCCAGCAAGCAAAGCATCTGGGACAAATTTGACAGTTCCGATGAGCATATCAAATCCGTACTTTTTACGGGTATTTCCAAAGGTGTTTTCGCCGAAGCAAAATTCGACAGCAAACCGGAATTGATATTGGCTAAAATACTTGAATATGAGCCAGAGGTCAAAAATTGGTTGCGTCCGGCAAAAATGCAGTTCAACATCACCTATAATCGCGGCAAACGTTACGAACCGGACTTTGTTGTGGAAACAGAGGATACAATTTACCTCGTTGAGGTAAAGGGCGAAGATAAACTCAACGATCCCGATGTTATTGCCAAAAAGAAACGCGGCATCCAATATTGTCAGGTCGCAACCAACTGGGGAAAAGCCAACGGTTACAAAGCATGGCAGTATCTTTTCATCCCGTCCATGCAGATCAAAGAAAGCTCAACTTTCAGCAATTTGAGCAAGATATTTGCGGAGAAGTAAACTAAAATAAGGCGATTTTTATTATGGTGAAAGAACAAGAAAACGTTGAGAATATCATTCAAACAGAAACAGTTGAGGTAAATTTGGATAGAAAAATCATTATTTTTCATAAGGGAGAAGAATATCTTTGCATTAACAAAGATAATGGCGTGATATTAAATGGAGAAAATCTCAAGGATAGTGACGGTAAATTAATCACGGATTATAAACCTATCTTTAAAGATTTTTGCTTTGATTTATTTACTCAATATTTCGAAAATATTACAATCCTTTCAGCAGCCGGTACCTCTATGGATAATGGAGACCGCAAGGGAAAAGATAGAATAAAATTATGGGATGAATGCGAAGATAAATTAGCTGAAATAAGCGCTAAAATTTCAAAGGTGAAAGAACAAGAATTCTGGGGAAATAAAAATTTGGAAGATGCTCTTTCATATATAGAGACATATCAAAAATTAAAAATCGGAGATGTGACAGCGGAATTAAACGACATAAAAAACATTATACGAAAGAACTGTAACCTTCAGTTAGATGAAGCTCAAGCTCCACATGAAGAATTTTTGAGGAAGGTAACAGCTCGAAAAATCAACTCAAGCCGAGTTCAGCTATTTACAACAAATTATGATACACTTTGGGAGCAAGCTGCTTCCAAAGCAGGATTTATTGTAATTGATGGTTTTTCTTTTTCGCATCCTAGAAAATTCTCTGGACGATGGTTTGATTTAGACATTGTAAATCGCGAAAAGACGAGAATTAAAAACGAAGACAGTTTTATTCCAAACGTCATACATCTTTACAAGTTGCATGGTTCTATTGATTGGCAATTATCAGAGAATGACGTCGTGCAAACAAGCGAAGATAACAGTGATGCATTAATGATATATCCCGCATCGGATAAATACGAAAGTTCATATAGGCAACCTTTTTTTGAAATGATGTCTCGTTTTCAGCAATCTTTACGACGGGACAATGTACTACTGCTGGTAATGGGATTTGGCTTCCAAGATATGCATATACAAAATGTAATCGTAGAAGCTGTAAAACAAAACCCCTCGTTGCATCTTGTAATACTTGACTATAATAGTCAAAATTCTATTAATATTGACTTCTATAAAGAAATGTTTCGCGGGGCTATGTCGAAGGTATCGATTATATTCGGAACATTTAGTGAAATAACAAAAAATATCCCAATTAATGAAGTGTACAAAGAGGTAAATAATGAAAAAGATCTTTGATAGCTCTTGTTTTTTGGGGTATGTAAATCAGGTTTCGCCACAAGGGGTACGAATACATTTTCCATCTTCAAAATTACTTAACAATTTTCGCCATGAAGGAACTTTATTTAATGGGGCAAATGTAGGTGATTTTGTTGTTATAGAAGGCGTTCACTATGGTTTCCTTGCGCGAATTGTAGATTTAAGCTTGCCGGATAGTGAACGAAAGTCTATAGATGAAAAATCAATCCACGAAAGTGAATCAATTTTTCATCCAATCGCAACTGCAGAATTATTGCTTTCATTCGACTTGTATTGTCCTGATAAACTTGAAAAGACCGTTGCTCATTTTCCCCCCATCGGAGCTAAAGTTTTTGCATGTTCTGAAAATTTGTTGAAAGATTATATTAAATCATTCGGGGCCCAGAATGATGAATGCTGCAATGTTTATGCAGAAATCGGTGCGTTGTCATCTCATAGATTACCTTGCAGTGTTTCAATAAATTCAATATTTAATAGACATTGCGCTGTTGTCGGTACAACAGGCGGTGGAAAAAGTTGGACTGTGGCAAGGCTGATAGAGTCATTAAAAAAGCAAACTTGTAATAAAGTTATTTTAATTGATGCAACCGGAGAATATGAAGGAATCGCGGATAAAAATTATATTCTTGGCTCTGATGCATATTTCCCGTATACAAAATTGACTATAGCTGATTTGTTTTATTTGTTGCGTCCTACAGGGCAGTCTCAAAGACCTATCTTGTTAGAAGCTATTCGGTCATTAAAGTTGGTAAGAATTGCTCAAACAGATCCTTTATATTCCTCAAAAACATCTTCCTGCCAAATAACAATAACTCCTGCAGGACAACTCCAGAAAGCAAACCAGCAGAAAAGACCAGTAAAACTCGGTTTTTATGTATATAGAGATAAAATAAATAATTCACTATGTGATTTTGATATAAATAACTTAATTGGACAGATTAATGAGGAGTGCGTATATCAATCATCTCGTCTTGGGGATGCTTATTATGGAGATCGCAATCTGAAAGATTATGATTATCAAACTTCTTTGATTTGCAGAATCGCAGAATTATTAAGCAATCCAATCTTTTCAAATCTGTTTGGATTTTCAAAAGATATACCTGATTTAACATCTATAACAGATGCAATTGATACTTTTTTGAAATCTAAAGATGAACAAATCTTAAGGATATGTTTCTCGCAAGTTCCATCATCTTTTTTTGCAAAAGAAATCGTTGCAAATGCATTAGCATCGCATATGTTATCGTTTGCTCGTGAAGGGAAATTTTTATCTTCACCATTGGTTATGTGTTTGGATGAAGCTCATCAATTTTTAAACAAAAATGTTAGTGATGATTTCTTTTCAACTCAACCATTAGATGCGTTTGATTCCATCGCAAAAGAATGTAGGAAATATGGTCTTTTTTTATGTTTATCAACTCAAATACCTCGAGATATTCCAATAGGCACATTAAGCCAAATTGGAACATTCATTGTTCATCGTTTAATAAATGATCAAGATCGCAAAACGATAGAGAGTGCTTGCTCGTCAGCGAACAAAAATTCCTTATCTCTCTTGCCTGTATTAGGTGCAGGAGAGGCGTTGTTGTTGGGAGTTGATTTCCCTATGCCATTAACACTAAAAATAAAAGCTCCAAGTAATCCTCCAAATTCCAAGACTCCGATGTTAACGAGTCTGAGACAATAGATAATCATCTGATTTGACATATATATTACTTCCACGAATATACAGCCTCATCGGTCTTTTGATCGGTGAGGCTGAACTGTTTTGTATCCCAAACAAACTCATGGAGGTAAATATGAGAATTGAAAAGAAAACTTTGAATGATGCCCTGCGGGTGCTGGGTAAGGTGGTGTGCCAGACTTCACCGGTGGAACTGTACCGGTCGGTGCGTTTTGTCGGTGATGAGAATGGCATCCGGGCTATGGCGACGGATGGAGTGGAAACGGTTTCGGTGGCGGTGGATGCGTTCGCTGAAACTGAAATCGACTTCTGTGTGCCGTTTAAGGAGCTGAAAGATCTGGTCAGAATCGGACGGAGTGAAACGATCGAACTCTCTGGAACGTACATTGAGTTTCCGGAATTGGAAGAACCGACAGCGGAAGCGGTTTCAGCAATACTGCCAGTGAACTTTGGAGAACTGCTGACACAGGCGGCTTCGGTTGTTGATCGTAGCAATTATCGGAGATTGTTGCAGGGAATCAACCTTTCCAATGCAGGAGTGACAGCGACGGATGGTAAACAGTTGTTGCATCTTCCTTGCGTGTTGTCGCTGACCAAAGATGTGACCATACCGTTTCCGTCTGCATTGCTGACTGCCAAAACTTCTGAAATGGGAATGCTTCTGGTCTGGGACAAGTTCTTTCAGATCGAGATCGGCAACTTCAGCTGGCACGGTAAACTGTTGGAAGGTCAGTACCCCAACTGGCGTGGTGTAATTCCATCACCTGAAAGTCACGATTACAGCATCACTCTGCACGACATCGAAAAAGTCCTGAACTGGGTCAAAATGATACCCGGTCAGAAGAATACCAATGGCGTGGAATTGAACGTAATGCCCGATGGTTCGGTTACGCTTGTTTCGTGTATTCAGCCGAACTTTGAGCTGAATACTTCTGCGACTGTTACCGGTGTTCGTCCGAGAGCCGTTCTGATGCTCGACCGTGAAATCATTTTGCGGATGCTGCTGCAGGGATACAATACTTTCTCTGCTCATTCGGACGGTCTGGTTCCGGTGATTGCTTCAGGTGGTGCCGGTCAGTATATCGCCATGCCAATTCGTACAATTAACAAAAATCCCATTCAACCTAAACAGGAGGAAAAGAAAATGGAAATTGAAAACACCAATGTTGTGGAGCCGCAGAACGCCGCTCCGGTCGTCAATCCCTTGGATGAACTCGGTACTGCCATTGAGGATTTCAAGCTCAAAATTAAGGCAATGTTTGAGGAGTCAACGGTATTGAGCCGTAAGGTTAAGGAAGTCGCTTTGATTCAGAAGCAGAAAGAGCGCGACTTCATCCAAGCCCGCCGTGCCATCGAGCGTATCCGCATGGCGATCTGAAACCAACACCACCCCATGAAGGACAGACGGTATCGTGCCGCCTGTCCTTCGTCATTTTAGGAGAAATGATTATGTTAAAACTCAATGCTTCTTACAGTAAGAAAGTTCCTGCAGAGGGAGAGTACACCAGTCAGAGTTACCACGCCAGTATCGAAGTTGAACTTCCGGACGGTTTGAGTTCGGTGCAGCTCAACAGCAAAATCCACGAAACCTTTGAAATGGTACGTAATTCAGTTGAAGCTGAATTACACGGAAATCCTCCCGCTTCTGCGCCGGTAAATGGCGTTCAAAATACTCAAAATCGGCACGGTCAACCCACTCCCCCAGCGAGCCCCAAACAGATTAAATTCATGCTTGATCTGGCACGTACCAAAGGCATTACTCCGCAGCAGATTGCCGCCCAGCATGGCGTGGCGACTGTCGAGCAGATGAGCAAGCGGCAATGTTCAGATCTCATCAACAGTTGGAGGGCGGCATGAGGATTGATAAGCTCCGTGAGATGCCGCACTGGTCGTACTCGGCAATGCAGTGCTATTTGACCTGTCCGCTGAAATACAAGTTCCGTTACATTGACAACGCAGAGCCGGAACGTACCGGTTCCTGCTTTCCGTTTGGCAGAGCGTTCCACGCGGCTCTTTCTGAACGTGCCAGAATCGGTAAAGATATGTCCGAGCGAGAAGTGTGCGACGTCTTTGAGGACTACTTCAAGGCTGAAACCGATGCTGCAGAAAACCTTATTTATAAAGCCAATGAGGATTACGACAGCCTCCTGCAGACCGGGTTCAAGATGGTTGAGGTCGCTTGTAAATACTGGCAGGATGACTTTGCAGTTCTGCGAGTGGCTGAAACCTTTTCGGTCAATGTTCCCGGTTTGAGCAAGCCGCTGATCGGTGAATTTGACTGTGTGGTGACGGACGGGCACGACAACTGTATCGTAGACTGGAAGACTGCTTCTGCGAAATGGCCGGTTGGTAAAGCTGACAAAGATCTGCAAGCAACTGCGTTCTGTTATGCGTTCAAGCAGAAGTACGGAGAAAAACCGCTGTTCCGTTTCGACGTTTACACCAAAGCGAAGTCACCGAGTGTCAACAATTATTATACGTTGCGGACCGACAACGAATTGGAGCGTTTTGTTTCGCTTGCCATTGGTATCGAAAAGAGCGTTATCAGCGGTGACTTCTATCCTAATGAAAGCGGCTTCGGCTGTGGCGAATGTCCCTACCGTGACCGTTGCAAAAAGTGGAGGTAACTATGGGACTTATGATGTGCGATGGTAAGTTTGTCAGTCGGGATGAGGTTGCTCTCGTTCCGACACCCGGAGGCACAGAGAGTTGGAAACCGGTTCCTCACATGGAGGTAATCGATGCCGTAACCGATGTGGTAAAAGCCCACAGTTGGCAGATACTCGATGAAAATTTCGGTCTGGCTCGTGAGGGACAGAAGATGTTCGGCGTGATGCGAATCAATAAAAGCAACAGTTCTGATTGGAGCCGCTGTATCGGACTGCGGAATAGCCACGATAAAAGTTTTGCAGTCGGGCTGTCGGCAGGCATCAGCGTTACTGTATGCAGCAATCTCGCTTTCGGTGGAACCACCGTAATCAAGCGGCGACATACCAGCCGGATCGAATTGACCGAGTTGGTTGATGTGGCGATGAATGAGCTTGAGAACGAGTTTCTTATGCTTGAGACCGTCTGCGAGGATTTGAAAATCATCTACCTGAAAAACGATGATGAAGCCAGATCAAGCATCGTCAGAGCCGCCGAGCTTGGAGCGATCAACAGTTCCGATATCGTACCGGTCTTCAAAGAATTTAAGAACCCACGACATCCGGAGTTCTCTGAACCGACACGCTATTCGTTGCTCAACGCTTTTACCGAAACGATCAAAAAGTATACGCCGCTACGGGTTGACCAGTCGTATATGGCACTCAATCGCTGCTTCGGGCTGGACGGTAAGCGTCCGGCAATATGGTAATTCGCCAGAGGCTCGCCAACGCTGCGGTAACGCAGTGTCCGGGAAACCGGAGGCCTACAGCACAACCAGTACGGAAGTGATGCACCCGTACTGTATCAAGTCATCCCGGGAGCGTAAAAACTCCCGGTCTTTTACCACCAACAGAAAGGAAATATTGATGGAGAATGAAAATGAGAACCGTGACCATAATCCGCTTAAAGATAATCAAGATGATTCTTGGATTATTGCTGCGTTGACAACCGCTTTTGTCGCCGGTGTCGGTGCAACTATCGCTGCAATCAAACTTGTCAGCAAGCTCGTAAACAAATAACCACTCCCCTCTGCCGGACCACACCGGCAGAGGGGGCTACCTATCAGCAATTAAATTTTGTCTTGATATATTCTATTCTTCTTTCCAGGGCAGGATGAGTGGAAAAGAGATCTGTCCAAGCTGGCGGTGCGGATATCATCATAGCTGCTGATGGAGCTCCTGCTTCAGTTTTGGATCCGGCATTGTCATCCTCTCCAAGAGCTTGTAATGCTCCAATCATAGCTTGAGGACTAACCAGTCGTGCTGCGGTTTCATCGGCTTCAAACTCACGATGCCGTGAGAACCATAGCAATACCAAATCACCAGCAAACATAAGTACATTGACTATGATAAATTGCACAATGATTGAGATAAATTTGGATTTCTCCCGCATCTTCTCGTACCAATCCGTTTGCTCGATAGCGAATTCAACAACAATAACAATTGAGTTTATCAAGCCTTCAAGCAATGTCATTGTCAACATATCCCCATTGGCGATATGAGCCGTTTCATGTGCAGCAACTGCGGCAATATCCTCTTCGGACATTTGTTCAAGCAAACCGCTGCTGAAAGCAATCAACGCGTGAGACTTGCCACATCCGGTCGCAAATGCATTGATTTCTTCACTCTGATAGATTCCGATTTCCGGCACTGCGGGTAAATTTGCCCGTTCCGATAACGCAACAATTAAATCCAGCAGAAGCTTTTCTCTTTCATTAGCAGGAGAATCTGCCTTGATTTCCCGGATATCGAATTGCCATTTGGCAATAGCCTTGCTGAATAGAAGCATTATAAACGGCACAGAGCATCCGAACAGCAAAACGCACCAGAATACCGATGTGGAATATTCCGGTGCAATCGTATTTACAACGAAGAGCAGCAGTAACAAAACAGCGAAATTGGCTGCGACAAAAACTCCCATGGATTTACCAATTCCACCTGTGCAATGCAATTTACTTTGCGATCTGATGCTATTGAGCAATCCGGCATTATTCTGCGGCTGCTCGGCACGGCAGAAGCGACATATCTTGGCGGCATCCTGAATATCTTTGCCGCAGTCAATACATTGTTTCATAATCATTCACCGCAAAGTTATTTCTGCAACTTACCTTTGTTATAGACTTCTTCCTTTGCAACGCTGCCGTCTTCATTGTAATTGATACAACGTCCATGTTTGTATTGGAAAGTGCCACTGTCCTTATAATGATAATCAGATTCAACTTTTCCGTTATCATAATAAGTTATCACCCGGCGGGTTCTATTGGGCAGCAACTCCTCTTTCTCATAGACTTTTCCGTCACGGAACTTCTGAGAAAATCCTGTTTCTCTGCCTTTCTTATCCCGACAGATGTGAGATTCCACTTTTTTGTCTGCGGTGTACTGGATTGTTTCTGTTCCTTTAGCAGATTCAAAAATGTGCGTTCTTAACACTTTGTTTTCATCGTAATGCTTGGTGTCAATGGCTCTGCCATCTTTGTATATTTCACACCGTTCAAGTTTACCGTGAATGTTGAAATAAATGCACTCTCCGTCAAGTTTTCCATTCTTGTAGTGTTCTTTATATCTGCGGGTTGTGCTTGCCGGAGGATAGAATGTGATAACTTCGCCGTGCAATAAACCATTCCTTACCTCCAATGTACCACGATCTGCCATCTCGGAACCGGCGGGAAAGTCCTGCTTGCCAAAGATGCGTATTTTACCGGTAAATGGTTTATTGTTGTCTTTGCTGCGATAGGTGTATATTTCATTGTCGCCTTCCTCTCTCATCGTATAAGATATTTTGCTTGACGGAACAGATGCGGGTTCGCCTTCACAACAAATTATACTGATAATACCTACCAAAAGAATTGGAATTACAGCAATGATGACGGGTTTAATCCAAATTTTAATGTTTTTATCAATAGAACATTCCTTCTCTGCAATAGCTTTCTGCAGCTTCTTTGTTTGAAATATGAATAGCCCGCAAATTGCGGCAACAGTAAAAACGATGTATGCCCAAAACGGCAGCAATATGAAACAGAGTATCGTACTCACAACACTGGCAATGAGTGAATATTTTGCTTGCTTTATCTGCGGGGCATCTCCAATTTCTTTCCAGGCTTTGTGGTTAAAATATGCACCGAATATCGGAGTGAATAATACAGACAAAAGCAAAGCGATTTTAGGGTCGAACATCCCTTTATTCTCAAAAGATGTAAGGTTATTTACCAAGCTGCCAATCGTTTTCTTTCCACGGTTGAGTTTGTCTTGAACAGCAGACTTCTCTTGCGTAGAAAGTTCTGCTCCGCAAAACTCACACTTAAATGCATCGGCTCCGACAGTTTCCGCACATTGCGGACATTTCTTCGTACTCATTTTCTTCTCCTTATAAACGATTTGTAAGACTACAGAGGAGACAAAAAAAGAGGGCGTACATCACAGTTTTAACACGAGGTACGCCAATACCCACAGCACAAACCATGAAGATACGCCCGAATAACATCGGACGTACCTCCTTCGTTGATGTGCTGTTAATGAAATTTGGCGTTTTCGTGTTGCTCATCAAAAGAGATACGAATATCTTTTATCTTCGATTTAAACTTTAATGCAGCTTCTCTATTTCGTCAATAATCTGCTTCTCCTGTTTAACGGTACCGGACCATCCGATACCTTCCATAATGTACACCTTGAAAGATGAAATGCAATCAATAATTCAACAATAGTTCCATTTAATCCGTGAGATCAGTATAGAGCGCATAACGGAGAGCCGTTGTTGCGTTCTCCGTTATGAAATAAAGAGAGACTTCCCCGGCTCTGATTGCAGCCGGGGAAGTCATGCAGAGAAATATATGATTAAATGCAGGGGAACCGTTGTTGCGTTCCCCTGCATGGAATACCTGTTGATATATTGTGAGATGTTGCGGGGTGGAGCAGTGGTAGCGAGTCAGGTGAATAAAGTTGCTTGACTTTTCTTCAAGAGGTGTTATTTTAATGTCAAGGCGGGAATTTTGCACACATTTTGCACACAGATTGAACACAAAAGACGGTAGATTTCCCGGTTTTCGACATTAACAGAGGATCATTCAAAACAACAAAGGCAGCGTGGAAAACCAAGGCGTTTCTGCTGCAACTTCCTTAATTTGAGCGTAAAAAAAGGAACTTACGAATTGTAAGTTCCTGAAAAATCGTTGGTAGCGGGGGTAGGAATTGAACCTACGGCCTTCAGGTTATGAGCCTGACGAGCTACCACTGCTCCACCCCGCATCAAGTTTGCGTTCTTGTTTGAACATTTTTTAATATACCACATTTTTCCGTTTTGTCAAGGGGGGAGTGCAAAAAAATGGTTTTTTTTCGGATCCGGACCGTTCTGTATCGTGTGATTGTGTCGGATATCGATAGAAAGTTGTGCGGGGGGGGCCTTTGTGAAATCAGACAAATGGTTATCCTGCTGCAGCGGGGAGATGCAACAATCGTGTTTTGCGGATGACTTTCTCAGTGGAAAGTTGTCTGGCGGGGATAGGGGAGGTCTTTTGCGAGAACAGCCGCAATTTGCAGAATTCCGGAAGAGCTGAAAATAAACATCACAGACTGAATACGGACTGGAACGGACTGAACACATAAGTTGTCCGCTGCAGTCCGTGTTTGTTTTGTCGCGGGTGGCGTACAGACTCCGGCAGCGGACGGAAAAAATCTGTTTTTTTCTGAAAAAAGTGTAAGAAACGGCGAAAAAAAATTGTATATGTATAATGATGTGTTATATTTCGTGAGACGATCACGATAACAGATGAGACGATCACGATAACAGAAAGGAGAAAAAAACTGTTATGAATCCACGCATGAAATGGAGTCTTGCGCTGCTGCCCGCCGTTTTGTTGAGCGGGGCTGCACTGCAGGGCGCACCGATCCTGTATGAGCCGTTTGATTTTTACGGTGATTACGTGGAAAACTTTATCAACGGAACGAGTGTTTCGGAGCATACCGGCAGTTTGAAAATGCTGTCGGTGAAACCTGAAAAACCCAATCACCCGGCATTGAAACAGCCCATTCCGATTCCCGCAGATCTCCAGACCGGCAACTTCAAGTACACGTTTCTGGTGAACTTCCGCGATGAAAAGCGTCAGTTCTCCGCGAATCTTGTTTTTGCCACGAAAGATGAAAAAGGGACCGTGCAGGGCGGCAAAGTCCTGAACGCCCGGATCGACTGGACCGGCGGTTCATCTTTTGCCGGATTCAGTGCCAAAACTGCCAATCCCGCAATTGCCGCCCGCGGCAGCAAGGGCTTCGGCTATCTGCCCAACGGCCGCTGGGCAAAAGTGGAGATCCGCGCGTGCAAAGGTGCAGTGACGCTGTGGATGGAACGCGACGGCAAAATGACTTTTGAAGCCGCCACGCGTATTCCCGCAGATGCCGTGCTGACCGGTTTGAATTTTGCAAGTGCCGGTGCGATCCAGCTGGATGATCTTCTGGTGGAACCCTATACAGAAGCAAAAGAAGCGTTTCCGGCGGATGGAATGACGCTCGCCGTTCCCGCGGAAGGATTGCGTTTCTCCCTGCGGACGATGGTGCCTCACGCCCAGTTTACCATGACGATGGTCAACGACAGCGAAAAGCCGCCGCACTACAAATTCCAGTCCTCTGCACAAACTTACAGAACGTCTGAACTGCAGAATGTGTCTGAACTGGTGGACGGCAAACTTGTTACCCAAAAGAAACAGGTTACTGTCACCAGGACCCTTCACGACAACTATCTGAACGTTTGGGGACCCGGCGCGAAAGATAAACTCTATACCCGCCCGCTTCTCCAGTGGCGGTACATGGAGCATCAGATCGCCGCAATGATCGCCGATTGGGATAAATACGGTACCGATGTGGCGGATCACACATTTGAGTTTCAGGTTACGGGCAATCAGTTGTGGGTCGATGGCAGTTTCTACTGCACGATCCCCGGCGAAGGTGCGGTCAAATCCATCAAGCTCAATGCGGGTTACCCCTATACCGAAGTCAAGACGCTGCCCGGAATTACGAAATACGAAAACGGTCTGACTCTGGATGTGCCGCTGCCGTTGGCGTTCAAAGATTATTTCCCCACAGCACTCTGTCAGGAAAATCAGGGTACGTTCTGGCTGGAATGTGACGGCTATCTCACCCGTTCTCCCTTTGACGCATACCGCGATTGCTATCTGCGTTCCATTCCCAAAGCGCAGTATCACAAAGCGATCGTGACCTATTCAATGGACAGCGATACGGAAAAGAGTACGGATCTGACCCTGCGTCTGACGCAGTTCTGCAAAAACGGCGGCAGATCCCCTGTCGCAATGGCGCAGGCGACTGTAACGCTTCCCCGGATCAAAGAAGGCGAAATCAAGACGGTTGAAATGAACCTGCCCATCGGCGATATTCAGGACATCGTCTTTCAGGAACCGGACCGTACGGCGATGGATGTGGAAGTCCTGGGCGGTCTCTATGAAAAGAACCAATACTACATGGGCCGTTACAACAAGCCCGCCCTCAAACGCTCCTCTGTGCGCGTCCACGGGATCAAACTCTTCAAGAGTCCCGCGACTCTGATGGTGAAAAACGGCATCCTCGGCAACCTCTTCTATATCAATGAAGATGTCCACGTGACTGCCGAAGTGGGCGCTGTCAAGCCCGGCACCTACACGCTGGAATGGAAAGTGATGGATGCGGACGGCAAAGTTGTGGAAACCGCAACGGATGAGGTCAAATTCTCCGCCGCAGGCGAAAAGAAAGAGATCAAACACCCGTTCAAAGAAAGAGCAGTGGGCTACTATGACTATGTGGCAACGCTGAAAGAAGGGGCGAAGGACCTTGTGAACTACAAGGGATCTTATGTCTGTATTCCTCTTGATACGCGTAAAGCCGGTCATGAATCTCCGTACTATGCCTGGAACTTTGACGGTTCCCACGGTGCGTTCAAAGGCATCGAACAGTGGGGCGAACTCTTCAAACGTTTCGGGATCCGCCGCACCATGCTGCGCGGAAAATATTCAGAAGAAGCTGTCAAGAATTACAAACTGATTCAGGGACAGTTCCCCTATCTGTGTCGCGGTACAGATGAACAGGTGGCGCAGGAGATCAAAAGACTTGTGGCGGGCAGCCCCCATGCGACACAGGCGATCATCTTCCACGAAAGCGGCGGCGGTCCTTTCCCGCTGGAACTGATCGGCGGCAAGACCGAGATCACGCCTGAACAGGAACTGAAAGACAAAAAACGCGTTGAACAGGCACTGAGACTGGCGAAACTGTGGCGTGAAAATGCGCCTCACATCAAGCTGGTCATCGGCAACAGCGGTGATTCCCTCGGTCTGATCGCGCAGTTGTTCCGTCAGAAATATCCCCGCGACATGATCGATGCCATGGGTGAAGAATCTGTCGGTATGACGACGCCGCCCGAAATCTCTACCGCATTGTCTTACTGGAATCTGCGTGAACTCGCCCGCATTTACGGCTACAAGGATCTGATGCCGGAAGCCTGTTACGAGTGGAAGTGCCGTACCGGCAGATATTCCACGCCGGGCACCAATTTCCCCAACCGCGACCGCTTGATCGCGTTGGCTTGGGGGAATAAACTGGTTCCCATCGGTATGGGCGCAGAATACGACAACAGTTATTACAACACCATCTGGGCCGGCGGTACTTTCTCCCGTAATCCGCTGGCTCAGCCGCGGCGCGACGCACTGATCAACACCATCTTCACTCAAGTTCTGGACCAGGTCACCTTCCAGCGTATGCTCCCCACCGGCAGTCAGACTGCTTACGTGCTGGAATTCAAACGCAGCGACGGAAAAATGGTCTATGCTCTGTGGACTGCCCGCGGCAGTGTGAAGAGTGCGATCAAGTTCTCCGCCGGAGCAAAGGCGACCCATATTACCCAGCTCGGGAAAGAAAGACCCTGCGCGGAAACAGAAATTCTCAGCCCCATCCCCTTCTATATCGTGGCTGACAAAAAGATGGAATCCGTTCAGGTCGAAATGCAGCGGACCTTTGAAAATGAGCCGTCCGGCGATCTTTCCAAGGCTGTTGTGGCAGCGCCCATGGACAAAGCGGAAGACTGGGATTTCGTGGCGGGCGAAGACAAACGCATTATTCCCAGCGGTTCTGCAAATCTTCTGCGTAAACCCGGAAAATTCACGATCAGCACCGTTAAGGATGACGCGAAGGGCGACTGTATTGAAGTCAAACTCGTTCCGGAAGGCGAAAGCCGTCCGCTGGTCAAGGAATACGGTTTCATCCGCCTGAAGAAGCCTGTGGAAATCGCCGGAACGCCCGACACGGTCGGTGTCTGGGTCAAAGGTAATTCCAGCTGGGGCAAGATCTTCCTTGAACTGGAAGATGCCGATGGCGAAGTGTGGCTCTCTGCCGGATCCGGCGGCTATGGCTGCGATACCTATGACTGGCCCGGCTTGATGTCGCTCAACTTCGATGGCTGGCATTTCCTCCAGATGCCCCTGACCGCCAAGTCTCCTGTGGAAAACCATTCCCCCGGCGACAACGAATGGCAGTGGCAGCGTGAGCGTACCGGTGACGGCAAACTCACCTATCCGCTGAAGGTTCGCGGTGTGGGCTTCATGATGGGCAGAAAGGTGTTGAACATCCTTGAAATGGAAGAACTGAAAGACCTCTCCTTCCGTCTGAAAGATTTCTCTGCCTATTGAGAAAAAAACTGAACCTGTAAGGTTTGAAGGGACAGCTCCGGCTGTCCCTTTTTTTATGCCGTCACGGGAAAAAACGGAAATGCGCTTGACATTCTCACGCCCGCGGAGTATCTTTTCAGATATATTTTTGCTGAATGATGAGGAATTACGATGTTGAGTGAACTGTTGTGCCGTCTTTTTGTGCGCGGCTATGATCGGCCCGAAGAACCGTCCGCCCGTCTGGGATACGGACTCCTGACCGGATTTGTGGGCGTGACCGTCAATCTTTTTCTGTTTGCTGTCAAACTGACGGCAGGTCTGATGGCAGGCAGTATTGCCATCGCTTCGGATGCCGTCAACAATCTGTCGGATGCCGGAACGGCGGTCATCACGATCATCGGATTCAAACTTTCCGCCAGACCCGCAGACAACGGACATCCCTTCGGACACGGACGCAGTGAATATATTGCCGGTGTGATCGTATCGGTGATCATTCTGGCGGTTGGCTTTGATTTTCTGAAAGAGGCAGTTCTGCGGATCTTCTCCCCGGAACCGGTGGCGACAGGCTGGGGCGTTTTTGCTGTGATCGGCGGCACGCTGCTGTTCAAAGGATGGCTGTATTTCTTCTATCGCAAGATCGGGAACCGGATCGATTCCGACGTGATCCGGGCGGCTGCAGTCGATAGTTTGAGTGATATGCTCGGGACGGCGGTTGTGCTCGGCGCCGTTTTCGCCGCACGGTTCACCGATTTTCCCGTGGACGCCTGCGCAGGTGCCGTTGTCGCCATCATGATCCTGGTCGCCGGCTTCCGGATCCTCAAGGATACGACGGACCCCCTGCTGGGAAAATGTCCCGATCCGGAACTGGTGCAGCAGTTGACAGAACGGCTGCTCGCCTGTGAAGGGATCCGCGGCGTCCACGATATCATTCTCCACAATTACGGACCGGATCAGTATTTTGCCACGGCTCATGCGGAAGTCTCGCTGGATGGGACGCCCCTTTCCATTCACGATATGCTTGAGGCTGCCGAAGTGGAAGTGGGCAAACATCTGCCGGTTCATCTGCTGCTGCATTGCGATCCTTATGATACCACCGATCCGGTAGTGAAGGAGTGGCGCGTGAGACTGGAGGAAGTCGTGGCGGAATTTGACAATAAATTCAAAGTCTATGATTTCCGTCTGGAGGAGGGCGGCGCTGTCCGCTGTCTCTGTTTTCAGCTCCTCTTTCCCCGGAACTACATGATGACACAGGAAGATGTCACTGCCGAATTGACTGCCCGGATGCGGAAATATGATCCGGCGCTGGAATTGAAGATCCAGTACAACCATTCCTATATATAATATCTCCGCGCCCTTGAAAAAATCCGCAAAACGGTGTAAATTATACGGATAACATAATTTACCCGAACTTACAGAAAACGGATGTGCAATATGCAGTTTACCAGTACAAGATGCCGGATGGAATTGGAATCGGCAAAAGTGATCACGCAGGGGATCTCCAATGACGGCGGACTTTTTGTGCCGCTTTTCTTTCCGCAGATCACGGAGGAAATGATCGACCGCATGGTCGGTATGTCTTACAAAGAACGCGCAAAAACCGTGTTGAGTCTTTATCTGACAGATTTTACTGATGACGAGATCACCCGCTGCGTGGAAGGTGCTTATACCGGTACGTTTGAAAATGAAGAGCCCGCCCCCATGCCCGAAGTGAAAAAAGGCATGAATCTGCTGGAACTCTGGCACGGTCCCACCTGCGCATTCAAGGATATGGCGCTTCAGCTGCTGCCCTATCTGCTGACGACTTCCGCGTCAAAGATCGCGCCGGACCGCACGATGGTGATCCTGGTGGCAACGTCCGGCGATACGGGGAAGGCGGCGCTGGACGGGTTCGCCGATGTGGAAAAGACCCGGATCATCGTGTTTTATCCCCAGGACGGCGTCAGCCCCATGCAGAAACTCCAGATGACCACCCAGACCGGAAACAATGTGGCTGTCAGCGGGATCTTCGGCAACTTTGATGATGCCCAGACCGGTGTCAAAAACATCTTCGCCGACGGGGAGATGAAAGCGTTTCTTGCAGAAAAAAATATGGAATTCTCCTCTGCCAACTCCATCAACTTCGGCAGACTCGTCCCCCAGATCGTCTATTATGTGTCCGCATACTGCGACCTGCTGAAAAACTGCCGCATCAGAAAAGGCGATGCGTTCAATGTCACTGTTCCCACCGGGAACTTCGGCAATATTCTGGCGGCTGTTTACGCAAAGCGCATGGGGATCCCCATTGCAAAATTCATTTGCGCCTCCAATAAAAACAATATTCTCACCGACTTTATCCGCACGGGCGTCTATGACCGGAACCGGGCATTCCATACAACGGTCAGTCCGTCTATGGATATTCTCATTTCCTCCAATCTGGAACGGCTGCTCTATCACCTCAGCGGAAACGATCCCGCCTTTGTCAGCAGGATCATGGCGGATCTGAAGGAGCAGGGGAAATACTCCATTCCCGCCGGTATGCTCGCGGAACTCCAGCAGGAATTTTACGGCGGATTCTGCGACGATGAGGCAACGAAAAAGACCATCCGCGATCTGTTCGCTGAACGGAATTACCTCTGCGACACTCATACGGCGGTGGCGGTCAATGTCTATGAACAGTATCTGAAAGAGACCGGCGACGATACGCCCTGCGTGATCGCATCCACGGCATCTCCCTACAAGTTTGCCAAAGCCGTTCTGGAAGCCGTCAATAACGGCGCAGAACTGCCGCAGGATGAGTTCGCCATGGTGGAGGAATTGTCGCGCATCACCGGAACGGCGATCCCCGCTCCCCTTGCCGGACTCAAGAGCCGCACCGTGCTGCATCGTTCCTCGGTGGAAAAAGAGAATATGAGCGGTTTCATCCGGGAGTTTCTGAGCCGCTGACATCTTTTTACCGTGTACCGGACGCCTGTCTGCCTGTTGAATGGCGGACAGGCGTTTTTTATTACAGATTTACGGATTGCTTACAGAAAAGTAAGCGTGTGTCATAAAAATTACGGTGTTTGTTATGATCTTGTTATAATAATATATGACAAAAAATATAAAAAACAATAACAGATAAAATCACTGTAAAAAACTGGATTTTCAACTCAAAACAGATAAAAAATGCAAAAAAAACGCATAAATATTCTTGACAAATCGTAGAGGAAATGGTATATTAAAAAAGTGGCGCAATAAAACAGAAATAGCAATTTTTAATGACAAAGGATTTTGCCCGATGAAAAACTGTTGTTTGAAGAACATGTTCCGTTCCACGCTGATCGCCGGTGCCATGCTTGCTTTTGCCGGTCTGTTCTCTGCCTGTTCCACTGTTTCCGAAACGGCGGAAGCAACTGCAGAAGTCGATCCGGTGATCGCCGCCGAATCAGAGCTGAGTGAAAAACTGCTCATCGCCTTTATTAAAGATGATGCAAAGGAATTCCGCTCCCATCTCACGGGTGCCGCTCTGGAAAAATTCGGTGAAAAAGAATTCCGTGTGACCCGTCAGCAGATCACAGAAGCCATGGGGGAAGTGAAGGATTACGAATATCTGACCACTTTGTACGCTCCCGGTTTCCGTTCCTATGTCTGGAAAGTTACGTTTGAACGGGGTGAGACCCGCGACCAGACGAAGAAGCTGACGCAGGAAACGCTGTTCCGTGTGGTGATGGTGACACCTGCGGATGAAAAGGTCCCGCCCTTTATCTTCACCTTCGGTTTCCTCTGATCCGGAAAACATACCTGTACGCGCTTGGAAAGTACAGGTATTTTTGCATACACGCACATGAAGTCAAAATCAAAATAGAATCAAATCGCAGAGTCAACACAAAACAAACGTCAGGAAAGGACAAAGTAATGAAAAGACTCTTGAAAGCGGTTCTGCCGGTGGTTGCAGGTACATTCCTGCTTCAGCCCTGTGCAGAAGCACAACAGAAGTCTGAGGCTGGTGTCCGCAAGATCATGTTTCTTGCGAACGATGCACAGTCCCGGTACACAAGCAAAGTATTTGAACTGAAACACGTGGCACCCACGGACATTATTCCCTATGTCCATGCGGCGATCTCCCGTTTCAGTGCCCGCTCCTCTGTTCAGCGGATCACCAGCACGGATCCCAAGAGCAAAGGTGCGCTGCTCGTTTCCACAGGTCCCAAGTGCATGCCCTTTTTGGAAGATCTGATCAAGAAGATCGACAAGCCGGGCAAACTGGACCAGTACGGCTCCCTGATCGAAGGCAGCGGTATCACGCGTATCAGCTATTCTCCCAAGTACCGTGCAGCCCACGATATGGTTGCGCTGGTGCGTGATGTGTTCGGTTCTTCCGAATGCAACGCCTATCTGGATGAAGGTTCCAACACCATCTACTGGAAAGACGAACATCACAGTGCCATCGGAACTCTGGCATGGATCGAATATCTGGACCGTCCTCTGCCGCAGGCTGAGATCCGTCTGACCTACTATGAATTCCGCGAAAGCAATCTGCGCGATATCGGTTTCGACTATCTGGCGTGGAAGAACGGTCCGGGCGTGAACATGTTCAATGTCGGTTACAATGCCGGTCACATTGCCATGGATGAAGCGTTCAGCTCTGTTGTTCTCCAGAATGCCGGTTCTGCTCTGAGTGATCTTGCTTCCAAGTTCAGCAGCACCTGGGGTTACGGCGGATTCTTCACGGCTCCCCAGTTTGACATGAGTTTCATCCGTCTGCTTCAGCAGTCCGGCAACGCCACGGTGTCCGGCCATGCTGCGCTTCAGGTTCTCGGCACACCGGTTGCCAGTTCCGCAATGATGAGCGATCTGATGGCAAAAGGCGAAAACACGCCCTTCAAATACAGAGTTGATGTTGTTCCCGAATACCAGAACATCCAGAAGACCGGTGAAGGTCGTACCTGGATCGGTTACCCCAACAACACGGAAATGGCTGCCACTGCCGGTTCTGTGATCCCCCTGGATCCCAACGCGGTCGCCAGTGCCAGTTTCACGGTTTACAATCCCATCATCTGCTTTGCCGGTGACAGCGGTCTTGTTCTGACGCCGCCGGAAAAGAAGAAAGATTCTCTTTATGACGGTAAAAACGGCTGCGTGATCTTCCGCTATGATGCGAAATTCAGCAATGTGGTGGAACGCGGTGATACCGGTAACGAACTGGGCAACTCCGTTTCTATTGAAGGCGGCACCACCCTCGGTTTCAACACGGAAAAGATCCTGACCGTTTACGAAAAAGAATCCGATGTGGAACAGACCATCGGTTTCCCCTTCTTCAGCCGTATTCCCTATCTTCAGTATCTCTTCAGCACCACGACTACCATCAAGGAAAAAACCTATGTGGTGGTCACGGCGGAAGCCCGTCTGATCCATCTTGAAAAACCTGCGAAAGCCCGTGCGACCCGCGAGCTGCAGGTCGATCTGAAAGATCAGGGAACTGAATTCTTCAAGAAATAAGAGAAAGGCAATCGAAACATGAAAAACATGAAATTTATTGCAGTCGCTGCCGGTTCTCTTCTGATGCTCCCGGCTCTTCTCAGTGCGCAAGCCTCTGAAACGGTTACTCTGATCCCGGAAGTTCCCGGTGGTCAGCCCGGATTCGGCGGCGGTTACACCGGCGGTTATGCTCCGGCAGCTGTCGATGCAAAACTGAATGTCAACATTGCTGATGATGTTCACACGGTCGAATTCATCCGCGACAATGTGGACCCGTACACGGTCACGAAAGCGTATGAGATCAAGAATGCCAACCCCTATGCGGTGCGCGGCTACCTCCTGAACGTTGTCAACGCAAAATCTCTCCGCGGCAGTCCGGTGCAGGTCGATGCCCTCAAGTTCAATGACGGCACTGCTCTGGTGATCGTTTCTGCGGAAGAATACCGTTTCACGGATTCCATGACCGGCGAAGGCATCGATACCATCATTGCCAAACTGGACAAAAAAGGTCTCTCCTACGGCGGCAACACCAACAGCTTCATCTACTTCCCCAAAGCCAATACGGCGGCGGGTCTGAAAGATATGATCGCCAATGTCGGTGCCAGTATGTCCGACAACGAATTCGGCAACGGCATTGACACGCTCCGTGTTGATTCCGGGCTGAACGCCCTGGTCGTCAGTGCGCCCATGTGGTCCTGGAAAAACGTTGCAAAAATGCTTGCAGCGTATGACAATCCGGCTCCGGAAGTGCGTATTTCCTACAAGGTCTATGAAGTCTATGCAGAAAACGATGACAAGATCGGTATCGACTTCCAGTCCTGGAAAAACAATGACGGTGTTGATCTCTTTGCCACCGGCGCCCGCGCCCGCCGCAACTGGTCCACGCTGTTCACCGGCAGCCCCACGCACAATCACGAAAACAATTCCCGTTACATCAACTTCCAGCCCAAGTGGAACACCCGTTATCTGGACTTCATGACGGCTCACGGACATGCAAAACTGATGCAGAGCGGTGTGCTTGTTGCCAAGAACCGTGAAGTTTCCAAATTCAATATGAACTACGGTTACTTCCACGATCAGACCGATGTGAATATCGATAACGCCACCGGCACTGCTTCCATGAACTACATGAAGCCCAATGTGGATGTGATCCCCCGTCAGGCGATCACGGACATCATTCCGGAAAGCTTGCTCAAACAGCTGGCTCCGAACCTCACAGCGTCCAACAATAACTGGCGCGTGTTGTATCAGCTGGCAAATGACCTCTCCACCTACGGTGATGCAGAAGCTCTGAAAAAATCTCTGGATGTGACCAAATATCTCCAGATGGGTTACACCATGGAAGATATCAACCGTATGCTGGTGATCGCCACTGCGCTGAATCAGGTTTACTGGAACAAGAACCCCATGAATCCTGCCGACCGCAGCCACGGTTACATGACCAGCAACGCCATGGCGGGTATCATCCACGGCAAACTCCAGATCCCCATGCCCAGCAGCGGATTCAAACTGGAAATGCAGGTGCAGCCGGTCGTGACCCAGAAGGCGACTCAGCTTGACTTCGTCTTCTCCGGCGTGTCCCTCATCGGCTGGAACAGCGATGGTTCCCCCCGTACCAGCAAATCCGATGCGAACACCCGCATCCAGCTCACCAACGGACCTCAGGAATTTGTGGTCAGCGACATTCAGAAAGTGGAGATCGTCCGCGGTATCGCCGGTCTGCCCATCCTGAAAGACCTGCCCGTTCTCGGCTGGCTCTTCGGTGACGAAAACGAATCCACCAAAAAGACCCGGATCGTGATCACCCTGCGTGCGGAATATGCCAATCCCAACGACGCCATGCCTGCTGAAGTCCGCAAGAACGTCGGCAAGATCATGGACGATCTGGAAAAAGGCTGGAGAAGCCCCGTCAACAACGTCGGCTTCCAGCAGCTCCTGCTCGATACAGATGAATGGAAATGATCCACTGATCTGATATCAACAGAAAATGGTACACACAAGCCCGTCTTCCCTGTGGAGGACGGGCTTTTTTCATTGCCGGAATTGTTGCTTTTTTCTGTTTTTCAGACTTGAATTTCAAAAAGGAAACGATACATTAAAGCAGATTCAGAAGAGGACTGTACATCAAAACACAAAAATCAAGGAGAATTTCTTATGATCGACAGTTGGCTTCCCGGTAAAAGTTTTATGAATATCGATGAATATCGCGATAAAGTTCTCGGCTGCTGGACGGGAAAAAATATCGGCGGCACCCTCGGCGCTCCCATGGAAGGACGCAAGGAAACTTTTGATGTCAAGTTTTATACGCAGGATCTTCAGGGCGATCCCGCCCCCAATGATGACCTCGATCTCCAGCTTGTATGGCTCAGTGCCATGGAAGCAAAAGGTCTCTTCAATGTGGATGAACGCCTCCTCGCAGAATGTTGGATGGGGCATATCACCGGACCGTGGAACGAATACGGTGTGGCGAAATTCAATATCGCAAACGGTCTGATGCCGCCTCTTTCCGGTCTCTGCAACAATGAACAGTGGAAAAACAGCAACGGCGCCTGGATCCGTTCCGAGATCTGGGCGTGTATGTTCCCCGGCGAACCGGATGAAGTCATGTCTTTCGCGTGGATGGATTCCTGTGTGGATCATTGCGGGGAGGGGATCTATGCCGAGATCTTCACCGCCGTTCTGGAATCTGCCGCATTTATCGAAAAAGATTTGCGGAAACTGATCAGTTACGCTTTTGCCCGTATCCCTGAAAACAGCCGCGTTTCCCGGAGCGTCAAGATCGTGATGGATGCCTATGACAAGGGCGAAGACTGGCTCACCGCCCGCAACCGGGTCGTGGCAGACAGTGAAGATCTCGGCTGGTTCCAGGCGCCCGCCAATGTGGCGTATGTGATCCTCGGTCTTCTCTACGGGGAAGGCGATTTCGGAAAATCTGTCTGTCTGGCAGTGAACTGCGGTGACGATACGGACTGTACTGCCGCCACCTGCGGCGCGATCCTCGGTATTATCAACGGCAGATCCGGCATTCCGAAGGAATGGATCGAACCCATCGGGGAAAAGATCGTGACCTGCTCCATCAATCCGTTCCGTATTTCACCTCCGGCAACTCTGGGGGAACTGACAGAACGGGTGATCCGCGTCAAAAAGATGGCGGATATGGAAAATCCCACCATCGTCCGGCTGACGGACGACGCAACGGTGCTGGATCCCGAGATCGTGGCCCGTCTTGCCGATGGAGCTGCCAGTATGAAACGGTTGCTGGAACGCTCCTCAAGCCGTCTGACGATCCCCCTGAGTTACGGCGTCTTTGCTGTTGATTTTGCGGAAAGTCCCATCATGGCACCGGGCGAAACTCAGGAACTGACCGTTTCCTTCAGCGAAAGCCGTCACGAAAACTGTGCGTTTCAGGTGGAATGGCTTCTGCCCGAAGGGTGGAGCATTGCGGAAGGAAATTCCCAGCAGCTTATGGGATATTATGACGGACTCCGTTCTTTGAAGATCCATCTTACCGCCGGTGAATTTGACAGCACATTCGTTCATATCCCGGTGAAATTCACCGTCAGCAACCGGATGTACCCCGTGTTCGGCGTCGTTACATTCGAACGGGCAGGTGCGGTGGAAGCGAACGGTATCTCCATGACGACTGCGTTCAGCGACAAGGGCAGACGCAATTATGCCCGCCGGAAAAACATCGGATCAAGTTTCGGCATTATGCCGTAAGAGACAGTATATGACACTCAAACTGGGATATTGCGGCTGGCTTCTTGCCGGAAAAAGTTTGCCGGATGTGATCGATTTCCTGGAGAAGGAAGGCTTCTGCTCCGTATCGTGGTTGCAGAATATCATGACGGCAGATCCGGTCGAACGGCAGGAGGCTGCCGCCGCCATTCGCGAGAAAAATTTTCTGCTTCACTATCACGGCAACGTTCAGGGGAAACTGACGGCGGACTGCAAACTGGATGAAGATTTTGCAAAACGCATGTTCGATGATGTGATCTGGTGGCACGAAAATACCAATGGCGTCATCTCCTGCTGTTCGGACAATATCAGTGCCGTTCTGCCGGGTGAAGATAAAAGTACCTTTCTGGAAGCGGAAACGTTCAAACTTTTTCAGATGGAATCGGTTGCTTTTGAACCTTACGGGATCGGTTACGGGATCGAAAATTCCTGCGGTCCCTACGGCTCTCTGACGCTGATGGAAAAATTCCGGAACAATGCAGGGGATGCTCCTCATGCCGGTATGATCATGGATGTGGGGCACGCCTACATCCATGCAACACAGCATTATCCCGGAATGAGTCTGGCGGAATATCTTCAGGCGATCCCGTTCCGGTTCTGCGAGATGCATATCACCGACAACCACGGGACAAGAGACGAGCATCTGATCCCCGGCGAAGGGACCCTTGATTTCAGTCAGCTGCGGGCTGCTGCGGATGCACTGGATTATCAGGGTGTGTACAGTCTGGAAGTCTGTAAGGATATCTGTAACGGTCTTTACAGTTGGGATCTGAACGATCCGGCGGACGCAGACTGCATCAAACTTGCCAGAGACCGGTTCATCAAAGCCATGGGGGCTTGAAGCGATCCGGTTCAGACGCCGGTCCCGTCAAAGGCGGGGATGAAACTTTCGCTTGCGGAAGTCTCATCCTGCACGAATCCGTCTTCGATCCCTGATGCAAAAAGGTGATCTTCCACCTGCTGATATTCTTCATCCGTGACTTTGCGGTTGATCTCCGGATATTCTGCGGCGCGTCCGTGGGGGATGTACTGACGCATAAGACTGAAAAGGACATCGCCCGGTTCAAACGTCTCTGCCACCCAGTCGATGATCCGCAGAGTATTTTCCACCTGACCCGGCAGCAGAAGATGTCGGATGATCACGCCCCGTTCCATGATGCCGGTTTCTTCATCGATCCGGTACCGTCCGGTCTGACGGAACATTTCCCGGATACCGGCTTTCGCCACAGAAAAATAACCCGGCGCATTGGAATAGCGGATGGCTGCGGTGTCGTCACTGTACTTGATGTCCGGCAGATAGATCTGGATCTTTCCCTCCAGACGCCGGAGATTTTCCACCGATTCGTACCCGTTTGTATTGCAGACCACCGGCACGGACAACGGTTCTGCCAGAGACGCCAGAACAGCATCCGTGAAATGGATCGGCGTCACAAGATTGATGTTGTGTGCGCCCTGGGCGATGAGTTCCCCGTAGATCTGCCGCAGCCGTTCCACCGATACCGCTTTGCCCTGATATTCGCTGCTGATGTCGTAATTCTGGCAATACACGCACCGCAGATTGCAGCCGGAGAAAAAGACGGTCCCGGACCCCTTCGTGCCGCTGATGCAGGGTTCCTCCCAGAAATGCAGTCCCGCCCGGGCGATCACCGGCTGGTCATACATGCCGCAGAACCCTTTGACGGCGGAGCGGTCGATCCCGCATTTCCGCGCGCAGTATTGACAGTTCTTTGTCATTCCGCACCGTCCAGACGGCTCAAGATCTGCCATGCTTTTGCCTCATCTTTAGCCACGATCACGCCGTCCTGATAGCACATTCCGAGATGATAACAGGCAGTCCGGCAGCCCCGTTCCGTCATTTCTTCCAGATAACGGATCGCCTCCATTTCATCCTGCCGCATCCGGTATTGCAGGACGCAGAACAGGGCATCATCGTCCGTGACAGCAAGATCGGAAAGGATCGTCTGATAATGGGCGGTAACGGCGCAGGTGCGTTCATTTTTGCAGACCTGTTTCAGCAGACCGGCAGCATTGGCACAGTCCCGCCGGACGGCATCGGTCACGAAAGCGATCCCGTCAGGATCATCGGGACATTCCGTCAGGTAAAATTTTACAAGCATGGCGGTCGCGGTGGTCTGTCCGGCATCAGACGCACGGCGGAGCAGGGCAAGACCTTTTTCCGTATCGGCAGGGACGCCGTCACCGCAGAAACAGCAGACGCCGAACTCGAAACATGCGTCAATATGTCCGGCATCCGCCGCCTGACGGAAGAGATCAGCGGCAGTTGTCAGATCACCTTTTTCCGCCGCATGGAGTCCGTCCCGGTAAAGTTCCTCCGGAGATCGTTCTGTCATGACTGTCCCGCCTTACTCTGCTGCTTTGAACTGCAGCTGATAACTGCCCGGACCGGCAGAGAATGTTTTGCCGTCACCCGTCGTCAGACCGTCCGGCAGTTCACCGTCCGGGATCATACCCGGCGGGAGCTGAACGGCGGCGGTGGTGTTGACAGGTACGGTGAAATCCCAGGTGAATGTGCCGTCATCGTTTTTCCACGCGGACCGGATCTCTCCGTAAGCGGAATGATAGACCGCCTCAGCGTGAGTCAGGCGTTTGCCGGGCAGGGGAGCAAGACGGAACGCTTTGAACCCGTCTTCCATCGGCTGGATCCCGCAAATGGTCTCAAAGAACCAGTCGCCCACAGCGCCGTAAGCGTAATGATTGAAGGAATTCATTTCCGGATCGCCGAATCCGTTTTCTTCGGTCCAGCTGTTCCAGCGTTCCCACATGGTAGTCGCGCCCTGAGTGACGGGATAGAGCCAACCCGGATAAGTTGTCTGGAGCAGCAGATCGTAAGCGAGGTCCAGTTCTCCGGCTTCCGTAAGAGTCCGGAGCAGCAGGGGTGTGCCGAGGAATCCGGTGCTGAGGTGGAGATTGCGGTTTGTCACAATATCCTGCTTGAGATATTCGATGGTGCGCCGGTGTGCGGTTTCATCGGGGCAGAGTCCGAAATGAATGGCAAGTACGGCTGCGGTCTGGGTCTTTTCCTGCAGTTCGCCATCGGGTGAGAAATAGGCTTCACCGAACGCTTTTTTGACGGATCTGTGCATTTCTTCAAGCCGCTGTGCTTCACTGTTTTCGCCGATCTTCACCGCCATTTGAGCGAGCAGTTTTGTCATGCCGCCCAGATAAGCTGTGGAAAGATACTGATTGTCGATCATGGCATCGATGTTGAGCCAGTCACCGAACAGGGCGTTATTGACGAGAAACGAGCCGCCTGCATTTTCGATCTGCCAGTCCAGCCACCGCACCATATTGGCAAAATATTTTCTGACGATCCGGTTGTCGGCATATTTTGTCTGCATGATATGGGGACATACGATCCCTGCATCCGCCCATCCGGTCGCCCCTTTCAGGTGCGGTTCGATCGCCATTTTCGGTGCCACATGGGGATACGATCCGTTGGAACTTCTGCCGAGGTTCAGGTCTTCGATCCACTTTGTATAGAAATCGCCGCATTCCATGTTGTAAGTCGCCATATTGGCAAAGACCTGCGTATCGCCGGTCCAACCGTGGCGTTCATCCCGCTGGGGACAGTCTGTCGGGACATCGAGGAAGTTGCTGCGCTGACCCCATACGATATTTTCGTACAGCTTGTTCAGCATGGGTTCGGAACACTGGAACGAACCGGTTTGTTCCAGATTGGAATAGACGGCGAAGGCGCAGATCTGATCTTTTGTCAGGTCGCCCTGCCAGCCGGAAATTTCCAGATAGCGGAATCCGTAATAAGTGAACTGCGGTTCGTAGATCTCCTCTTCATGTGTCCCGGTGGTGTAGATGGTCCTCTGCCATGCGTTGCGGAGATTTTCCACATAAAGCGAGCCGTCCGGATTCAGCATTTCGCCGTGTTTGATGACGATCGTGGTGCCCTGCATGGTATTTTTCAGATGGATCCGTTCCCAGCCGGTGAAGTTCTGTCCGAAATCCACGATCCAGGTGGCGTTGGGGCGTTTTTTGATCTTTACCGGTTCCATTCTGATCATTCTGCGGATATCCGCTCCGCTCTGCCAGACGACTTTGATCGTCTTCAGAATGGCGTGGGACGCAATGTCGGTTTCCGGTGCGGCAACTGCATAAGTGCGGTATCCGCCGGGCTGTTTCCAGTCTGTTTCCTCCCATGCTTCAAAGGCTTCGCCGTTGTAGAGATGGCTGAAGCGGATGGGATTCTGAATATGGACATAGAACCGTTTCCAGTCTTTTCCGGTAACGATTTTTTCCGTGGATCCGTCTGCGTATGTGATATGCAGTTCTGCCAGCAGAGCCGCACTATTGCCGTACCCTTTGCAGGAAAACCAGCCGCCGGTCACAGTGGATGCCAGCGTGTTATCGCCTTTTTGGAGCAGTTCCGTAACATCATAAGCCTGATACTGGACCCGTTCAAAATAATCGGTCCAGCCGGGTTTCAGACAATCTTCTCCGACTCTGTTGCCGTTGACATAGATCTCGTACACGCCCAGTGCCGTGGCATAGAGTCTTGCTTTCGCGACAGTTTTTTCCAGTTTGAAATCCCGGAGCAGACGGGAGAGGGGGCCCGATGATGCGCTCAGCCATTTGCCTGACCATTCAGTACCGAGGAATCCGGTTTCAAAAAAACTGTCGCCCGCGCTCCAGTAGGATTCCACGCCGTTTTCGTCCCGGACCTGTACTTTCCAGTTGTACCGGGTGAAGGGTTTGAGAGTGGCGCCTTTGTATTCGATCTGCAGGGACCGGCTGTCCTGAACAAAGCCGGAGTCCCACATCTGACTGCCCTGTTCATCTTCCACCAGAATACGGTACGCAGTCTGATACTTTGAGTTGCCGTTGAGTTCATAGGAGAAACGGGGGCATTTTTCGTCCATGCCGATGGGGTTCTGCTTGTATTCTGTGCGGAGCCTTACCGGATTCAACATAAAAATAATGTTCCTTTCTTTCCAGCCGCGGAGAGAGGGCGGAAATGGTTTCTGGTTTTCTGGCACGGTGAAAAAATACTGCTGTTCCTGCCGATTTTCAAGGCGGGATCAGGAAAAAAACACTTTTTTCCGCTTGGCGTATTGTAAATAAAGTGGAGTCGTATTATTGTATCAGGATACATCAGAATGATGCCGGAAGAAAGAATGAATACGGAGGATTTTTTTATTATGTCTGCTGAATCACGCGCACGAGCTGAACATTTCGTCAAAAATGAAACCCCGTTCCATCTGGGGGTCCTGCCTACGGAACAATCCAATCCCCTGACAGTGACACTGGAAGATGATTTCAAACGGAATACGGCGGAAGGTATCGCCACGCTTCAGCGTCCCGACCGGGATGTGCTGAGTATGCTCAAAAATCTCTACTCCTCAAAAGATTATGCAGATCTTGCAGATGCCATGACCCGGACGCTGCAGAATGGCGGCAGGATCTGTTTTTCCGGCTGCGGTGCCACCGGCAGATTGTCCATCCTGCTGGAAAGTATGTGGCGTACCGCCTGCCGGGATCTTGCCGGGACTTATCCCGCACTGAAAGATCTGGGCGATCGGGTCTGCAGTATCATGACCGGCGGCGATTTTGCGCTGGTCAAAAGCGTGGAATCCTTTGAAGATTACTGTGTTTTCGGACGCCGTCAGGTTCAGGAAGCAGCATTGGGGCAGGGCGATCTGCTCGTGGCGATCACCGAAGGCGGCGAAACATCCAGTGTGATCGGGACGGCGGAAGAAGCGGTGGAGCGCGGTGCCGGTGTGTTTCTGCTTTTCAACAATCCCGCATCCGTGTTGGAAGAACACGTGGAACGGAGCCGCCGGGTGATCCGGAATCCCCGTATCACGGTGCTGGATCTGTACTGCGGACCGATGGCACTTTCCGGTTCAACCCGAATGCAGGCAACGACTTCCGAACAGATGGCTGCCGGCGGAGCATTGGAAACTGCTTTCTGCCGGATCGCCGGGATCACGCCTCCGGATTATGCTGCCGGTTTTGAAAAGGTTCTGGATCTTCTGGAATCGGATGTGATCCGCAGTACCCTTGCCGCGTACATCGATTTTGAAGTGAAAGTCTATCAGGACGGGGGAAAGATCACTTATCTCACCCACGATTTTCTGCTGGATGTCTTTACCGATACAACGGAGCGTTCCCCGACCTTCATGCTGCCGCCGTTCCGCCGCACAGATGATACCGTTTCCGCTCAATCATGGGCGTTTGTGAAAGATCCGCTGTTCTCCACGCCGGATGCCTGGCAGAACGCCATGGCGCGGGATCTGCGCTGTCTGAACTGGACTATGGCGGATTATGAGGCGATGGGCGTTACGGACAGGATCACATCTGCGCCTGCCATCGGCACAAAAGATCTTCTGGCGTTTCCCATCGGCAATGAGCCGTCACCGGAACGCGCGGCGGATTCCGCCGATACGGTCGTGACGATCCTGATGGGCGAAGAGACCTGCGATGCCGCCCTGCTGGGAAGTTGTGCGGAGATCATGAAACAATATCCGGCTGCCCGTACATTCTGCGTCGGTTCGCCGGTGGGTGATTTCGCGTTCCCTGCCATTACGCTCTCCTGTCAGACGGAACAGCCCCTGCGTCTGCTGGATCATATCGTACTGAAACTGATCCTCAATACCATTTCCACGGGTGTCATGGTCAAGTACGGCAGAGTCAGCGGCAACTGGATGAGTTTTGTGGCGTTGAGCAACAAAAAACTGATCGACCGCGGCATCCGGCTGGTGTCCGGTCTCGGAAAGATCTCCTACGAAGATGCTGCATATCTGATCTTTGACGCCATGGAACAGACCGAAAATATGCGGACGGAAAAAGGTGAACGGATCTGCGCCGTTCAATACGCATTGGCGAATATCGGAAGGTGATGTGTATGGCAGAGATGTTTCTGTTCAGACCCGGTACACTGGCGCTGTATCATACCCGGACTGCCGTCGTGAAGGCGGTCAACGGCGACAAACTGGAGATCGCCATTGAGGGCGGCGGCAGTAAAAATGTCCGGGCGAAAGATTTGGAATTTGTACATGCCGGACCCGTTCAGACGGTGAATATCAGCCGTTTGCCCGATCCGGATTTTGATGAGATCATGGCGTTGATGGAAACGGAAACGCTTCCCTTTGCAGAATTTGCGGAACTTCTTTACGGCAAAGCCACGCCGGAAGCCGCGTATTCCGCGCTGATGCTTTTGAAAGATGATCTGTATTTTGCCGGATCCATTGCTGAAGGGATCCGCTTGAAAAGTCAGGCGGAGATCGATGCAAAACTGGAAAAGATCCGGGCGAAAGAAGCGGAAAAAGCGCGTCACGATGCCCTTGTCGCGCGGATCACAAACGGCACATTGCTGCCGGAGGATCTGCCATTTATGGCTGAAATCGAACAGGTTGCGTACGGACAGAATCCGTCCAGCCGTCTGATGAAAGATGCGGGGATCGAGGCAACGCCGGAAAAAGCACACCGTCTGCTGCTGAACCTGAAAGTCTGGGATCATTGCAGAAATCCCCTGCCGATGCGTGCCGGGATCGCACTGCACGATCCGGAATTTCCTGAACCGGAACAGAATGACGGACCCGCCCGTACCGATCTGACGGCTCTGACCGCGTACGCCATTGATGATGAAGGCTCCAACGATCCCGACGACGCCATCGCGTGGGACCCGGAACAGGAACTGCTGTGGGTCCATGTGGCGGACCCGGCATCCATCATCCCCCACGATTCGGAAATCGATCAGGAAGCACGGTCACGCGGGGAAAATCTTTATCTGCCGGAAGGGATCACCCACATGCTGCCGCGGTGGATGACGCCCCGTTTCGGGCTGGGACTCCATGAAACTGACCCTGCCATCAGTTTCGGTATCAGGATCACGGATGACGGCGATGCCGAACTGGAAAAACTGCTGCTCAGCACTGTGCGCGTGGAACGCCATACCTATACCAGCGCCGCCTTGCTGGATCTGGAAACGATCCGGGAGAAACTTGAAACATTCCGCGACAACCGCGCCCGGAACGGTGCGTTGTTCATTCAGCTGCCGGAAGTGAAAGTCTCTGTTGACATCCCGGCGGGCGGAGTGGTTTCCATCCGGAATATTGAAATGACGCCCTCCCGGGAACTTGTGGCAAATGCCATGCTCGCCGCCGGATCGGCATTGGCAAAATGGGCGGTGAAACAGGATATCCCGATGCCGTTTGTCACGCAGGAAGCGGCGGAAAAAGTGGACGAAAATCTGCCTGAACTGCCGCGGATGTACGCCCAGAGAAAAGCGTGTCTGCCCGGCAGTACCGATACCGTTCCCGGTCTCCATGCCGGACTCGGTCTCGATCCCTATGTGCGTGTGACCAGCCCCCTGCGGCGGTACAGTGACCTGTTGGCGCATCAGCAGATCCACCGTTACCTTGCCGGAGAGGAACTGCTGGACAACGAAGCGATCGAAAATGCGCTGTTCACCAGTGAAGCTGCCGCGTACGCACGGCGCCGGCTGGAACGGCTCTGCAATGAATACTGGACACTCGTCTGGATGAATCAGCAGGATGCCGCAACATGGCAGACGCCCGCCGTTCCTGTATATCATCCGGATGACCGCTGGTTCTTCCTGATGCCGGAAATCGCCTACGAATACAAATGCCGCTTCGGCGGGAAAGTCGTTCTGGGTGAACCTCTTGCCATGCAGCTGCAGAAGGCGGATCCCGTTATGCTGACCGCACGGATGCGGCTGGTGTTTCCCGGAAAAGAAGTTGCCGAACTGGACGGCGAACCGGAAACGGATGAGGAAAATTCCGGCAGCTGAACGACTTGAAATTTTTGTTTTGCATGATATATTAATATTAGGCGGAATACTTTTGTCAAATCATTACGGAGCATTTTGTTATGAAAATGAAACATCTGTTTTTTCTGATCTGCAGCCTTGTGTGCAGTCTGTTCTTTTGTGCGTGCAACGAAGAATCCTGCAAAATGCGGATCGGGGTCTCCATCCCCGCACCGACTCACGGCTGGGCGAGCGGCGTTGTCTGGAACGCTGAAAAATATGCGGAAGAACTCCGTGCGCAAGGCTATGAAGTCATGGTCGTTACGGCGAAAGATTCAGCCGCCCAGGTGTCCGGCATTGAAAATATGCTGATGAAAGGTGTGGACGCACTGGTGGTCATGTCTCAGGATCCTGTACCACTGCTCAATGTGTGCAAACGCGCGAAAAAACAGGGCGCTTATCTGGTCGTTGTATCCAATCCGCTTTCCGAACCGGTGCATGATGTGTTTGTGAATGGCGACAACCGTTCTTTCGGGATCGAAGCCGCCCGTGCTATCGGTGCGGAGCTGAAAGACGGCGGTTCCATCATCGTCCTGCGCGGCAATCCCTGTCCCATCGACAACGATCGCGTGAACGGTTTTACGGAAACGCTCAAGGCTGAATTCCCCGCTATCAACATTATGGATATCGGTGAAACTCACTGGAGTACGGAAAAAGGACAGAGCGTTATGGAACTGTTCCTGCAGAAACATGCAAAAATCGATGCCGTCTGGGCGGGTGACGATGATGTCCTCGCGGGCGCATTGAAAGCATACGAAAAATCCGGCAGAAAAGAGATCCGGGCATTTGTCGGCGGGGGCGGCGCCCAGAGCGTTGTCAAACGTCTGGTGGACCGCGATCCCCTCGTCCGGGCGACGGTCACATACTCTCCGGATATGATCAACAAGGGGATCGAAGCGGCGGTCAAAGCCGGAAAAAAAGAGAAAAATCCCGAGGAGATCATCATTCCTTCCCGGATCATTACGGAAAAAAATGCAGCCGATTTTGTGCGTGAAGGCTCGCCGTATTGAAATAAAATTGAAAAAATTTGAGAAAAACACTTGACATTTCCCTGTTGGCGGGTATAATGTAAAGGTAAGAACGAAAACTGAAACGACCGCAAGGTGTACGAATGACAACTGATTTGAACAGCAATTTTTATTGCAGCGTCCTTGGGAACGGGGCTGAAAGCCTTTCCGTTCGCAGGGATGTGGCTGCTGCTGATTTTGTTGTCGGGATCGCCTGCGCGTTTCCGGTCAGCGGTTACTGGAACGAAGCTGTTCCCTCTGTTGCGGCATCTCTGCTGCCGGTCGGTCAGGTCTTCGGCGTTTCCGCAGGGATCGCGGCATATTGCTACCGCGAATCCGCTTATGCTTATTCTCTCTGCATCACGGTCTCTGCCGCACCGGCAGTCCGGAAAGTGGCACGCACTGTCCGCTTCCGCCGTCATGCTGCGCCCATGATCAAGCGCGTTTCCTGCGGGCATCTCACCCGCAAATGCACTGCTCTCACCCTGTGAGACCTTCCTTTTCTTTTTGCGCGCCCTTTTAAGATGAGGGTGCCGCCGGCGTTTCGTGCCGGGATCTCCCGGAACAAAAAGTAAACTCCGACTGTCCGTTCCAACAACTGAACAAAAAGAAAACTTCAACGGATGGTCCTTCAAAAAGAAAGAACAAGGTGAAAAAAATGGCAAACAAGAAAGAAATCTTCGCAGACGGTATCGGTCAGATCCACTTCGCAGGCGGCATGGTCCGTTATGACTTCGTTACGCTCCAGCCCGCAGAAGAAGGCAAAGCCCCCATTCCGGAAGCAAATGTCCGTATCATCATGCCTCCCCAGGGTTTCCTCTCCGCTTTCAACAGCATGCAGCAGCTGATCGACAAACTTCTCGAAGCCGGTGTGCTCCAGAAGAACGAACCTGCCAAAGAAGCAGCTCCCGCTCCCAAGAAATCCTCCAGGAAATAATCCGACAGACAACGAACAAACACTCAAATAGAAAGAACAAAGGTGAATAAAATGGCAGACAAGAAAGAAATCTTCGCAGACGGTATCGGTCAGATCCACTTCGCAGGCGGCATGGTCCGTTATGACTTCGTCACCCTTCAGCCGGAAGAAGAAGGCAAAGCTCCCGTTCCGGAAGCAAACGTCCGTATCATCATGCCTCCCCAGGGCTTCCTCTCTGCTTTCAACAGCATGCAGCAGCTGATCGACAAACTTCTCGAAGCCGGTGTGCTCCAGAAGAACGAAGCCGCGAAATAATTTGAAACTGCAGACATCAACAACACTTAACCATAAGGAAAAGAACAATGGCTAACAAAAAAGAAATCTTCGCAGACGGTATCGGTCAGATCCACTTCGCAGGCGGCATGGTCCGCTATGACTTCGTCACCCTTCAGCCGGAAGAAGAAGGCAAAGCTCCCGTTCCGGAAGCAAATGTCCGTATCATCATGCCTCCCCAGGGCTTCCTCTCTGCTTTCAACAGCATGCAGCAGCTGATCGACAAACTTCTCGAAGCCGGTGTGCTCCAGAAGAACGAAGCCGCGAAATAATTTGAAACTACAGACATCAACAACACTTAACCATAAGGAAAAGAACAATGGCTAACAAAAAAGAAATTTTCGCAGACGGTATCGGTCAGATCCACTTCGCAGGCGGCATGGTCCGTTATGACTTCGTCACGCTTCAGCCGGAAGAAGAAGGCAAAGCACCCGTTCCGGAAGCAAACGTCCGTATCATCATGCCTCCCCAGGGCTTCCTCTCTGCTTTCAACAGCATGCAGCAGCTGATCGACAAACTTCTCGAAGCCGGTGTGCTCCAGAAGAACGAAGCCGCGAAGTAATCTGTTTGATCTGAAAAGATCATAAGATCATCGCAAAGACTCCGGGTCCGCCCGGAGTCTTTTTTTATGGACTGATGTTTTTTCAACTTGTATTTTTCCGGCAGGACTGCTATATTTCTCTTATCACTCAAAAAATAAGGAATATGACGATGGAATTTGATCAGACCAATCTCATTTATATTCTGCGGTTGCTCCTTGCCGGTTTTCTGGGTGCCCTGATCGGGCTGGAACGGGAGACGCGGGCGAAGGGTGCAGGTGTCAGAACCCATTTTCTTGTGGCGCTCGGCAGTGCCCTGATGATGCTGGTATCCCAGTTGGCGGGCGGCGATTCGTCCCGTATCGCGGCGCAGGTGGTGAGCGGGATCGGTTTTATCGGTGCCGGTACCATTATGATGAACAAACAGGCGATCCGGGGGCTGACAACTGCTGCCGGATTGTGGGCGGTCGCCGGGATCGGACTGGCTGTCGGCTGCGGAATGTATGTCGTCTCCTGCGCCTGTACGGTGCTGGTGCTGGTCTGTCTGGAAGTGCTGCAGTTTCTGACCCGGAACATCAAGACCCATAACATCCATTTTGTTTTTGTGACGACCGATCATGATGACCTGATCGAAGTTTCCAATCTGCTGAATCAGCACGATTACAAGATCATCGGATACAGTGTTGACCCGAATCACAAGGGGACCGGTGCCATGAAAGTCAATTTCCAGCTTCGGGAACAGGCGCATCATGACGACGAAAATCATCTGATCGGATTGATGGCGCCCTTCAAAAATCTGACCATCGAAAAAGTGGAACGCTGATATGAAAGCCGTGGAGATCTTTACTGACGGCGCCTGCAGCGGCAATCCGGGGCCCGGCGGTTACGGCGCGATCCTGTTGTACGGGAAGTACCGGAAAGAACTCTCCGGCGGTTTCAGACACACCACCAACAACCGGATGGAGATCTTTGCCGCCATTGCCGCACTGGAAGCGTTGAACGAGCCGTGCAGCGTCACTCTTTTTTCCGATTCCAGTTATCTTGTGGATGCCATTTCCAAAAACTGGCTCCGCGGATGGAAAAACAGAGGTTGGATCAAAGCCGATAAACAACCGGTCCTGAACGTGGATCTGTGGCAGCGCTTGGACGGGCTGCTGTCTGTTCATTCCGTGACTTTCCGCTGGGTGAAGGGGCATGCCAGTAACGAAAACAACAACCGGTGTGATGAACTTGCACGCACTGCGATCCTGAACAGAGACCGGCTGCCGCCGGATGCCGGTTTTCAAGGCTGAAGACCAGCCATTTTTTTTCTTCAAATCCTGTTTTTTTACTTGAAAACCGCACCATGGCGGGCTACCTTATCCCCTGCAATCTATCAAGGAGAAAAAACAGATGATGACATATCCGAATTTTCCGGAACGGACCACTTTTGAACTTGACGGCGTCTGGGATTTTGCATGGCTGGGAAACACTGTCCCCCTTGCAGATTTTCAGCCGTCTGATGATCTGGTCTTTGATGAAAAGGAAGCCGTTCCCGGCGTTTTCGATATGGGCGTCAAACGGTATGAAGCCCGCGGACTCGGTGTGTACCGCACGCGCGTAAAGAACGTGCCTGCCGGAAAACTGCGGCTCAAGATCGGCGGTTTGGGGCTTGTCGCAAGGATCTATTGGGATGGTGTCCTGACCGGAACTGCGGATTGTGCTTATCTGCCGGTAACGTGTGATTTTCAGAACCGGATCGCCGGAGAACATACGCTCATCATTGCTGTTGACAACCGTTATGCCTCCCAGCCGTACCCGTTTTTCCGCGCCAGATATGATTTTTATGCGTTCGGCGGCATTTACCGCAGCGTGAGATTATCCGTCCTGCCGGAAACGGACCGCATCGAGCGGGTGCAGATCACCACGGAGGATCTCGCCGCCGGAACGGTGCGTCTCCGTGTGCTGCTGCCGGAAAATGCGGATGGAACTGTTGCCCTTGACATCGCTTTCGATCAGGGAAAACCTGAAACATATCACTGTGCCGTGAAGGATGGTGCCGCCGTGCTGGTGCTGCCCGTCCCATCATTCCGCTGCTGGTCGCCGGAATCGCCATTTCTCCACACGGTGACCGTCCGGACAGACGGCGACCGGATCGTGGAGCGTTTCGGCATCCGCACCATCGAAGCGCGGAACGGCAAACTTTATCTCAATGGCAGCGAACTGTATCTTCACGGCGTGAACCGCCACGCCTCCCGATCGCAATCGGGTCCGGTGGAAACGGTCCATGAAATGATGGAAGACATCCACCTGATCAAACATGCCGGGATGAATTTTGTCCGTTCGGTCCATTATCCCCAGGATCAGACATGGCTTGATCTCTGCGACGAAAACGGTCTGTTGGTCTGGGAGGAAACCCTCGGCTGGGGACTCCGGGAAGATGCCGTAACGGAACAGACGATGGAACTTTTTGCCGGTCAGAACCGGCTGATGATCCGGGAAAGTTTCAATCATCCGTCCATTATCATCTGGGCGATGCTCAATGAATGTGCGTCCCAGATGGAGGAATCCCGTCCGGTTTATGGTTATCTGCTCCGTGATATGAAGGCGGAAGATCCCTCGCGGCTCCGTTCCTATGCAAGTTGTATGCACACCAGCGACATCTGTTTCGATGAGGCGGATGTGATCTCCCTGAACACTTATCCCGGCTGGATCGGGGAAGCCGGCGACAGCGAGACGCTTGCCAGTGAATACATCCCGCCGCGTGTGAAAGATCTGGCGGATCATTATGTACAGGAACAGTTCTGCGGGAAACCCATTCTCATGTCCGAGATCGGCGCGTGCGGTTTGTACGGTTTCCACGACCGGAACTATGCACCGTGGAGCGAGGAATTTCAGGCAGATTATATGAGCAAAGCGGTTCAAGCAATCTGCGCCGACAGCCGTTACTGCGGATATGCGCTCTGGCAGTTCTGCGATACACGGTCCTATCAGCGGGGCGCGATCCGGGGAAAAACCCGCGGTTTCAACTGCGCCGGACTGGTGGACGAATACCGCCGGATCAAACTGGTGTACGATGCGGTGGCAGAGACGATCCGCAACGCCGGAAAGAAGGGGGAAAAATGATACAGGAAGATCTTACACAGTTGACAGAACAGCAGCTCGTTGAGCTGATCACGTATCATAATCAGAAATATTGGGCTGAAGGCGAGCCGGAGATCTCCGATGATGATTATGACCGCCTTGTCCGTGCGCTGACTGCCATCAATCCCGTCCATCCCCTCCTGAGCCGGATCGAGGCGCCCATCGTTGCAGGGTCCGGTAAGATCGTTCATCAGACACCGATGCTTTCTCTGGACAAGGCGTATTCTCTGGAGGAAGTTATCGCGTGGGCGAAAAAATTTGCCAGATCCCCACAGGAAGCCCTGATCGTTCAGCCGAAATATGACGGCATTTCCGCCCTCTGGAGCGATGGCATCCTTGCCACCCGCGGCGATGGCGAAACCGGGGAAAATATTACGGATAAAACCCCGTTGATCGAACTGGAAGCACCGGGCGTGGTCGCCCCACTTGACGGATGGACCGGGACCGCGCGGGGCGAGATCGTGATCCGCGATGATGATTTCCGCACGCTGTACAGCACGATCCGGAACCGCAACGGAAAGATCTATAAAAATTCACGCAATGCCGTCGCCGGTATCATGGGACTGAAAGATATACGGGAAATGCAGCAGCAGCACGCCAAACTGACACTGGTGGATTACCGCCTTTTCAGCTGGAATACGCGCCTCGACAGGATCACCGATGACTGGCAGTTCATTCTGGAGAAGGCGGAAGCTCTCCCTTATCCCATGGACGGACTGGTGATCAAGATCGCGGATGACGCCTATTCCGCCAGTCTGGGCAATACCGCCCACCACCCCAGAGGGCAGATCGCATTCAAGTTCAGCGGTGTCCGCCGCGACAGCAAACTCCTTGCCGTGGAATGGAGTTTCGGCAAGAATTGTCTGACCCCTGTGGCAGAGATCGAACCCGTTGATATCGGCGGTATCACCATCCGTCATGCCAGTCTGCATAACCTGCAGAATGTGCTGGAAAAAGATTTGCAGATCGGCGATACCGTCACCGTTGAGCGGGCTGGTGATGTGATCCCCTATATTGTGTCGGCGCAACCAGGCAGTCAACGCACACCGTGTCTGATCGAAAACTGCCCCTGCTGCGGCACAAAACTTGTCCGCGATCTGCCGGAATTGAGATGTCCGAACCCCGATTGCCCGGAAACAAGATTGAAAAATCTCGCCGCCGCTGTGAAAAATATAGGGATCGAACGTCTGGGGGAACCCAATATCCGGAAAATGATGAACACTCTCGGCGTCCGCCATCTTTCCGATATTTTCCGGCTGACAAAGGCGGATATCCTCCGTCTGGAAGGTTTCCAGACGCTTTCCGCCGATAATCTGCTCAAGGAGATCGCAGGCGCCCGCACCGTCCCCGACTGGCAGGTCCTTGCCGCGCTCAATATCCGCGGCATCGGTCCCAATATGGCAAAAACGATCATGCGCGAACATACCCTTGAAGAATTGCGCACCCGCACCGTGGACGAATTGAGCCGCATCGACGGCATCGGTCCGGAACGGGCAGACGCCCTCTGCCGGGAAATGAGAGAACAAAGCACAGTGCTGGATGAACTGCTCGCATGTGTGACGGTCACTGCCACGAAAAACAGCGGGTCCGGAACTTTGCCGACCATCTGTTTCACCGGAAAAATGCCGGAAAAACGCTCCTGTTATGAAGATCTTGCCCGGAATGCCGGATATGAACCCGTCGACAGCGTCAACAGCGATCTGACGCTGCTCGTCTGCATGGATCCCAACGACGGTTCGTCCAAGTTGAAAAAAGCACAGAAAAACGGGATCCGTATCCTGCAGCTGAATGACTGGCTGGCTGAAATCGCAAAGCCCCCCGCCTCCAAAACGGATGTCCCGCAGGAACCCGATCCCGGAGAAACAGAAACAACAGCGGGAGCCCGGCAGCCGGATCTCTTTGATCCGCAACCGGATGACGGAAAAGAACCCGTTCAGCTCGAACTGGATCTCTGATTCAGATGTGCCTTACTGCGGCAGATGAAAAAACTGCTGCAGCTCCTGACAGAAGGTGGCAATGTCACGGAAACAGCACGCCGCATATTGATCGTACTGCGTGCGTTGAGCATTGACGATCACCAGTTGTCCGCCGTTCAAGCGCGTCGCTTTGGGCAGGGTGGCAACCGGCGGAACGGTCATACTGCTGCCCATGATCAACACAAGATCCGCCGTTTCAAAATCGTGAAACGCCTGTTCCAGCAGTTCTTCGTTCAGACATTCCCCGTAAAATACAAAATCGGGACGCAGTGTGCCGCCGCAGGTACATTTCGGAACTTTTCCCGCTGCAACCTGATCCAGAACCTGTTGAAGCGGCGCGTGATCGTTGCAACGGGTGCAACTGTGGCTGTCCAGTGAGCCGTGCAGCTCAAATGTCCGGCTGCCTGCTTTGGTGTGCAGACAATCAATATTCTGCGTGTAGAGCGCGTGGCACAGAGATTTCTGCTGCATCAGCGACAGCGTTTCGTGGGCAATGGACGGCGTCCGCTGAAGCATGGGATAAAGAAATTCACCCGCAAAACGGTAGAACAATTCCGGTTCTTCACGGAAAAAATCAATATCCAGCAACTCCTCTTTCCGGATGCCGTTCCAGGTGTTGCCGTCGGTGTAAAAACCGTTTTTTCCGCGGAAATCCGGGATCCCGGAAAGGGTTGAAATACCGGCTCCCGTCAACGCCACGATCTTGTCCGATGTGTCAAACAGGGCAAAACATTCTTCATATTGTGTCATGGGATACTCTCTTTTTTGAGGGTATAAAAAAAGGACGCTTCGCGGCGTCCTTTGTAACCCGGTTACTTGTTGCGCTTTTCCGGCGGGTCAGGCGCAAACTGAACGGACGCATCGTTGAGCAGGTTGAGGTTTTTCAACCCCAGCTGGTCACAGAGGTCAAGAATACGAACCAGTTTTTTATGTTTCGCATTGGGACCGCAGTTCAGAACAATGGTCGTTTCCGGTGCGGCATCTGCCACATTCTTCAGGTAAGTCTGAAGTTCCGAAAAGAGCATCGGCGTACCGCCACCGTCGCCAGTGGTATTGACATGGTAGTAGATACGTTCTTTTTTGCGGATCGCGTTCACCTCGATCTGGGTCTGGGCTGTCAGCATCAGACGCGCAATTTCATCGTCGTTATCCTGCGGCAGTTTGAATACATCAATACGCAGGATCGGGGGCGGTTCCTTATCGCTGTCAGTCGGCGCAGCATTGGGGCTGGGCAGATTCAACTGCAGATAAATATCTTCCACCACCGGCTTCTGCGTCATAATGAAGTAAATGAGCAGCAGAAAGACAACGTCGATCATGGATGACAGCGGAACGGAAGCCGCTACGCTGTTTTCAAGTTTAAGTTTTTTTCTTGCCATTGGTCACCTCACTCCGACAACATCGCATTGATCTTGACGGTGTAGAGACCAGTGTCGGTCACCGCATCCATCGCCTGTTTGATAAAGCCGTGCTGTGCGTGATAGTCACCGCGGATGATAATGGGAATATCTTCGGCAGGAATGCCTTTTTCCGCATATTGCGCCATCATCGTTTTCAGTTCGCGGGAGATCTGCTCACGGGTGATATTGTCATTCAAACCCATGGTCATGACACCGTCCTGATGGACGTTGATCACAATGGAACGGGGGTCTTTCTTCGTGACAGGTTTTCCGTGGGGCGCTTCCGCCAGAATAACGGCTTCGTCTTCAATATCTTTATCCACAGCGGCGGTGACAACGAAGAAAATAATCAGCAGAAAGACGACGTCGATCATCGAGGAAATAGGTACCTCTGCTGTATCGTCCATCTGCGGTTTTTTAGAGCCTCTCGACATAGTATTATTTTCCTGTTAAATTGTTTTCGTTGTCCGGTTGCGAACCGGCTCGCTGTTATTCTTCGATGTATTCTTCTGAGGCGTCGACTTCAGCACCGCGCAGGGGCTTGATCATGTCGTAAGTCAGAGCTTCCATGGTCAGAATGATTTTGGAGGCGGTGTTCTTCACAAAGGTGTAACCCAGAATGGCGGGCACTGCAATAAACAGACCGACTGCCGTGGTGTACAGAGCACCGGAAATGGACATAGCAAGAGCAGTTGCCTTGTTTGCACCGGATGCACTTGCCAAACCTGCGAATGCAGCCACCATACCGGTAACCGTACCCATCAGACCGAACATCGGAGCGAGCTGACCGCAAAGGTTCAGGTAGTTGACGCGCTGCATCAGTTTTTCAGATTCGATACCGGCAGCAGAGGAAACGGAGTCAAGAATAACGTCGTAACCTTCAGAGATGTTGTTGAAACCAGCCATCAGGATGTTGGAGAGGGGGCCGGGTGTGGCTTCGCAAGCTTCGATCGCTGCGCCGAGGTCGCCCTGATCGATGGCACTCTTCACGGCTTCCACCAGTTCCGGCGGCATGATCTTGGTCATGCGGATGGAAAGGAAGGAGTCGATGATCAGTGCGATCGTTGCCAGAGAGGTCAGGAAGATCATGGCCCACACGATCAAGTCCATGGCATTACCGCCGAACACGACGGAGAAGAATGTCAGACCTTCTTCTGCAGCAGGAGCGGCTTCTTCACCTTCGCCGCCTTCAGCGGCGGCGGCATCATCTGCAGCTGCAGTTTCTTCGGTCGCTGCGGGAGCAGCTTCATCCTGAGCATTGAGCGACATCTGGGCGACTGCGCCGAACAACACTGATACAGCGATGAGGACGAGTCCGAGAGTTTTCATGAGTTTCATTTCGGTTTTTTCCTTTATGTTTGTTATGCTTTTGTTTTCAGCTTGATTTCTTCATCTATCAATGTAGCATACAAAACGATTATTTCAACTGTTTTGTATAAGCATTGTCAGGATATTTTTCCCGCAGGATCTTGGCAAATTCTTCGCAACGGGCATCTTTCAGGTCGCGGAGAACTTCCCAGGCACGGAACAGAGCCTGAGGTCTGTCACCGGATTTTTCAAAAAGCAGCGCAGCTCCGAAATATGCCATAGCGGCTTCTTTGAGAGCGGCTTTCTGTTCGGCGGCAGGTTTTTCCATTGCCATGGCTTTGTAAATATCGCCGCGGAGCAGATAAGCGGCACAGGCGGCGGCATCATCATCCAGAGATGTTTTCGCCGTCACAAACTGCATGGCTTTTTTGTAATTTTTCTGTTCGAGATAAATCTGACCGAGAGCCAGAGATGCAGATGCCAGAATCGGTGCATCAGCAGGATTGGCTGCTTTGTAAGCCTGAAGTTTTTCGAGGACAGCAGTCGCTTCCGGCAGTTTACCGGCGGCTTTCAGCGCTTCCGCCTGTTTCGCCAGACTGTAAATTTCCCAGCCGAGCGCAGCATACTTTGTTGCCGCAGCAGCATACTGGGCAGCTGCATCTGCACCTTTACCGTCTTTCAGAAGCGCATCCGCGGATGCGATCTCTGCCGGTTTCGGGATCCAGACGTAACTGATATCCGCTTTTTTCAGAGGACGGACTGCCGCGCCGATCTTGACCTGATAATTACCTTTTTCATCAACGGTCACGGAGTCCACTTCTTTCTTGGTGCCATCCTGCACGTAGAACGCCTTCTGGGCATACAGCCCGGCAGGTGCGGCAAGTATTGCTGCAACTGCAAAAATCAGGAGCTTTTTCATGGATTTTCCTTTCATTTTCTTTATGTTATGTTCTGATTTTTCTGCTTATTGTGCCAGATTCCTGACTTCCACTTTGTAGCGTCCGTCCGGATAGTATTTCTGATATTTTTCCACCATCTGTTTCTTTTCAGCGGTTTTGCCAAGTTTACCGGCAAGTTCTGCTGATTTGTAAACAGCGCGTTCCAGATAGAGCGGCGTATCGTCTTCCGGATTGTCCGGATCGACTTTCAGCACTGTCGTCGGGCCGAAGGGCAGGGCGGCAACAATGGAGTACAGGGCATACGCTCTGTTCAGATAAGACTGATCCTTGTTGGCTTCGTACTGGAGTTCCCAGATACCCGCAAGCATTGTCTGCGCTTTGTTGTAGATGGCAGTCTGGTTCGCAAGGTTGGCACGGCGTCCCACTTTCACAAGGTCCTGTTTCGCTTCTTCATATTTCTTCAGGTGCAGATAAGCATCCGCTCTGCCGAAATACATCTGATAGAGATAAGGCGTATTCTTGTTGTGTTTTTCCAGACTGGTGTAATAAGTGGCGGCTTTGCTGAAGTCGCCCATGGCAGATGCGGCAACAGCGGCGTCCGCCAACAGTTTTTCGTAAAGCAGTGCAAAGAATTCTTCCGCTTCCTTGGGATTGGCGGCAAATTCCTTGGCTTTCAGATCACCGACCCAGTCAGCCGCATTGGGGGTCTTGACCAGACGCAGCAGCTCTTCCGATGCCAACTGTGCATAACTGGCGGCGGCTTTGGCGTACTGGGGATCGCGGCATTTCACCAGCTCGGATGCCAGGAAACGGTAGTTGGAAACGGTCAGGTTCTGCTTGAGCTCAGGTGTGCTGAAGATCTCATGCAATTCCGTGAGCGCGCGCCCGTAATTTCCTTTTGTATAAAGGTTGTGCGCCAGAGAGAACTTGGCGTTACGACCTTCCGGCGTATGACGGAATTCCGTGGAAAGTTTGTTCAGGATACGGCGGGCATCATCCGTTTTGTCGGCTTCCGTGTACAACACGCTCAAACGCATGAGATACTGGGGAACCGTTTTTTCCTGGGGATATGTCGCAATAAAGCCTTCAAACATCTTGACTGCGTTTTCCACATCGCCGCAACCGTCATAGAGCCACGGCAGCAGAGAGGCGGCACGGAGTTTGTTCTTTGCCGTTTCGGGTGCATTTGCCAGAGAGGCAAACGGTCCTTTCGGCGCAAGCCATTCATTGGTCAGTTCATTGATGTGTGTGATGGCTTCTTTGTAACATTCATGAGCTTTGGCTGTCAGTTCTTCCGCTTCCTTGTTCAGAAGATCACGCTTTTCCGTCAGGATCTTGGCGGTCTTGACATCTTCCTCATATTTGGTGAGGGCTTCCTGATACGCAACCTGAGGATCGACCGCAGGAGCGGCGGCAGGAGCGGCGGCAGGAGCGGCGGCAGGAGCGGCGGCAGGAGCGGCGGCAGGAGCAGCGGCAGGAGCAGCGGCAGGTGCAGCGGCAGGCGGTTCAGGCTTGACCGGAGTGGGGATCACGATCACGACCGCTTCCTCTTTCTTGGTCATAGCTTCTTTTTCGTAAACTCCGCCCTGACTGTACAGGTTCGCCGCGATATCCATTTTTGCGGTGATGATCCGCGCGGGATTTTCAGAACCGTTGGCGCAATATTTCTTGCCGAGTTCCACCGCCTGTTCGTAACGTTTCGTCAGAACATAGGCTTCGATGGAGCGTTCAAATGCTTCATCAATAAATTCAGGTCTGTGACTGAAGTTGTTGATCACGAAAGCATAGCGTTTGACGGCATTGTCGAAGCCGGTGACCCATTTGTGGCGGATCACAGCGCGCGCATCCGGATTCTTTTCCTGATTGAGTTTTGCACCTTCGTTATTGGCATTGATGAAATCTTCACGGGCGAGACGGATCGCCACCAGCGGTGCATGTTCATGGGATCTTGCAATATCAAGGAATTCCCCGTAAACGGAAGCGGCATCCTGTTTGAGGGCTTTTCCTTCTGCCACTTTACCGGCTTTTTCCAGCCGTTCCGCTTGAAGCCAGAGCGCGTTACCGGCAATGATAACACCATTCTGCACCAGCGGATCATCACGGAATTTGAATTTACCGAGATTGGTCAGGGTTTCAACTCTGAAAACATCACCCAGATAACCGTTTGCAATCGTCAGATAACGGAGAACTTTCGGCAGACCGGTGGAAAGGCGTTTGTCCGCCATTACCGGTTCCAGTTCGGTGGCAACGGTTTTGAATTTTGCCCGGACAGCGTTCCATTCGGCTTCTGTGGGCGGTTTGGGGGAATGTTCGCGCTTGATGAGTTCAGACGCCATCTTGGAGCCTGTCTTGAACGCTTCTTCAGGAATGGGCTGAACAAGTTCTTCCACTTCTGCGTCCTGCTCCTGATTTTCAGGCTTCTTGACTTTGGCGATCTCGACCTGCAGTTTTGCCGCGATACCGGGTTCAAGGCGGGCAACATTTTCTGCCGCTTTCAGAAATTCAGGATAGTTCTTCGCACCGTCTTTGTGTTTCGGATAGTTCTTCAACAGATTGCCGAATGCCACAAAGGCGCGTTTGTAATATTTGAGTGCTTCCTGTTTTTCTTTTGCATCTTTGGAATTTTCCAACTGCTGCGCATACGCGGCGGAAAGATAGCCTTCCCACATTTTCGCATCGGCGGCAGGAGATGCTTCAATACCGAATTCTTTGTCTTTTTTGTATGCTTCATCGCACAATTTGAACAGATTGCGGTATTTACGGAGACCGCTCAGGGGCGCCGCATAGTTGCCGATGTAGTAATTGGCACGCATGGACTGGGCAACTGCCATGGCATAAAGGACATCCTGTCCCGCCCAGAGAACTTCATCCAGTGCTTTGAAAGAGGTATAAACAACATCCTGCCAGTCCATCGGGTCCGTTTTGTCAAGCTGTTCTTTTTCCTGGATCAGCAGGTTATGGTACCCCTTGGAGATGAGTCTTCTGCGTTCGGGCTGGAGTGCCAGTACCTTGGAGTAGGCGGCATATTCCATACTTTCAGATTCGGAAAGACCGAGAACTCTGCCCAGATCTTTGTAAATGTTGGCGCGCTGGGCATAGTTGCCGGCATTCAGCTCACCGCCTTTGCGGATGTGCGTGTAATATTTGCCGTCTTCCTGCGATTTTTTTGCCCAGAGATCTTTCAGCAGCGCACCTTCGTTCATGGTGTGGATCCGCGCCATGTTTGCCATTTCAGCGGAATCCGTTGAACTCAAACCAACCAGACTGCCCAGCGCTTCATACACTGCCAGACGGGCGGCATTTGCTTCGACGGCATCTGCTTTTTTCGTTTTCAGTGCATCGTAATATTTTTCGTCTTCCGTCTTTTTGGCGGCGAGGAGTTTCTGCAGTTCTGCACCCTTGGTGGGATCGGCAGTCAGAAGAGCCGAAGCGGCATCGGAAAGTTTTTTGCCGAGAGCCGCATAGAGTTTTGTCCGTTCTTCCGCAGACATTTCGATCAGTCTTCTGGAAGTGGTGATCTTCTTATTGAGGTAATCCCAGCGGGTCTTCTGGCGTTTCTGCATATCTTCCACGGAATCGAGACCGAAACGGGCCTGGGAGTAGAGCATATCCCGTTTGCCCGCAGCGTTATCGCCTTTTTCGGACATGGAGATGACTTCCAGCACCTTCTGGGCTTCGGGCGCTTTCCCTGCTTTCTGATAGGCAGTCATCAGGGCGAGAAGGGATTTTTTGAAGTTTGCCACTTTGCCGTATTTTGCCGCATATTCCATCACGGGCGCGAGCTGGGCGATACCTTCATCGAATTTCAGACGCATCACATAGTAAACGCCGATACTTGCCAGTGTTTCGTAATAAGCATCAGTGCCGGGGGCGAATTTTTTCGCCAGTGTCATGGCTTCTTCTGTCTTGTTCTGTGCCAGAAGGTTGTTGATGCGCTGTGCGCTCAGCAGTTCGTTGCCGGGATTGCTTTTGAGCAGGCCTTCGATCAGGTCGTCTGCGTAATCGGTCAGACCGATTTCGTTCAACGCCTTTGCCAGTTGGATCTCGCGGGTGAAATTCTGGGCTGTAACACCACAGCAGATCAATCCGAGAAACATGCCGGCAATGATCTTGCCCGGCAAGTGTTTTTTGATGGACATAGGTGCAGTCTCCTGTTTATCTTTCTTTTGTTTGATTACAATTCACTATTAATTATATACGGCAAAACGCGAAATGTCAAGTAATTTCTGTGATTTTTTTTGCCCATATTGACAGAGAATTGTCTCTTGCCCCCATGATGACGGCTGTATCCCCTGCTTCTGCATGGGTCTGAAGAAAGATTTCCGCCGCTGTTCTGTCGGCAAAATACGGATAAGTTTCCGCTTTTCCGGACCGCTCCCGGAAGGATGCGGCGATTTCCTCCGATGTCGGTGTGAAACTGGCGGTCCCCCCTGCATAATAAACGGGCAGCAGACCGAAAATATCCTCCGGTCCCAGGTGATCCTGAAGCATTTCAAACAGCGTCGGGTGCATATCCCGGAGCGGCTTGAATCCGTGGGGCTGGAAAAGAAGAATGACTTTTCCCGCAGAAATACTCTGTGCCGCCTCCAGACAGGATATGATCTTTTCCGGATTGTGTGCGTAATCGTCATAAACGCGGCATCCGCCGGAAAGTTTTCCCGTATGATCGAACCGCCGCCATACGCCTGAAAATGAACCGGTTGCCAATGCCGCGTCCTTTTGGGGAAATCCCGCCTGGATCAGCGTTGCATAAACCGCCAGTGCATTCAGCGCATTGTGTCTGCCCGGCGCACGCAGCGGGATCTCCTGTTGTCCGTCAAAGGAACAGAACGCACCATCGGCACCGGCGCGGTAGGAATCCAGCCGCACTACCGGGAATCCCTGAATGACCGGGGGCGATGCCGGATCTCCGCTGAACAGGATGGTGTCCCGTCCCGCACAGGCGTCCGCCCCGATATCGTCCAGCAATTCTGCGGCGAGGACGATCCGTTTCCGTGCGCTGGATACAAATTTGCGGAAAACTTCCGCCAGTTCCTCTCTGGAATAATGATCGGTTCCGATGTTCAGGATCACGGCTGTATCCGGCGTGTAATGCAGCAGACTTTTATCGCTTTCATCCGCTTCCACAACAAATGTTTTTCCGGCTCCCGCACGGAAATTTCCCGCCAGATCCGGCGATACAAAAGCGTTGACCAGTCCGCCGCAGAGGACGCCGGGATCTTCATTCAGGTGGTACAATGCTTCTGCAAGATGGGCGCTGACGCTTGTTTTTCCGCAAGTGCCGGAAACGGCGATCATATTTTCCGCATGGACCGCTTCCACCAGAAACTTCAATGCATCGGAACGGTGCATACGCTGTGTGCCTGACGGGGCAGCGGCAAAATCAGGATTGTCCTCTTCAATGGCGGTGGAATAGACGATCGCATCCGGCTTGACGGCATCATAGACAGATCCGTCCTGGGGAAAGATCCTGACGCCGCCGCTTTTCAATGCGTTGATGATCCGGGCATTTTCCGGGGATGCTGCGGCACGGTCGCTGCCGGTCGTAACGATCCCCAGAGAGGCACTCATCCGGGCAAGGGCGCTCATGCCGATGCCCCCGACTCCGACGAAATGCAGGGAATGGATCATTTTACAGGAACTTTCTCCAGTACGCATTTGCGGATGAAGTTGTTGGGACCGCCGTTTTTTCCGGCTTCCTTCAGGAACGCTTCCGCTTCCGCTTCGGAGAGCAGCAGGTAGAAGTTGTTGGTGGAGGGGATATTGCGCCAGACTTTTTCATTGATGGTGTCGATTTCGCTGTCGGTCATACCGAATGCCCGCAGGATACCCCGTGCCATGGATTTGTTGCCGCGCATCTGCATGTGGACGCCGTCGGAGGTGATGATCAGACCTTTGGTGCCTTTTGCACGCTCGGCATTGATCTCTTTCTGCATATCGGCATTGAGGTCCGCGAGGAGATAACCCCGTTCTTTTGCAAACTGACGCAGCCATTCATTGTAGGGTGCGAGCTGTGCGTTGTTGCCGGAATCGAAAGGATGCCGTTCAAAAACAGTGGCGGTCAGGATCATGATCTTGATCCCGGCTTTGTCAACTTTGTCGCAGAGTTCCGTGATCTCTTTTTTGTACTGATCCAGTTTGACGCCTCTCGCGCCATGCCACACATCGTTGACGCCGCAGCTGAGCGTCATCCACGTCGGTTTCTTGTCGATCACATCACGCTGGACACGGCTGTTCATCTGGACCGATTTGTTGCCGCTGATCCCCGCAGGAATGGATTTTACTTCCAGACCCGCATGTTTGAGTCCGGCGATCACGAGTTTCAGGTAGCCGTGGGCGCTGCCCGCACCCTGCTGGGTGATGCTGTCGCCCATAAAGGCAATACTGTCACCGTTTTTGATGGCGAGATCCGCAGCTGCGAGGCTGAAAGTGGACAGTGCGGCGGCGAAGACGGGGAGCAATCGTTTTGTCAGAACGTTCATCAGGAATACCTTTCGTTGTTCGTTGTTTGTTGTTTCGGAAAAAAATGCTGTTATGTTCATTATATCACCGTTTTCGGATAAATGCAATTTTTTTTCTGTTGCAAAATGCGTTTTTTTGTTGTATATTGTACCCCAATCAGAAAGATACAGGACGATCATGGCTGGAAATATTCATTATTCATCGTTTTCATTTCAACCGGTTGCGTATATCCGTACTGCGGCACGGTACCGGTATGAAGAACCGCGTCAATCCGTGTTTTCCCCCACTCCGGCACGGCTGGAGTTCGTGCCGGACAGCCGTTTTGCCGATGCGTTGAGCGATCTTGAGGGCTTTGAACGGATCTGGCTGGTGGCTGTGTTTCATCTGAACGTGAACCCGGACAGATCCGCCAACTGGAACGCGAAAGTCCGTCCCCCGGTAACGCCGGAGGACCGGAAATACGGCGTATTTTCCACCCGTTCGCCTCATCGTCCCAATCCCATTGCACTTTCCTGTGTAGAGATCGACCGGATCGAGGGGACTGTGATCCATCTCCGCGCCTGTGATCTGCTGGATGGTACGCCCATTCTGGATGTGAAGCCTTACATCCCTGAAGTCGATGCGTTTCCCGATTCCGCTGCCGGTTGGCGCGATCAACTGAAGATGGAAAGCTGGAAGATCGATTTCGAGCCGTCTTTCCTCGCCGCCGCAGATTTTCTGAAACAGAACGGCGCACCCGATCTGGAGTCGTTCTGCCGTATCCAGTTGAGTGTCAATCCGTTGGATCATACACGGAAACGGCTGGAAGAACTGGGCGGCGGACGGTATGCCATCGGTTGCCGCACCTGGCAGATCCTCTTTCAGCCGGATCAGAACAGCCGGTCGCTGCGGGTGCTGTCGGTCCGTTCCCATTATCAGCGGGAGGAACTGCTGCCGGATGCCGCCGATCCCTATGGCGATAAGGATCTGCACCGGGCATTTCTTGCCGCTTTTCCCGGAGAAATGTGATGCGCAGAAAGATCATCATTGCGGAGCCGCGGGGATTTTGTGCCGGAGTGGAACGCGCCGTGAAAATGGCGGAGCTGGCATTGAACGATCCGCGTCCCCTGTATCTGCTGCATGACATCGTTCACAATGATCTTGTAATGAACGGGTTGATCCGCAAAGGCGCAAAAATGGCGGCGTGTCCGGATGATATTCCGGAGGGCGCACGGCTCCTGATCAGCGCACACGGCGATGGAAAAAATATCTGGCGCAGCGCAGAAAAAAGAGGTCTGACCGTTATCGATGCCACATGCCCCCTTGTCCGGCAGGTCCAGAAAAAAGCCGCTGATTTGACGGATGCAGGTTATAACGTGCTGCTCTGCGGCGATCCCGGACACCGGGAGATCTGCGGTATCATCGGACAGAACGGCGCACCGGATAAGATCACCGTTCTGAAAAATATGGACGATGCGGAACAGTTTCAGCCGGAACCCGGGTGCCGCTACGCGCTTCTCTCCCAGACGACCTGGGACAGTGAGCAGCTGGCGGAAATGATCGCCAGTCTGCAGCGCAGGATCCCGGATCTGAATGTCTGCGGCAATGTCTGCCACGCCACAAACGACCGGCAGAATGCTGTCCGCACACTGGCAGAACAGGCGGATGTGATCCTCATTGCCGGATCGCCCAGCAGTTCCAATACGCTCCGTCTGCAGGAAATTGCTGAACGCAGCTGCGGCAGGGCGTTTCTCATTGCGGGGGCAGGGGACCTGACAGCTGAAATGATCTGCGGTGCGGAAGTCGTCGGGATCGCATCAGGTGCCAGTGCCCCGGAATCGCTTGTCCGTGGAATTGCCGCTGCAGTGGAGAATCTTCCGTAAAAACGGCGCCGCTTCAGAGTTTCCAGAGTTTCCGGTTGATCTTGTCGTAAAGACCCGGAATAAAGGTCCTCACCGCCCACACTGCAACCGCAAGACTGCCGGGGTAGGTGATCCGTTTTTTCTTTTTCCGCCACGCACGGAATACGGCTTTTGCCAGACCTTGTGCCGTATGTCCTTTGGAGCCGGGCGAATCGGGCGGGCGTCTTGTGCCGCAGGACCGTGAAGAAAAACCGGTACTGATCTGACCGGGTGCCACATCCAGAACGCGGATCCCATACTTTGCGATTTCGGGGCGGAGTGAGTTGGAGAACATGGCAACAGCCGCTTTCGCGGCGCAGTATCCGCCCATACACGGGACCCAGATCCTGCCGGCAACACTGGACACATTGATCACGGTCCCTTCCGTTTCTGCCAGCAGCGTCAGCAGCTCTTTTGTCAGGGCGACCGGTGCAAAGAAATCCAGCTCCATTACTTCCCGCAGATCGGATTCCGGCATTTCCTCCCAGGTGGCATAGATGCCTTTTCCGGCATTGTTGATGAGAATGTCGGGTTTGACGCCTTTTTCTTCCAGCGTCTGACGGATCATGCGCCGGTCTTCCGCCTTTGTGATGTCCGCCCGGATCCATTCAGCGCCGGGTGGCAGTTCCGGAGCGGACCGGCAGATGCCGTACACGGTCACGCCCTGCTTGGTGAAATATTCTGCCATGGCCTTGCCGAGACCGCTTGATACGCCTGTGATCACTGCTGTTGTCATCTGATCCTGTCTGCTCCTGTTGTTTGCTGTTGATCTTTGCGTCTGTAATATGGAACATGTTTCCTGATTTTTCAATCCGTTTCCGTGATTTTTTCAGAAATGGAGTGCAAAGTGCCGCCCTTTTTGTAATGCAACTGTAATTTTTTTCTGAAAAGTCGTCCGGAGCGTTTGAAAATATTACTTTCATACAGTATTTTAAACACCACACAAAAACCTATAACAGGAGACAGTTGAAACGATGGAAAAGCGTCTTTTGAGCATACAGGATATTTCCTGTGTCGGCCAGTGTTCTCTCACAGTGGCGTTGCCGTTGATCTCTGCGTGCGGTATTGAAACGGCGATCCTTCCTTCTGCAGTACTTTCCACTCATACTGCGGGCTTCAAAAATTACACATTCTGCGACCTGACGCCGGAAATGGCGAAGATCGAAAAATCCTGGCTGGAAAACGATATCCGGTTTGATGCGTTCTACACCGGCTATGTCTGTCCGGATCAGATCGACCCCATTCTGAGCATCATGAAAAACTGTGCCGCACCCGGAGCCGTCCGGATCGTTGACCCGGTCATGGCTGACAATGGCAAGATGTATCCGGGATTCGGTCCCGATTTTCCGGCGCAGATGGCGCGTCTCTGCAATGGCGCCGATTATCTTCTGCCCAACCTGACGGAAGCGGCGTTTCTGCTGGGGCGTGAACCTGTTCTGGAAGGTTACGACCACGCATTTGTGGAAGATATGCTCCGTTCCCTTGCGGCGATCGGTGCAAAAAATGTGGTGCTGACGGGGATCTCCTTCGATCCTGCGGAACTGGGCGTTGCCACCTTCGACGGCGAAAAGATCGAATACGACTTCAATCCCAGACTCAATGTCATGTCCCACGGAACCGGCGATGTTTATGCATCCTCCTTTGCCGGTGCGATCCTCCGCGGAAAGAGCCTGATCCAGTCTGCCGCTCTGGCGGCTGATGTGGTCTGCGCCTCCATCAGAGAAACGGAAGCCGGACACTGGTACGGTGTTTCTTTTGAGCGGGCGATCCCGGAACTGATCCGTCTGCTCAACGATTGAGTTTCTGAAAAATGATTTCTCCCGGATCAGTGGAACTGCTTGCTCCGGCGGGCAATCTTTCCTGCGCTCTGGCTGCGTTTGATGCCGGAGCGGATGCCGTTTATGCCGGTTTGAAACGCTTCAATGCAAGAGAGCGTACAGAAAATTTTTCGGCGGATGAAATGAGCCGTCTGTTGGCTTATGCTGACAAAAACGGCAAAAAAGTTTATATCACGTTTAATACGCTGATCAAGGAGAATGAGATCTGTGATGCCGCAGAGGAACTTGCCGCACTGGAACTGCTGCGCCCCTCTGCCGTGATCGTGCAGGATCTCGGCGTCCTGCGGTTGCTCCGGGATTATTTTCCCGGCTTGACGATCCACGCATCCACTCAGATGGGACTGCACAATTCTGCGGGTATGGTGTTCGCGGAACAACTCGGTGTTTCCCGTGTGATCCTGGAACGGCAGACAACGCTGGATGAGATCCGGCGTATGCGTCAGGCGCACCCGCAGATGGAACTGGAAATGTTTATTCACGGTGCGCTCTGCTGCTGTATTTCGGGGTCCTGCCTGCTGTCCAGCTGGCTGGGCGGATGGAGCGGCAACCGGGGCAAATGCAAACAGCCCTGCCGCCGCCGTTATCATTCGGATTCCGGAAACGGTTTTTTCCTTTCCAGTCAGGACCTCTGTACGCTTGATATCCTGCCGGAGATCATGTCGTCCGGTGTCAGTTCACTGAAGATCGAAGGGCGTCTGCGCCGTGCGGATTATGTGCAGAATGTGGTGTCTGCGTACCGTCTGGCGATGGATGCCGCTTCCGATCCTGCCGCGTTCCGGGATGCTGTGCCGAAAGCACGCGAACTGCTGGCAAAAACTTGCGGCAGAAAATGGTCTCTGGGATTCTATACGGAAAAATCCCGCCGGGATCTGATCAAATTTGATGCGCTCGGCGCTTCCGGACAACTCTGCGGAAAAGTTGTCAGTACGGCGGAAAACGGTTTTACAGTCCTGCCCTCCCGCCGTCTGCATCTCGGTGATGTGATCCGGGTTCAGCCGCGGTCCGGAGATGAAGGTCCCGCCGTGACCATTACCCGGATGACCCGGAACGGCAGACCGGTGAGCCGCGCATTGAAAGATGAAAGTGTTTTCATTCATTCCGATAAAGCAGTCGCCCGTGAATCTCTGGTTTACAAAACGGGTGAATCTGTCGGTGATTACAGTAAACGGATCGCCGCCATGCCCCTGCGGCGGACACTGCTGGATCTGGATATCACCCTGAACCGTTCTGCCGTGACGGTCCGGACGGTCGGGGGCGGCGTCTGGACAAAGGACCTTGCTCTGGCGGAATCAGTGAGCCGTCCACTGACGGATGAGGTGCTGATCCGGGAATTTTCCAACACCAATACGGAAACGCTGGAAACCGGCAGGATCCGTTGTCATATTGCGGACAGTCCTTTTCTTCCCGCCAGTGTACTGAAAGCACTGCGGAAAGAGTTCGCCCTCTGGCTGGAACAGAATGTATCTGCTGACGATATCGCCGCCGATAACGCCCGGCGCCTTCAGGCGTTCCGCGATCATCACCGGACGATGCACGGTCCGTCTGCGGCACAGCCGCTGCGCTGGTCCGCCATCGTTCCCCGCGGCAAACATCCGGAACTTCCCCGCGATACGGCGATCATCCGGGTGATGAAAGATGATCCTTCGCCCCGCGAAGAACTGCTTCTGCCCTTTTTCATCCGGGAAAAAGATCTGGCAACTGTGCGTGATGCGATCGGAAAATATATCCGGAAAGGCGGCAGTACAGTCCGGATCACTTCCGTTCATCATCTCGCTCTGCTGAAAGAATATGCGGGTCAGATCAAAATCAGGACCTGTATGCCGCTGCCCGTCTGCAATTCCATGGCGGCGGAAGAATTGATGTCCCTCGGCGTCTCGGACGCACAGGCGTGGATCGAACTCGGCGCGAAGGAACTGGAGGAACTGGCGGCAAAATCACCGCTGCCGCTGGAACAATACCGTTTCGGCAGACCGGTCCTCCTTGCGACCCATGCCGTGATCCCGGCGCAGGGTGTCCTGACAGACGCCCGTGGCAATGAGTTCCAGCTGGCGGAAGACGGCGACCTGACCCTGCTGACGGCGGGAAAGATCATGGAAGTGCCCCAGGTCCGGGGGATCGCCGGAGCGATGGCGGATCACCGTTTTGCCGATCACAAACCCGGCAGGAACAATGCCGCCATTTTCAATTTCGACTGCGGACTTTCCTGAAATCAGTCCTTATCGTCAGCCGGGATCGTCAGTCTGCCCCGATGAAGTTTCTGGACCCGTTTGCTTCTGCCGGTCCCGTTTGATTCGCGCAGATACCAGCGTGCCGGTTTCCGCTGGAGAACATCGCCCTTGTAATGGTTGCCGTCATCATCGATCTCAATGTATTTGTGGCTGATATCTTTGCCTTTCGGCAGACTGATGATGTGCTTGACCCGGTTGGTGAAGGTACAATTTTCAAACCGTATTTTCCCGGTCTCCTTGTCGTGGTCGATCCCGTCCTCACGGATGCCCAGAGACCGCATATCGTAAACTTCAATGGCAGGTGCGGTGCCGGTATCAATGGCACAGTTGATGAATTTGATATCCCCGATGGAATAGACGCCGGTGCGCAACAGCGGTTTGCTGTTATTGTTGACGATACAGTTTTTGAGGGTGATTTTGACGGGCGGGACCCAGTATCCGCAGAAGATGGTCACATTCCGCAGATCTGCATTTTCCATAACGATCTCTCCGGAATGGAACTGGATCTTGCCGTTCCGGTACAGCGAGTCGTTGATATAGAACTTGCCGCGCGATACAAGCCCGTCCACATCTTTCAGACGGCTGCTGATGACCTTTGTTCCCGTAAAGAGCATACCGGTACTGTCGGAAAGTTCACTCTTGTACAGATTGATGGTCGTCTTTTCCATTTTTTTCAGGGAAACCCCTACCAGAAAACCGAAATCCAGACAGATGATCTTCGGTGCTGCTTCCGCATCTTTCATGGTGATGAACCAGTTGTCCGGCGCGGTTTTTGCCAACTTCACGCTTTCATCATCCTGCTCGTTTGCGTCGTTTTCATCCTGACCTTTTCTTTCGCCGTCATTGTTGGCATCGTTGACGGGCGGCGGTGCGTCGGGATTTTCATCTTTTGAACGGTCTTTTGAACCGAGGACGACCATTTTTGTGTAAGTGTTGTTTTCGATCCGGGGCAGCAGTGTCCGCACACGGCTCTTGGCACCGTAGGATGCCCGGGAAAACAGGTTGTTCCGGATCACATAATTTTTCGTTCTGTCCCAGAGATGCAGACGTGCTTCATTGTCCTCAATGATAAAATTGTGCCCGGCGCAAGTCAAAAGTTCGTTCAGCGGATTTTTGAAAAATTTGTTCCGGTAGATCCAGACATCCTGCATCATATCCCAGCCGTCTTCTGCGTCGAAGGCGCATTTCGCCAGATTCTCGCCGCTCCGCACAAAGGAACAGTTCTGGATCCGGTGATTGTACATGGCGGCGGGTGCCATCCCCACGCATCTGGCACTGAGAATGAACACATCTTCCACCCAGCAGTTCCACGGCAATTTGAACATATTCAGCGTAAGTGTGCCGTCCAGCGGCGTGGTATCCGGCGTGGAGGGAACTGAAACACGCAGAAAACCGGCTTTGGGCGGGATCCGGACCCGTTTGTACTGAAGACCGTGGATCGTTTCCAGATATTTTTCGTTGTCGTCATAGAAATGATAGCGCACATTCCATTCATCGGCACCGATCCCCTGATAGCCCAGATATTTGGATACCGTCACATAGCCGCAGAGATCGTAAAAATCTTTGATCCCCACCATATAGGATGTGGCGACACCCGGCGCATCCGGCAGTTCGGCTCCGGTTTTTTCATCGATCCCGCCCATTTCAAAACCGCCGATGGCGCGGGCTTCAGTAAACTGACCGTGAAACCCGTTGGTGACGCCGTAGCCGGTGATGTAGCGGACGAGCAGCCGTTCAAAACTGGAATAGCGGCTGTCGCCGTCGATCCCGATGCCGCAAACCCATTCGGAATTGTGGTCGGAATTTTTGTAATCGTGTTCAAAATAATCCCCTTCCACGATCCCGTTTATCACATGGGAATCGTGAGCGTCCCGGATCCGGATCATCAAGCCGTTGCAGCCGGTAAACTGATTGAGTTTGATGGTCGATCCGTTCAGGTCCAGAGTCATACCGTCCGGGATCATCAGCGGCGTGGTATGGGAAATACGGTACACGCCCGGATACAGAACGACTTTCCGGTAACCGTCCTTTCTGGCAACGCGCAGAAGTGCATTCAGACCGTTGCCGGTCCGCACTGCTTCCCGTTCCACTTTCTTGTGATCATAGTCATCCGCATAAACGACTTTGCAGGATTTCCAACTCCAGGAATCAGGCAGCCACTGGGGGATGGGACTCTTCTGCGCACCGCGCGCCGCTGAACGGGGGTCGCTGCTCTTTTCCGGTACATATTTTTCCCCGCTCGCCACGATCACATATCTGCCGGACGGCGCTTTGACTTTTTCCGCGATCTTTTCGATCCGTTTGGCGGTTTCCTGCCAGGGCGTACCTTCGCTTTTCACCCAGTAGAACATGCCGTAATCGCCTTTGTTGCTGGCTTTCAGCATCTTCAGGTCATATTCTTTCATCCGGTATGTTTCTTTTTCCGGGATCTCTGCGGATTCCGGCGTCCTCACACGGAATTCATGGAACAGAGAGGGGCTTTTTCTGCCGTGGACATCCATGGCGTAAAAGGCGAGTTTATACAGACCGGGTGTCTGGAGTTTGCCCAGATTGACCGTATGGTCGCCGGCTTTGATGTCTTTGAGCTCCACGGTTTTGATGTTTTTGCCTTTTTCATCATCCAGCGTGACTTTGGCATGAAAACGGTGGCTGTCGTCCAGAAGACGGTACTCGGATTGGTACCAGTCTGTCACATAAAACTTGACCACCACATCTTCCGTAGTCGAAACGAACGGACGGATATAATAATTGGAAAGCCACGGCACTTCCATATCGTTGAGTTTTGCCGTTTCCTGTTTGATCTCTTTAGCTGCAACCGGTAGAGTCAGCGCGATCCCCAGCAGCATGGTGAGACATTTTTTCAACATCATGCGTTTTTCTCCTTGCGTTGTGCTGTTATATATTCTGCGATCCTTTCCGCAATTTGTCCGGGCAGAAGTCCCGCATTTTTTCTCAAATCGTGAATGGAGCCGTGAGGTACGATTTTTTCCGTATCCCAGCCGAACTGATACAGTCCGCAGTGCTTTGCATTGATGAGTGTTTCTGCGGCAATGCTGCCCAGTCCTCCCTGAAGCACATGGTCCTCCAATGTGAAAACAGGTTTTTCCGCGGCGCATTTCAATAACGCCGTCCGGTCAAAAGGTTTCAGGAATCTGGCATTGTGTACTGCCAGTTCCAGACCGTGCGTTTCCCGGAGAATATCCGATACCGCCCGCGCTGTATAAAGTTCCCTGCCGGTCGTCCAGATCGCTCCGTCTGCTCCGGTGCGGTCTTCGACCGACTGACCCCAGACTACGGGGCAGGGCGGTTCATGTTCCGGACAGCCCGAACCGCCGCGCGGATACCGGATCACCACCGGATGATCCTGTTTTTGAGCGAGCATCATCATTTCCGTCAGGACCTGTTCATTTTCGGGCATCATCACCGCCAGACCCGGCATGGCAAGCAGGAAGGAAAGATCGTAGATGCCGTGATGCGTGGGACCGTCTTCCACGATCCCCGCCCGGTCAATACAGAGCGTGACCGGCAGAGATTGCAGACAGATGTCGTGGAATACACAATCCAGTCCCCGCTGCAGGAAAGTGGCATAAAGCGCCACGATGGGGCGTTTCCCTGCGGCGGCGAGTCCGGCTGCAAAAGTAACGGCATGTTCTTCCGCAATGCCCACATCGAAAAACCGGTCGGAATATTGCCGGATGAAATCATCGGTGATGCCGCACCCGGACGCCATGGCGGCGGTGATGACAACGGTCCGTCCATCCTGTTCTGTCAGTTGCGGGATGGTTCTGCCGAATGCGGCGGAAAATGTGTCGGTTCTCCTGCCGGTTGTCAATGCGCCGGTGACGGGATCGAAGGACCCGGTCCCGTGGAATTTTTCAGGCGCGTCCTGTGCGTAAGGGCAGCCGTGACCTTTTTCCGTGACCACATGGATCACGACCGGGCGGTTCCAGTCTTTTACATTTTCAAATGTGCGGAGCAGGGCGGGCAGATCGTGTCCGTTGATGGGCCCCACATAACGGATCCCCAGTTCCTCGAAGAACAGACCCGGCACAAAAAGATTTTTTGCCGAACTTTCCAGCTGCTGGATGCCGGTGACAACTGCGCTGCCGCCGGGAAAACGGTGGAGCAGAAGTTTTGAAAATGCTTTGAAACGGTTGTAACTTTTTCCCGTGATCAGACGGTTCAGACTGCGCGGAATGGCTCCGATACTTTTGGAGATGGACATGGCGTTGTCGTTGATCACAAGGATCAGCTGTTTGCAGGTGGACCGGAGATTGTTCAGCGCCTCCAGTGAGATCCCGTTGATCAGGGAGCCGTCACCCACCACTGTCACCACATGATCGCCGCTGCCGTTCAGGGTGTTGGCGGCGGAAAATCCCATGGCGGCGGAAATGGCACTCCCCGCATGACCGGAAAGAAACGGATCGTATTCCGATTCATCCGGACGGCAGAATCCGCAGAGACCATCGGTACGGCGCAGCGTGTGGAACCGTTCTTTTCTGCCGGTCAGAAGTTTATGGGGATAACTCTGATGCCCCACATCCCAGAGGATCTTGTCGGCAGGAGCATTGAAGACCCGGTGAAGCGCAATGGTCAGTTCCACAACGCCAAGACTCGGTGAGAGGTGTCCGCCGTTCTGCGATACAGTGTCAACAATGACATCCCGCAGTTCGTCTGCGAGCTGCTGCAGTTCCGGCAGTGTCATCTCTTTCAGATCTGCCGGTGAATGGATACGGTCCAACTGACTGCCGGACTTCCCATTTTGTTTTTGCGGCTCCTGTTCCGTCATTGTTTCTTCCTGTACTGGCGCATGTGCAAATAATAATGGAATATAGCACCGGATCGGGAAAATTTCAAAGAAATCTGAAAAAAATCAGGGGATTTGCGTTTTTTTTCATTTTTTTTCAGAGAAATACTTGCCAACTGCGGAAATGTGTGATATATTCGAAATGATACATAATGTGAACAAACTTTTTGTAGAAGGATAAAGATTATGGCAGACAGCGAGGAAAAAGCACCCGTTTCTCCCATTCCGCGGAGAACGATCCGTCTGAAACCCATACAGCCGTCCGGCGCAACTTCTGCTGCACCCCCGATTCCCGGTGCAGCCCAACAGACGATCCGTCTGCGTCCGTCCGCGCCCGGTTCCACGGCAGCATCCGCTCCGGCTGCAACTCCCGCACCCGCTCCGGCAGCTGTTCCCACTGCGACTGATACGGCAAAACTTTCCCGCCGTACGATCAAACTGGTTCCCCAGTCTCAGGGCGCAACACCCGCTCCTGCAGCTCCGGCTGCTCCGGCTGCTCCCGCAGCGGCGGCACCTGCACCCGGCGCACCCACGATCAAACTGGATACCCCGTCTGCTACGGATACCTCCAAACTTTCCCGCCGCACGATCAAATTGACGCCTCCCTCCGGCGGTGCAACACCTGCACCTGCACCGGGTGCCGCACCCAGTGCGCCGACGATCAAACTGGATGCCCCGTCTGCTACGGATACTTCCAAACTTTCCCGCCGTACGATCAGACTGACGCCTCCCTCCGGCGGTGCAACACCTGCACCTGCACCGGGTGCCGCACCCAGTGCGCCCACGATCCAGCTGAACAAGACGCCTGCGGCAGCTCCGGCATCCTCCGGCGCGGCGGCACCCAGTTCCCAGACGATCCGTCTGACCGGCGGTATCGGTCTCAAGAAGACGCAGACTGCAGCGGCTCCTGCTGCACAGCAGACTCCTGCATTTGCGCCTCAGGCGAAAAAAGAAGCGGCAGCCAAACAGGAAAAAGACAGTCCGATCTTCCTGATCACGTCGATCGTTGCCCTGTTGGCAGTCAGCTTCCTCGGCTTTGTGATGTTTGCCCAGTATTCCAATCTGTTCAACAACGGCAACATTGCGGTTCCGGGTCTGGAACACAAGACGCTCAAGTAAGCCGGAATTTCATTCTGCAGTTTATAATCAGCCGGTCCGTTTTCCGACGGATCGGCTTTTTTCTGTAAAAACGGGCGGATTTTTCTGTTTTTTCGCAGGAAAATTGCATCGTCCGGTTTGTCTTTCACCAAATGTATGCTATATTATATAATAAATAGAATCGAAAAATCGGAAAAACGAACATAAAAACGAACCCGAAACGAAGGAGCACATGACAGTGGGCTGCAAAATCATCGTATTCGTGAAGCAGGTCCCTGACACCAAGAATGTCACGGGGCAGGCAATGAAGCCGGACGGCACGATCAACCGTCAGGCATTGCCGGCGATCTTCAACCCGGAGGACCTGAACGCATTGGAACTGGCACTGCAATTGAAGGACCGCTACGACGGCTATGTTGTCGTCGCGACCATGGGACCTCCCACCGCAACTGAAGTCCTCCGGGACGCTCTCTGCCGCGGCGCAGATGAGGCTGTTCTGCTGACGGACCGTGCATTTGCCGGTGCTGATACTCTGGCAACCAGTTTCGCGCTGAGCCGCTGCGCAATGAAGATCGGCAATTTTGATCTGATCCTCTGCGGCCGTCAGGCAATCGACGGTGACACGGCGCAGGTCGGTCCCCAGCTCGCTGAAAAACTGGCACTTCCCCAGCTTTCTTATGTGGAAGAAGTTCAGGAACTTGCAGACGGTGTGATCCGTGTCAAGCGCGCCATTGAAGGCGGCTATGAAGTTCTGGAATCCCCCACGCCCGCACTGCTGACGGTGATCGATGCGAACGAACCGCGTCCCCAGCATGCCCGCCGTCTGATGAAATTCAAAAAGGCGAAAAGCCGTTCCGAGATCCTCGCTGCCGGCGGCGATGAAGAAACGGTGAAGGCGTATGATGAAAAAGGTCTGCTGATCCGGGAATGGTCCGCGGCTTATGCAGTGCCTGAAGATGAGCTGAACCGTCTCGGTTTCTCCGGTTCTCCCACGAAAGTCAAGCAGATCATGAGTGTTGTGCTGACTGCCGGTGATTACAAGAAGATCGAACCGACCGGCGAAGGCGTTTCCGGTCTTATTCATGAACTGATCGCTGATCATACACTGGGGTGATAACGATGGCTGATAAAATTGGAAATGTCTGGGTATTCATCGAACAGGAAGCGGGCAAGATCGCGGACGTCAGTCTGGAACTTGTCAGCAAAGGCAAAGAACTTGCTGAACGTCTTGGCGTGAAGACCGAAGCTGTGCTGCTGGGCAACAATGTTGAATCCTGCTGCAAAACGCTGTTTGAATACGGCTGCGATACTGTCTATCTGGCAGAAGATGAACGTTTGGAACCCTTTACGGTCCTTCCGTTTGCAAAAGTGATCATGGATCTCATCCGTGAACATCATCCCAATATCCTGCTGTTCGGCGCAACCATGAAGGGCAGAGAACTTGCTCCCCGCATTGCATCCGAAAAACTGGCAGGTCTGACTGCTGACTGCACCGATCTCAAGATCGAAGACTTTGTGGATGTCCGCAACGGCAACAAAGAATACAAAGACAAACTCATGCAGATCCGTCCCGCATTCGGCGGCAACATCATCGCCACCATCGTGAATACCTGGGACGATCCCCAGATGGTCACGGTCCGCGAAGGCGTGATGAAGATCGGTACGCCCACACCGGGTGCCACCGGCGAAATCGTCAAAGTGGATGTGGCGCTGACTGCACAGGAAACAGTCGTGAAAGTCATTGAGCGTGTCCGTCAGGAAAAATCTGTTGACCTGAAAGGTGCGCGGATCATTGTTTCCGGCGGCTACGGTGTCGGCAGCAAAGAAAACTTCAAACTGATCCACGATCTGGCGAAGGCGCTGGGCGGCGAAGTGGGTGCATCCCGTGCTGCTGTTGATGCCGGATGGATCGATCACGATCACCAGGTCGGTCAGACAGGAGTGACGGTCCGTCCCAATCTCTATATCGCCTGCGGTATCAGCGGATCTGTTCAGCATTGTGCCGGTATGACGGAAAGTAAAAAGATCATTGCCATCAATACGGATCCCAATGCGCCGATCTTCTCAGTGGCGCACTACGGTATTGTCGGTGATCTGAACCAGATCATCCCCATGATGATCAAAGCCTACAAAGCAAAGGCGTGAGGTGAGAATATGTCCAACTTCTTCAAAGACAATCAGGATCTCCAGTTCACGCTGAAGAATCTCGAACTTCAGGAAATCATGGACCTGAAGGAAAATTCCTATACGGAAAATGCCAAGTACGATGACGCTCCCGAAAATTACGAAGATGCCCTCGACAGCTTTGAGCGCGTTCTCTCCGTGATCGGTGATATTGCCGGTGAACGGATCGCCCCCCGCGCCCGTCAGGTTGACGAGGAAGGTCCCCACTTTGAAAACGGTGTGGTGACCTATCATCCGCTGACTGTTCAGAACCTGAATGATCTGAAATCTGCCGGTGTGATGGGCGTGATGCTGCCCCGTCAGTACGGCGGTCTGAACTTCCCCAACACTGTTTACACCATGATGACGGAAATGGTGTCCCGCGCCGATGCCAGTCTGCAGAACCTGTTCGGTCTTCAGGACATTGCTGAAACGATCAGTGAATTCGGTTCCGAAGAACAGAAACAGAAATATCTGCCTCCCTTTGCCACCGGTGAAGCTGACGGCTCCATGGACCTGACCGAACCCGATTCCGGTTCCGACCTGCAGTCCGTCCGCCTGAAAGCCACGCAGGATGCGGATGGCAAATGGTATCTCGACGGTATGAAACGCTTTATCACCAACGGCTGCTCCCAGACACATCTGGTTCTTGCCCGTTCGGAAGAAGGCACCACAGACGGCCGTGGTCTTTCCATGTTCATCTGCTCCAAGTGCCCGGAACTGGTGGTGCGCCGTATCGAACACAAAATGGGTATCCACGGTGTTGCCACTGCTGAACTGCAGTACAATCATGTGCCGGCAGAACTCTGCGGCAAACGCAAAATGGGTCTGATCCGTTATGTGATGAGCCTGATGAACGGTGCCCGTGTGGCGATTTCCGCCCAGGCGCTGGGGATCGCGGAAGCGGCTTACCGTGCGGCACGCCAGTATGCGTCCGAGCGTGAACAGTTCAAACAGAGCATCGACCGTTTCCCGGCGGTGTATGATATGCTGGCGAAGATGAAAGCGAAACTGGTCGCCTCCCGTGCATTGCTGTACGAAACAACGAAAAATGTTGATCTGCGCACCTGCTACATCCCTCTTTCTGAAGATCCGGAAAAAGCCAATGCGGAAAACAAGGCAGCCGCCAAATATTACACGGAAGTTGCCGCCACGCTGACGCCCATGAGCAAAGCCCTTTCCACGGAATCGGCGAACCAGATCGCTTATGATTGCATCCAGATCCACGGCGGTACCGGTTATATGCACGACTTCGATGCGGAACGGTACTATCGCGATGTGCGTATCACCAATATCTACGAAGGTACGACCCAGCTTCAGATGGTCGCTGCCATCGGCGGTGTGATGAAGCGTTCTCTGGACAAGATCATCAACGGTCTGTTTGAGGCGATCCCCGATACAGATTTCACGGTGCCCCTCAAAGGAATTCTGAAACAGATGCACGCAAAACAGCTGAACGCTGTCAATTTCGTTGCGGAAAAGAAGAATCCGGAATATCACAATCTCCGTGCCAGAAATCTGGTGGAAAACGAAACATTCCTGTTTGTCGGTCTGCTCCTGCTCCGCGATGCCTGCAAAGACAGTGCCCGCGCCGCCGTGACGGAACGCTACATCCTGGATGGAGAAAAAGATTTCGAACGCAATTATCAGATCGTTCTCAGCGATGACCAGTCTGTGATCGAACGCCATCGCGACGTGATCGACTACTGATAAAAAAGGAATAAAGGAGAAAACAGGAAATGAACAACGAATATCTCGCCCGCGCGAAAGAGCGCATTCCCGATGCAAAGACTCTGATCATTCTGGCATCCAAACGTGCCTATGATCTTGCTCATCGCAAAAAACATCCCATGGTCCGCACCAAGGACGATAACTATCTGGATATCGCCCTGCTGGAAATCGCAGAAGGTCTGCTGGATGTGACTTTTGCCGACAAAGTGGAAGACGACTTCCTCAAGCAGGCGGAAGCACTCAAAATGGCAGCCGAAGCCGAAAAACCCGCACCCCGGGAGCAGTAACAGATGGGCAGCACTGTTACGATCATTATGGGCAGCAAGAGCGATCTCCCTTCTCTGAAAGGGGCGTTCGATACCCTGAAGGATTTCGGCGTAAGTTGTCAGGGGCGGATCCTCTCCGCCCACCGTACGCCCGATGAAGCCGCCGCACTTGCAAAATCTGCAGAAGAAAACGGGACAAAGGTCCTGATTTGTGCAGCGGGTATGGCGGCTCATCTTGCCGGAGTCATTGCCGGACACACCATTCTGCCGGTGATCGGCATCCCCATGGCATCTGCTCCGTTCAACGGACTGGATTCCCTGCTGGCGATGGTCCAGATGCCGCCGGGGATCCCGGTGGCGACGGTCACTGCCGGTAATGCCGGAGGAAAAAATGCAGCGCTGCTGGCGATTGAGATGCTGGCATTGAACGATGCGGCTCTGGCGCAGAAACTCCGGGATTTCCGGAAAGCGCAAGCTGAAAAAGTTCTGGCTGATGACAAAGCACTGCAGGAAGGTCTTCTCTGATCTGCCCGCTCTGCAGTGAAATGATCTCACAAAAGCGGTCCGTTATTGCGGATCGCTTTTTTTATGCCGTATGAGGCGGATCCCTTCTCCGGCGCGGACAGTCCTGACCGGGCTGTATCCGAACCGCAGATCAAAAACAAGCCGTGCCTGCCACGACATTTTCGGACGGTAAACCGGGCGCGGTTTACGGGTGATCGATATTCCGGACATAAAAAAACGCTGCTCCTTTTTTATGAGGGGCAGCGTCAAAGAAACAGCGTGGATTTTACTTGATCAGGTCGTAATACCGGACGGCATCCACGGGGCGGATATTGGTCAGGTCGCCCCGGTAATGACGCAATTCTGTGCGGATATAGGGGTGCTTGAGCAGTTCCGTTTCGTTCAGTTCGATCCCGAGTCCGGGTCTGTCCGGAATCAGCATGAAACCGTGATCGATGGTCAGTTTTTCGTCGCAGATCTCTGCACGGTACGGAACATCGGTCATCATCATTTCCAGTTTTACAAAATTGGGAACGCATGCCGCAAGTTGAAGGGATGCCGCATGTGCCACCGGGCCGGACGGATTGTGAGGGCAGAACCCGATATGACGGCTTTCCGCAATGGCGCCGAGGAACCGCAGTTCCATGATCCCGCCCGCGTGTGAAACATCAGGCTGAATGTAATCTGCGCAATTCAAATCGAAGAACTGACGGTATTCGTACCGGTTGTAGAGACGCTCACCGGCGGCAATGGGGATCCGGCTCTGGCGTTTGACTTCGCGGAGACCTTCCTTGTCGTCGGGCGGGATCGGTTCTTCAAACCAGAAAATATCAAATTCTTCCAGACGGTGTGCGATCTTGACTGCCGTGGGAATATCAAATCTGCCGTGACCTTCAATGAGCAGTTCCACATCGCTTCCTGCGGCGGCTGCGACCTGACGCACACATTCCATTGCGGTATCCAGATCTTTTTTGCTCATCTGCAGCCACGCTTTGCCGAAGGGATCCCATTTGCAGGCGCCGAACCCGTTGTCGCGGACTTCCACAACTTTTTCCGCAAATTCCTCCGGTGTCTTTGCAGGGGAGAACCAGCCGTTCACATAGACCGGGATCGCATCACGGACTTTGCCGCCCAGCAACTGCCAGACGGGAACATTCAAGGCTTTGCCCTTGATGTCCCAGAGTGCCATTTCCACACCCGCCAATGCGCTCATAAGGACCGGACCGCCGCGCCAGTAGGCATCCCGGTAGCAATCGTGCCGGAACGCTTCAATGTTCATGGGATCCTTCCCGATCAGATAAGAATCAAGATCGTGGATCGCGGCGACAACGGTGGGTTCTTTATATTCCAGCGTGGCTTCGCCCCAACCGTGGAGTCCTGCATCCGTTTCCACTTTCACAAATACAAAATTGGTGCGGAACGCATTGCAGACAAAAGTCCTGACTGCTGTGATCTTCATAGCGCTGCTCCTCTGTTATGCTTCGTAGTACATGCCGCCGCTGACATTGATCATGGCGCCGTTCACATAGCCGTTCCGGATCAGGAAAAGTACAGCATCGGCAACTTCTTCACTGGTCCCTGCGCGTTTCGCCGGGATCGCCGCCATTTCCATGGCTTTCTTTTCCGGCGACAGGCGTTTGTCGATATTTTCCGTTACGATCATGCCGGGACAGACACAGTTTGCCGTAACATTGTACGGCGCACCGCTGTCGGCAAGGGATCTGGCAAGTACATGCATCCCCGCTTTGGATGCGCCGTAAGCGATCGTATGCAGTTCCGCCGGACGGTATGCCCGGACTGAACTGATGTTGATGATCCTGCCGTAACCGCGTTCACAGGCGCGGTGGAAAAATTCCATGGAACAGAGATAAGCACCCTTGAGATTCACATCAAGGACTTTGCTGAACCAGTCCCCGTCAGTAACGGAGTCGTTCCGCAGCCAGGGATCCAGCCGGGCATTGTTGACCAGAATATCCACGGTGCCGAGTTCTGCAAACATGGCTTTGACCGCATTTTCATCGGTGACATCGCAGGGGCAGGCGAAGGCTTTGCCGCCGGCGGCTCTGATCTCTGCCGCGACCTTTTCCGCGTTTTCACGGTGATGCGCACAATTCACAGCCACTTCACAACCGGCTTTGCCGAGTTCCAGACAGATAACTCTGCCGATCCCCTGCGAACCGCCGGTCACCAATGCTCTTTTCCCTGCCAGAAATTTTTCCATTTTCAACATCTCCATCCGATCGTTAAAAAAAAGCGGTATCCGTTATGAATACCGCTTCTGGTTTTTCCGTTGTGCTGCAGAGAATTACTTTTCTTCTTCGTTCAGAGCAGCTTTGCGGCTGAGGCGGATCTTGCCGCTTGCACGGTCAATATCAACCACTTTCACCGTCAGGTAATCGCCTTCTTTGCAAATGTCGGACACCTGATTGACGCGGTAGTTTGCCATTTCGGAAATGTGGAGCAGACCGTCCTGTCCGGGAAGGATCTCCACGAATGCACCGAAATCACGGACCGTCTTGACAATGCCGCGGTAGATCTTGCCGATCTCTGCCTCCGCCGTGTAGAACTGGACTTTTCGTTTGACTTCTTCCAGAACATCTCTGTTCTGTGCCAGAATGCTGACAGAGCCGTCATCGGCAATATCGACCTGGGCACCGGTGGATTCAGTGATTTCCTTGATGTTCTTGCCGCCGGTACCGATCAGCGCACCGATCTTGTCCGGATTGATCTTCACAACTTCCATCTGGGGAGCGCGGGGGCTGAGTTCCGGACGGGGAGCCGGGATGCAGTCACGGATCACACCGTGGATCTTTGTACGGGCTTCCTTGTTCTGGACCATAGCGCGAGCCAGAGTGTCAATGGGAATGCCGGGGAGCTTCAGGTCGAGCTGGAAACCGGTGATGCCGTCCATCGTACCACACACCTTGAAGTCCATATCGCCGTAGTGGTCTTCCGCACCGATGATGTCCGTCAGGATCAGTTCTTTGCCGCTTTCATCCGTGACAAGACCGCAGGAGATACCCACCACCGGACTCTTGATCGGCACACCGGCATCCATCAGAGCCAGAGTTGCACCGCAAACAGATGCCATGGAGGTGGACCCGTTGGAGGACATGATCTCGGAGACGCAGCGGATCGTGTACGGGAAGTCCGCAGGGATCACCTGTTTCACAGAGCGTTCCGCCAGATTGCCGTGACCGATTTCGCGTCTGCCGGGACCTGCGATTCTGCCGACTTCACCCACGCTGTAGTTGGGGAAGTTGTAATGCAGATAGAATTTCTTGACAGATGTGCCGCCGGTGATCAGATCCGTTTCCTGGGCATCCTGAGGTCCGCCCAGTGTCGCGATCACAAGCGCCTGCGTTTCGCCGCGGCGGAAAAGACCGCTGCCATGGACGACCGGCAGAACATTCACATCCGCCGTCAGGGGGCGGAGCTGGGTCACATCACGACCATCGGGACGATAACCTTTTTCCAGAATGGCGGTACGGATGACTTTCTGAACGAGTTTGTCAAAACCCATCTTCAGGAAGAAACCGAAATCTTCTTCGCCGTATTTTTCTTCAAATTCAGCCTTGAGTGTTTCGGCAGCCGCGTCCTGGATCTCATCCAGTGCTTTCATACGGGCTTCTTTGCCGGGAATGAGACAGGCAGTTTCCAGTTTTTCGATCACTGCCGCTTTCAGCGCTTCGTTCATATCTTCGGGAACGAGATGGAGTTCCGGCGTCTTTTTCGGTCTGCCGGCTTTTTCCATGAGTTCCACCTGAGCGGCACACTGCTGTTTGACGATCTCATTGGCAAAACGCATGGCGCCTTCCAGTTCCGCTTCCGTACATTCTTTGGCTTCGCCTTCGATCATGATGACTTTGTCAGGCAGACCGGCATAGACCAGTTCCATCTTGCTCTGTTCCATTTCAGCAATGGTGGGATTGGCGATGTATTCGCCGTTGATCATTGCCACACGCACCGCACCGATGGGACCCTGGAAGGGCAGGTCGGAGAGACACAGCGCGCAGGAAGCACCCAGCATGGACAGCACATCGCCGTCGTTGATGCCGTCCGCCGCCAGCAGCAGACCGCAGACCTGAACTTCATCAAAGAAACCTTCGGGGAAGAGGGGGCGGATGGGGCGGTCCGCCATACGGCAGATCAGGATCTCTTTGTCAGAGGGACGCCCTTCACGTTTGATGTAGCCGCCGGGAAAACGACCGGCAGCAGAGAATTTTTCACGGTAATCGACCTGCAGGGGGAAGAAATCCTGTCCTTTTTTCGCAGCGCCGGAGCAGGCTGCAGAGAAAACGACAGTGTCGCCCAGACGGACAGTACACTGACCATTCGCCAGACCGCCCAGTTTTCCGGTAGCAAGAGTGAGATCTTTCCCCGGACCGATGTTGATGGTAACGCTTGTTTCCGGCATAATCATGCCTCCTTCATTTTTCTTCGGCTGCTGTCGGCAGCCTTGATGTATGTTTGTGCCGGACGCGGTCCATGGTGTATGAAAATTTGCGGCGTTCCCTGCTTCACAGCAGCGGAATCGCGGTATCAGCCTCCGGGCATCGGACCGGTCGGATTCAGCAGGAGACCGGGGGCTGATAACGACGAATTCCACCTCGAAAACGGGAAATGCCGTTTATGATTTCATCGCCGGACCGTCCGGCGTGTTCTGCGCCCGCGCGTGAGCGGACGCCGTAAAATCATTGTTTGTTGAATGAGCTTTCTGTATAAAACACAGAACAGGCGGTCACCAGACCCTGACCGGCATAAACTGTTTTTTATGCCTGTCCGTTCTTCCGGTGACAGCCTGCAGTTGCCCGTCAGAGCGGGCGGTGCTGTCTTCACTGATCAGGAAGTTCAGCTTCACTTCTGACCGCGGATACCCAGCTCGGCTGAGATTTCCACGTACTTGGCGTGATTTTCTCTTGCAAGATACTTGAGCAGTTTCTTGCGGTTGTTGACCATCATCATCAGACCGCGTCTGGAGCTGTGGTCCTTTTTGTTGGAACGCATGTGTTCCGTGAGTTCGATGATCTTTTCCGTCAGAACGGCGATCTGCACTTCAGGAGAACCGACATCGCCTTCCTTGCGTGCAAACTTCTGCATGATTTCTGTTTTTTTCGCTTTTTCCATTGTACCTTATGTCCTTGATGGCTTTGGATTTTTCCGTATTTTGAAGTATTAATATACCTTCACTTTTCCCTTTTGCAAGTTTTTTTTTGCATTTACCTGCTTTTTTCTCAAAATATCCCCCGCCGGAACATAAAATAGACCGCACCGCAGAGGCAGAGACCCGCCCAGACAAAATCCCATGAGAATTTTTCCTTCATATAGATCAGGGCGAAGGGAACGAACACGGTGAGCGTGATGACTTCCTGCATGATCTTCAACTGTGCCAGCGTGAACTGGGTGGCGCCCAGACGGTTGGCGGGGATCATCAGCGTGTATTCAAAAAATGCGATCCCCCAACTGCTCAGAAGCGCAATGATGTAGGGCTTGTCACTCATGCTTTTCAGGTGTCCGTACCACGCAAACAGCATGAACAGATTGGAGCAGGCGAGCAGAACCGTCACGCGGACGGCGACCGGGATGGAGTTGATGAACTGCAGAAATGTTGTCATAGGGGGATGTCTTTATTTTTTCTTCGGGTTGATCTGTTCCAGTTTTTTCCGGATGACGGCGGGATCGGGCGTATCGGGTCCGGTATCTCCGCTCATCAAAGCCCGGGTCCAGTAAAAACGCGCTTGAGTCATATCGCCCAGCGCATGGAAAATATCACCTGCGTGATCCAGCAACGTGGCATCGATGTGGCGTCCTTTGTATTTGATATGGTATTGGCTGATGCTTTTCAGGATGTACTTTTTCGCCTGTACAAAATCTTTCTTCCGGTAAAGGATCCACGCCAAGCTGTCGAGAAATTCCGGACTGTCCGGCTCCAGCTGCAATGCCCGTTTCAGTAAATCTTCCGCCTGATCCAGTTTGACATTGTGGACGGCGTAGGTGTAGCCCAGATGATTCAGCATGGTGGCGTCTTTGGGATTCGCCGTGATCTGCGGCAGAAGGATCGCCTCCAGCATCGCCAGATCCTTCCGGGCATCAGCGGCAAGTGCGCAGAGCATCCAGAACTGCCGGTCCCTGACGGAAAGTTTGAACTTGCGGATGTGGATGAGGGCTTTGGCGGCCGTCTCATAGGCAGCATCGTAATCTTCAAATGTATGATATGTAAGAAGTTCCAGCCGGTATTTGTAGAGACCTTCCGGCAGAAGACTGAGTCTGCGTTTCGCTCCGGGAAGATCTTTCATATCCAGACAGATCCGGATGGCGACCCCGATATACTGCGCCCGGTTCTTTTTCGAGGTGAACGAAAGCGCGTCACAGACCCGGAGCGCTTTCCGGTAAAATCCTGCAGCAAGAAGCGTCCGCAGATAAGACTGGTAAACGCTTTGCGGCGACCGGGGGAATTTTTTGAGTGTGATCCCCAGAACACGGGCGGCATCTGCAAAACGTTCCGATTTGCGCAGCGTCACATCCAGTGCCAGAAGAAGCTGCTGATCGTTTCCGTTTTTCAGCGTCAGTTCCCGCAGAAGAGGATAAAGAAGTTCCTGTGTGCGCCCCATTTCGTTCAGGTGATCCCAGCAGATGCTGTGGGTGCGGATGTCCTGCGTCCAGGAACTGTCGCGGTCCAAAGCATCCAGATAATCCTGCGCTGCTTTATCCAGCCGGGCAAGGATGTGTGTGTACTGCACTTGAAACAGCGTGCGTTTCAGCGGATCCCCGCGCAGCTGGACCGCCGTGGATACATAAGTGTAGAACAGATCCTTCTGAAACATGACGCCGTCGCGGATGTGCCGGTTTTCCTGCAGATAATTCTCCAGTTCCTCCAGCAGTTCCCTGTCGTCCGTCATGATCGCCGCCATTTTCAGGTTGGCAAGCATGGCGGAAAAAAGTTGTTTCTGCAGCAGATCGGCATTCTCATATCCGTTGCGGGGCAGATCTTTCCAAGCAAGGTAAGTGATCCGCAGAAATTCTTTCGACTTCTGCCAGTTGCCGTGGTCCTGCGCACGGGCACCGGCATGAACGCAGAGTTGTGCCGAACCCGTTTTTTCCGCAAGCCGGATCAGCCGGTCAAAAGAATATTCCACAAGGTCCGGCGTGCTTTCCATGATCCCGAACAGAAGAAACAGCAGATCGGTGGCATCCGGATCGCGTTCCAGCAGTTGGAACAATTCATCCACATTGGCTTTTGCAGCTTTGCCGGTCAGGAGGTCCCCGGAATACAACTTTGCAAAGGACGCGAGCAGTTCCGCATCGCGTTTGGCGGCAGGATCCGCAGAGAGTTCGCGGACGGGCGGGGGATCTTTTTCACCGAAATCAAAATAAAGGTCGCCGGCAGCCGTCAGGTGACCGGCTGTCAGAAATGCCGCAGCTATACACCACAACCAACGCATGATCTGCCATTGCTCCCTTCCGTGTTCCGGATGATATGCCCCCTGAAAACAAACAGGGGAGACCCCGCACAGAAGTACAGGATCCCCCGGTAAGCATCGTTGCCGATGTCTTACTTGTTCTTATGCCGCAGAGATTTCAGCATTTTTTTGCGTTTGTGCTGAGCGATTTTGCGACGGCGTTTTTTTCTGAGGTTACCCATTCTGATTCTTTCTTCCGTTTTAAATTCATGTTCTTGTGAATTTTATTCCTATAACTTTAGCACGCCTTTTGATTTTCGCAAATGAAAATCACGATTTTTTTATGATTTTTTCCGATTTTTCCCGATTTCCTGAAAAAATTCTTTTGTTTTTGTGTATTTCTATAAAAATTTTTCTTGATGTGGAAAATGTTCGTGATATTTTTTATTGCAGCAGCGGTCTATACCGATTGCACTCCATTGGGGAATGGAGGGGTACTACAAAAAAGGGTTAGCATTATGGATGCACAAATCAGAGAGAGGGATGCCGTTTTGCTTGGACGTGTCCGGAATGGCGACAACACAGCGTTTGATACACTGGTACTGCTTTATTCAGCGAAATTGTATCATGTGGCGTATATGCTGCTGGAAAACAAACAGGACTCCGAAGAAGTGGTGCAGGATGCATTCATCCGTGCGTACAGTGCCATCAAATCTTTCCGCGGAGATTCCAGTTTTGAAACATGGATGCACCGGATCACACTCAATTTGGCACGAAACCGTTTTCATTGGAACCGCCGACGCGGTGCCGGTGTGAATGTAAGCCTGTCTGCTGTATTACCGGGCTTTGAAAGTATGGGCGGTGATCACGATTACTCCACCGTACAGGACTGGGATCTGCCTGACACCCATATGCAGCCGGATCAGGAATTGGAAGAGAACGAATTGGAACAGGATCTCTCCAGTATGATCGACACACTCCCGGAAAAATTCAGGGAAAGTCTTCTGCTCCGGCACGAAAAAGAAATGTCTTACAACGATATTGCTCAAAAAACCGGTGTTCCGATCAATACGGTCAAGACCCGGATCAAACGGGCAAGAGAACTGTTGCGGGAAGGACTCGCCGCCAGATCGGAAAAATAAGGATATATGATATATCTTCACAAACTGTACCGTACACCGGCATAAGATCCGGGCGGTACAGTTTTTTTGTTCAGAACACACAGAGTGTGCCACACAGTCCTTCCCCGTAACGCTGTCGCCGGGGCGTCAGGAGAAAACTTTGACAGACTGGAGAAGGACCCACATACTGAACTCCGAGATCCAGCTGCTGCAGTACAAAGCTGCAAAGATCAGAAAAACAAATATCCCTTTGACCGCTTCCGTGTTCGGGACCCGGATGTTCGGAAAGAGACTGCGGAATGCGTTCCATCCGTCCAGCCCCGGCACCGGCAGAAGGTTGAACAGCAGCAGAATGCAATTCATCCGGCAGAGGATCGCCGCCATCAGCAGCAGATTTTCACTGACAGATTCCCGCGCGGTCATCATCAGCCCGAAAGAGATCCAGCCGATACAGAAAAGGATCAGGTTCGCCGCCGGTCCCGCAAGGCTGGTCGCCAGTTCGCCCCAGGAATAACGGCTCCGGAGCTGCTGCGGATTGACCGGAACGGCTCCCCACGCAAAACCGAGGATCAGAAACATGATCAGGGAAATGATCCCCATCTGTTTGAAGGGATTGAGCGTCAGATGCCCGCGGTCCGCCGCAGTGCTGTCACCCATCCACAGGGCAACACGGGCATGAGCGTACTCGTGACAGCAGATGGAAAATACAACAATGACCGTTGTCAGAACGAAAAAAAGCGGATGCGTGACCAGTGTTTTGATGAACAGCATACCCGCCACCTCATTTCAGAACTTCAACAAGATCCGTGATCCTGTTTGCCAGTTCCGGTTTGTTCCGCAGATTTTTGCGGATGGCATCGGTAAGTGCCTTGAGCGAATTTTCGTTTTTCGCGGAAAATGCCATATGACAATACGCCGCCATAATGGCATCGTCGTCTGCCTTCGCCGGGACCTGCAGATTCATCACCAGATCCGCCAGAATTGCAGTTTTCTTCTTATCCGCTTCTGTCCACGAGACACGGCGGGGCATTTTCAGCATCCCCTGCCGCTGCAGAAAGATCATACCTTTATCGCTGCATTTCTGCAAGGTGCAATACTGAAATTCATGGGGGAACGGCTGAGTGCTTTTGAGGACGGGCGCAAGTGCAAGGATCGTTTTCTTCAGCGGAACATCACGGTATTTGACCAGATTTTCCATTCTATCCAGAGTCTGCAGTGTTTGCGGCACCGCAGAGAAGGAGGTTCGTGCTTCATCGATTTTCCGTTTGAAAACGTCATAAGGTGCAGTCCGGATCATACCTTCCAGTTCCTGTATCACATTTTTCTTGCGGGCGGCAAGGATCTGCTGACCGCGGATCCTCATGCGGACATCTTTCAGGGCGGCGTTCAGTTTTTCCTGTTCGTCTTTCAACTGCGCGATTTTGTCGTTCTGCAATACCGACGCTGCCCAGAGCGGATAACTTTTGGCTGTGTTGAAGAAATGCTCCAGACGGGTGAGGGTATTGATAAGTGCGCTGCCGTCGCCGCGGTTGATCGATTTGATGATCCCTTCCACCGTACTCAATTCCTTTTTGAACGCATCGATCCAGGGAATACGCTCGGCGGCATCCAGTTTCGCAAATTCATTTCTCGCCGATTCCGGCGCGCTGCTGTGGTTGGAGATGTACTGTCTGATACGGTTCCATCTGGCATAAGGATCACGCGGCAGAAACATTTTCAGTTCCAGCCAGAGATCTTCAGAGCGTTTGCCCGGAATGATCGTTGCCTGCGGCGGAGTCGTGATCACATCCGTTGACGCGGTTGTTGCTGCAGGCTGCTGCTGTTCGGGCGCGGAGACCGGCGGCGTTTCTGCCGGTTTTTCTGCCGGATCATCCACATCGGCGGGTTCGGTCGTTGTGACCGTTTCAACCGTTTTGACTTTTTTCTCCGGTCCGTCGTCCGGGATCAGGAAGAATGTAAGCCCTGCAAGCAGCAGCACGGACATCACGGAGATGATGATGAGCAGCATACGTTTTCTTGCGGCAATGGCTTTTTCCACGGCGGCTTCCCGCTGTGCTTTTTTGTGCGCAAGTTCCTGATAGTAGGATGTGGCGATCCCGTTCAGTTCCGTCAGAACATCGTCCCAGGTCTCCGGACGCTTCTTCTGGGCTTTTTCCATCAGTTTGTCAACCAGCATGGAAAGGCGTGACGGCAGACGGGGATTGACACCGATCAGGGGCTTCGGCTGTTCGTTCAACTGTTTGTCGCAGATCTCCATGGGGTCACTGCCTTCAAAGGGCGGTTTGCCCGTAAACAGCTGATACAGAGTCGCACCGAACGAATACATATCCGAACGGTAACCGATCTTGTCCCGTTCCCCGCGGATGACTTCGGGCGAAGCGTATGCCGGAGTTGCCATGGTATCGTCTTCCGATTCCGAGGTCCCTTCATTGTAGGCTTTTGCCAGACCGAGGTCCGCCAGTTTGAATTCGGAATTTTTGTTGAAAATGATATTTTCCGGCTTGATGTCACGGTGTGCCAGACGCTTTGTGTTCCATGCGTAAGTCAATGCATCAGCAATACTTGTGGCACATTTGAATGCCAGTTTGATATCCAGCGCCCCGTTCCGTTCCGTATGGACTTCCAGGTTTTCCCCTTCGATCAGTTCCATCACGAAATAGTAGATGCGGTTTTCGGCGGATCCGGCATCGTATGCCTGAACGATATTGGGGTGATTCAATGCAGCCGCAGCGCGGGCTTCGCGGAAAAATGCTTCGATAAATGCCGGGTCGCTTGCCATTTCATCGGAGAGAATCTTGAATGCCACATCCCGCTCCAGATTGATCTGGGTCGCCAGATAGACCACGCCCATACCGCCTCTGCCGATCTCGTGCTTGATCCGGAAGCCGTTGATCACCGTGCCGGGTTCGATGTGTCTGTGCGGAAAAAGCCGCGTATTGCAATGCGGGCAGATACCGACACAGCCATCTTTCTGGTATTCGACAGGCTCGGTCTCAACAATTTTGCTGCAGACGGGGCAGAATAAAAAAAGCATATCTTTCCTCGAAACTTCAAAGTTGACGCGAGTCAACTCCCTGATTATATTCGCGTATAATATAAACGGTCATACGGGAAAAACAATCTCTGTTTTTGTATTTTTAAAGTTTTTTCTTCACTTTTATGCCCTTTTCGTTGCGGATCGGTGTTGTAAATCACGCGCTGCGTGCTATATTTTACATCTCATAACAACATTGACCGGAGCGGTTCCGGTTCAATAGCAACAACAAAAGCAAACATGGAGAGAACAATGTCTGCCTGTAATCCCTTTGAGGACCTGAAGGAGCGCGGTTTTATTTACCAGTGCACCGCCGAAGATGCGTTGAAAGAACTTCTTTTGAAAGAGAAGATCTATTTTTACGTAGGCTTCGACCCCACGGGCAGCAGCCTTCATGTCGGTCATCTTCTGCCGGTGATGGCAATGCGCCGTATGCAGCAGGCTGGTCATCATCCCCTGGTCCTTGTGGGGGGTGCCACCGGGCTTGTCGGCGATCCCAGCGGAAAATCTGAAGCGCGTCCCATCCTTTCAAAAGAGCAGGTCGCTGAAAACGTCAAATGCCTGCAGGCGCAACTCGCCCGCTTCATTTCTCTGGATAACGCCACTTTCGTCAACAATATCGACTGGTTCGGCGATATGAAATATCTGGATTTTCTCCGCGATATCGGTTCAAAATTCAGCGTCAACAAGATGCTGACGGCTGAATCTGTCAAAATGCGTATGGAAACCGGTATCTCATTCCTCGAATTCAATTACATGATCCTGCAGGCGTACGACTTCCTCGTCCTGAATCAGAAATACAACTGCCGTCTGGAAATGGGCGGTCAGGACCAGTGGGGAAATATCACCTGCGGCACCGATCTCGTCCGCCGTATCAACAAACAGGAAGTTTTCGGTCTGACCATGCCCCTGCTGATGAACAGCAACGGACAGAAATTCGGCAAAAGTGTCGGCGGTGCAGTCTGGCTGGACAAAAACCGGACAAGTGTGTTCGATTACTATCAGTTCTGGCGCAATACCGATGATGCCGATGTGTGCCGTCTGCTGCTCTACTTTACCAATCTGCCCAAGGCGGAGATCGAAGCACTTACCGCTGAAGGCGCCAATATCAACCGCGCGAAAGAGATCCTCGCATACGAAGCCACCGCGCTCGCTCACGGTACGGATGAAGCCGCAAAAGCATTCGCCGCCGCCGGAAGCAAGTTCGGATTCGCCGATCCGGAAGGAAAAGTACAGACATCCAGTGCTGTCAAAGATGTGGATATGGCAAAAGCCGCCGCGTCTGCCGTCAGCGATCTGCCCACGTACGAACTGGAACTGCCCGCAGACGGGATCTGGATCGTGCAGCTTCTCGCCGATGCCGGTCTCTGCAAGTCCAACGGCGAAGCCAGACGCCTCATTCAGGCGGGCGGCGCATACTTCAACGATGAACGGATCACCGATATGAACCGCATCGTTACCGCCGCCGATTTCAAAGACGGTGCCGCTATGGCAAAAACAGGTAAGAAAAACGTTAAACGGATCATCCTCAAGTGATCTGCGGAGATGCCGATATGAAACCCTGGGATATGGTGTTGCCGAAAGTCGCTGAAACGGACGAAGTACCCGGTATCAACTGCTGCTCTTTCGGTAAGTTGGACTGGATCGAGGTCGGGATCGAAGAGGACAGATTCGCTGCAGACTGTGTTCAGGATGCCCTGAATACAGTCGGCTGGAAAACATTGCCCATCATTCCCCGGAACAATCTCGGCACCCGGAACCGCATCACACTGCTGCGGGAACCGTCTCTGGCGGAAGAGGAATATACTCTCACCATCGGACACGATACCATCATTATCCGCGGCGGTGGCGGTGCCGGTGTTTTCTACGGCGTACAGAGTCTCGCCCAGATCATCGGCTGTTCCGCACAGGCGGGAGGCAGGGAATTGATCCTGCCCGCAGGCGTCATCAAGGACAGACCGCGGTTCCCGTGGCGCGGCGTGATGCTGGATTCCGCGCGGCACTGGCAGCCCCTTCCGGTGATCTTCCGTTTCCTCGACAGAATGGCGGAATACAAACTCAACGTGTTCCATTGGCATTTTGTCGATCGGCAGGGATGGCGTCCCGATTTCAAATGCGCTCCCGGTCTTACTGCAGATCTTGCTCCGGACCGCTCCTATTCCACAGGTGCTTACAGCCGCGAAGATATGATCGCTGTCCGGGATTACGCCGCAAAACGGTTTATCCGTGTGGTGCCGGAACTGGAAATGCCGGGTCACAGCGCCGTTGTGTTCCGCACTTATCCCGCGCTGACATGCTGCATCCCGGAAGAAAATGGAAATCCCTACAGCCTCGATGCGTGGGAATTTTGCATCAGCAATCCCGAAGCGGAAACATTCCTTGTCAATGTCCTGAAAGAGATCATTGAGATCTTTCCCGACAGCCCCGTTCTGCATATCGGCGGCGATGAAGCCGGTATCACGCGGTGGAAACGCTGTGAGAAATGTCAGAAAATGATCCGGGATAAAGGACTCAGCGACGAACGGGCACTGGAACACGATTTTATGTGCCGTATGGCGGAACATGTGGTCGCTCTCGGCAGAGAACCCATGACCTGGGGATTGCATGATTCCCCCCATCAGTTCGATCCCGGAAAAACAAAAATGATCGTGCAGGATTGGCTCGGCGGAAACGATACCATCAACGCGCTCCGGAACGGATGCCGCGTCGTCAGTTCTGTTCACCATTACAATTATTTCGACTATCCCTCCGGCGATGCAGGGATCACTGCCGAATGGCAGAAGAAAAATTATGAGTTCGATCCCCTGCCGCAGGAAGCGACCGCAGACGAAGCAAAACTTCTTCTCGGCGGCGAAGGATGTCTCTGGACCGAACAATTACCCTTCCAACGCACGCTCCCGCGTGCGGTCCCGCGTATGCGCGCCCTCGCTGAAATGCTCTGGACTCCGCCGCAGTTGAAGGATTTTGACGATTTCCAACTCCGGGAACGCCTCATCATCAACAGCGGTATCCGTCCTTACGCCTGATGTTTTTTTGCGGGGGAGGGGATCGGCATTCCGCCGCCGGACTACGGCAAGGGCAGAAAACTTGCACTGCGTGCGCCCGGCGTTCCGCCGCCGGACCACGGCAAGGGCAAGCCCTTGATGCGAGCAGAAAACTTGCACTGCGTGCGGCGTTTTCTGCCGTAAGTTTTTGCAACGGTGTTGCAAAAACGGGTGAAGTAAGCAATTTATTTTGTGCGTCCTGACGACCAAGCGACAGCGTTGGAAGGAAGGACTATATGGCGCACACTGTGCGTTAGAAGACGATGGTGCGTCTTCCGCTGGTGATGATGCGGAAGTCGAGCCACGCACGGACAGCGCGTGTGAGGACGCGCCGTTCGATATCTTTTCCGATCCGTTTCAGATCATCGGGATCGTCTTCGTGTGTGATCCGTTCCACATCCTGTTCGATGATGGGACCTTCGTCGAGGTCAGCGGTGGCGTAATGGGCGGTGGCGCCGATCATTTTTACGCCGCGTTCCCAGGCACGGACGTAGGGATTTCCGCCCTGAAATGCGGGCAGGAATGCGTGATGGATATTGATGATCTTTTCGGGATACTGTTTGATGAAATCATCGGAAAGGACCTGCATATAACGCGCCATGACAACGAGGTCGATATCGTGTTTTGACAGCAGGTCGAGCACCTGTTTTTCCTGACTTGTCTTATCGCCGTTGAGGATGGGACAACAGTAATACGGGACGCGGAATTTTGCAGCTACATCTTCAAGATCGGGGTGATTACTGATGATGAGCGGCACTTCGCAATCCAGATCGCCGTCCTGCATGTGTACCAGCAGATCGTACAGACAATGGCTCGTTTTGGAAACGAGGATTGCCATGCGTTGTTTGGTATCGCTGTAACGGACGCGCCATTTTGCCTGGATCGTTTCGGCAAATGTGGAGAAATCTTTTTCCAGATCGTGGCGCGTGAAGGGCATTGCGGTCACATCGACAGTGATCCGCATAAAGTATTTGTTTTCACGGACATCCGTGTACTGCTGACAGTGCAGGATGTTGAAGTTTCTGGAAGAAAAGAAAGATGTGATGGCGGCAAGGATGCCCCGGCTGTCCGGACATTGCACCAGAAAAATAGCTTTTTTCATCATGTTGGATTCTTTCCGTAATCGTTTTCTGTTATTTCAGGCATATAATATAACTCCTTTTTTCTTTTTTTCAACCGGATAATGTGCTTACAGCCGGGGCAGGGCATTTTTGACGCGGCACAAACCGTCGGTCAGTGCTTCTCCCGTTCCGGCGGAGCAGATGCTCAGACGCAGAAATGCTTTACCCGGATGTTTCCGCACGGAAAAACGGTGTGCGTGCTGCACGGAAACACCCTGTTCTGCAAAAAACTGTTCCGTCCGGATCCCGTCCGCGGAAAGTTTTGTCAACGGCAGGGGCAGACATCTGAAAAGTCCTGTCCGGTCACTTTCCTGATCGGGGAAGATGGTGTTGTAGATGTGATTTGCTTTTCCGGCGAGGACCCGTTTTTCCCGCAGGATCTGCGTAGCTTTTCCGCTTGTGATCAGTTCCGTCATGATCTCGGCGTCCAGCGATGATGTTTTGATGTTGAGGTGATGGGCGCCCTGAAGAAGTTTTTCCCGGTACGATTCCGGAAAGGTTGCGAATGTGACGCGCAGTCCGCTGCACAAACTCATCGTTGAACCGCAGATATAGACGGTTTGATCTTCCAGCCGGGCGTAAAATGGCGTGGGCAGATTTTCCAGCATCCAGCAGCCCGGATCGTCTTCGATCAGTGTGAGATGATATTTGCGGATGACTTCCGCGAGTTCGTCGCGCCGCGTTTCCGGCATGGTGAGTGCTGTGGGATTGGCATAATTCGGCATCAGAAAGATCCCCCTGATTTTTTCTTTGCGACAGAGTTTATCCAGTTCAGACGGGATCATTCCCGCCGCATCTCCCCGGACAGGCAGCAGCAGCGTGTGAGTCAGGTGTGCCGTCCCGATCAGATTCGCATAAGTGAACTCATCCACTGCGATCCGGTCGCCCACACGGAAAAGCGAGAGCATTGCTGCGCTGATCACATTCTGGGCGCCGGAAAATATGGCTGTCCGGCTGCTGTCCGTGCGGATATTCATCTGCGCCATCCAGCGGACGCCCGCCTCACGCTGATGAAGATGTCCTGCCGGATCGGAATAGGTGTAAAGTTCTTCCAGATACCCTTTTCCCAGAATGTTCCGCGTGGCTTCGATGACCGGTTTGCGGATAAAGTCAAAACCGTTGACGAGTCCCAGTTCGATCAACCCCTGCCGCTTTTCCGGTACATGCCCCGGCAGCGATGACACAAAGGAGCCGCGCCCGGTCACCCCGTAGATCAGATGCCGTTCCCGGCAGAGATCGTAAGCCCGTGTGACGGTCGTAAAATTCAGTCCCAGATAATCCGCCAGTTCACGTTGAGGCGGAAGCCGGGTGCCGGGTGCAAGTTTTCCGCTCCGGATATCGCCTTCAAGCAGATTTGCCAGAGAAAGATAACAGGGCCGCGTGATGCTTTTTCTGTCCGGCAGCCAGCTCATAAAGTAACTTTCGAAAGAATTGATGCTCATGGGTTGTAATCCATACAATTTAGTGATTTGTATCTTGTAATCCATACATTTTTCGGATTTGTATTTAATATACTCTGCCGCTATTGTAAAGTCAAACCCTGAAACAGAAAGGATGAAAAAAATGAATCAGCAGGAACTGAACAGAAGTCTCACAATGAAATTCAAAGGCGGCGTCATCATGGATGTCATGACGCCCGAACAGGCACGGATCGCAGAAGATGCCGGTGCATGTGCCGTTATGGCATTGGAACGGATCCCGGCGGATATCCGTGTTGCCGGCGGTGTGTCCCGCATGAGTGATCCGGGCATGATCAAAGGCATTCAGGAAGCGGTCAGTATTCCGGTGATGGCAAAATGCCGGATCGGTCACTTTGCTGAAGCGCAGATTCTGGAAGCGATCAAAATCGATTACATCGATGAAAGCGAAGTGCTGTCGCCTGCGGATGATGTGTATCATATCGACAAACTGGCGTTCAAAGTTCCCTTTGTCTGCGGAGCGCGTGATCTTGGCGAGGCACTCCGGCGTATTCAGGAAGGCGCGTCCATGATCCGGACAAAAGGCGAAGCCGGTACCGGCGATATCGTGCAGGCTGTCCGGCACATGCGCAAAATGAACAGCGAGATCCGCCGCATTGCCACATTGCGCGAAGATGAACTTTATGAAGCTGCAAAATCGCTTGGCGTTCCGTACTGTCTGCTGAAAGAAGTACACGAAAGTGGTAAACTGCCCGTTGCGAATTTTGCAGCCGGCGGCGTTGCCACACCCGCTGACGCGGCATTGATGATGCAGCTGGGTGCTGAAGGTGTATTTGTCGGCAGCGGTATCTTCAAATCCGGTGATCCTGCGAAACGCGCACAGGCGATCGTGAAAGCTGTTGCCAATTATACCGATGCCGCACTTCTTGCTGAACTCTCCACCAACCTCGGAGAAGCAATGGTCGGGATCAATGCCGATGAGATCCGTATCATTATGGAGGAACGCGGTCAGTGATCGTTTGAGATATTTGCCTGCGGTGGAACGCTGTATCTGTCAGGAGATGTGTGCGGCGAAGATGATCAGCGGACCGTTTCCGCTTGTGAAGCTGATGGAGAAATGATCGTCCAGCGCCGTATTGAGTGTGGCGGTCCACCAGCGGGCAAGAGCCAGATCATCGATGGGGTATTTCAACCCTGAACCGTTGATGCGGACCGTTTCCCCGGAGGGATTGAAGATGGAGATCTGCTGTCCGGGGATGCTTTCAAATGTTCCGTTTTGTGTGACGGGGAAAAAGATCCCGGTATCGGTGATCATGCGGACATTGGGATGTGTGGCGGAAAAATCTGCGAGCAGTGAGATATTGCCGAGGGTATGATCTTCCCGTTTTCCGGTGGCACCGAGAATGATCAGCTGATCTTCCGTTTTCATCGTTCTGCACACGAAACGGAAGGCTTTGCTCAGATCGTTTGTTTCCTGTTCCTCTTCGTGGATGAGACGGTCGGCAAACTGTTTTTTCAGATCGTCATTGAGGCTGTCCAGATCTCCGACCACATGATCGGGGCAGATGCCGTTTGCGGTGAGCGTTTCCGCCGCGCCGTCGCAGGCAACAAGCACATCCGCTTGATCCAATGCGTTCAGCGGTACGGGGTGAACGGGATACGATCCGTTTGCGATAATGACAAAATTCCGGCTCATTGATCAGTGCTTTCTCTGTACCATTGCACGGCGAAGATGATGCCGCAGATGAGGAATACGCACCACATGAGCAGTGTTGCGATGGAATCGCCCCGGGAGGAATAGATATTCCACCACATCCAGATGGAAAGGGCATTGACCAGAGTCCAGCCGATCCATTGTTCAAAACAGCGCATGATCCCCAGGACCATTGCGGTGATGCTGATGATGGTGGTGGCGCTGTCGAGATACGGTGCGGCGTCGCCGGTCAGTTTCAGAAAGACCGCGAAGGTGATCCATCCTGCCGTGGTGAGGGCGGCGGTGATCAGTTTTCCGGGCAGCGTCAGGTGTCTGCGTTTGACTTCACCGGTTTCGGGCTGAAGGTTCCGGAGCCAGAAAAAGAGTCCGGCGAACTGCATGGGCAGATAATACGCCCAGTTCAGAAGCATATCACCGTAAATGGTGCTGGAATATGCAATGAATCCGTACAGCGCGGAATTGATGATCCCGAAAAGATAACATGCAGGTTTCCCTTTTCCGGCGAGGAGCGTGTAAAGGATCCCGGTCAGTGCGCTGACGATCCCCGTCAGATCATCGCCTCCGGTGCGGATGGTCAGCAGGACAACTGCCGCGCAGACGGATACGGTGAACAGGATCTCTGCGGCGGACCAGTTCCGGAGCAATCCGGTGAAAAGCTGGCGGAAAGGTATTTTTGCTGTGATGGTATCTGTCATGCCGGGAGACCCTGTTATAAAAAATTTGACACAGAAAGTTAATTTACTCCATTTTTTTTCAAAATCAACTGTGTCTGACTGGAAAAGACGGATTTACCGCTGTATATTGACAGTCGGATCTGAAAAATAATTGCACAGTCAATCAAACATATCAAGGAGAAAAAAATGTCTGACCCCAGCGTGAATCATATCCGTGACGCCGTTTCTGCCGCCATTGAGGCGCATCAGAACGAGATCATTGAAGCCGGAGAGTGGATCTGGCGCAATCCTGAACCCGGTTACCGGGAAGTCAAAACATCGGCGTACCTTGTGGAGCGTCTCCGTGCGTTGGGACTTGAAGTGAAGACGGGGCTTGCCATAACAGGTTTCCGGGCGGATATCGATACCGGCAGACCGGGTCCCACGGTGGCGATCCTGTGTGAAATGGATTCCCTGATCCTGCCCAATCATCCGGAATGTGATAAGGAAACGGGGGCTGTTCATGCCTGCGGACATCATACGAGCGGGGCGGCGTTGATCGGGACGGTCATCGGTTTGCTGGCGGTGAAAGATCAGCTTTGCGGCAGGATCGCCCTGATCGGCACACCTGCGGAAGAAGGGATCGAACTGGATTACCGGAAAACGCTCATTGCCGCCGGAAAGATCAAATCCATTGCGGGCAAAGCCCAGTTGATCCGGGAAGGTGTGTTTGATGATGTGGATGTGGCATTCATGAATCATAACAGCGATTCTTTTTCGTATCACGATCACAACGGATGCGTCAACAAAAAGATCACATTCTACGGAAAGAGTTGTCATGCCGCAACGCCCCAGAGCGGAAAAAATGCACTGAACGCGTCTGCGTTGGCACAGGCAGCCATCGGTCTGCTCCGTGAATCTCTGGGATACGATCCCTACTTCAGGATCCACGGGATCATCACAAACGGCGGTTCGGCAGTGAATATCATTCCGGATGAAGTGACGATGGAATACATGCTCCGTGCGCCTACCGTGGAAAAGATCATCAAGCTGAATACGCGGTTCGACAATATCGTGCTGCATGCCGCGAAAGCCGCCGAATGCGAGGCGGAAGTCGAAACCGTCAGCGGTTATATGCCGCTTTATGACGACAACGAGTTCGGCGCCATGATGGGGGATGTGGTCCGTTATCTCCGTCCCGATGCCGCTTTTTATGCCAATACCTGTTTTGCCACCGGCTGCACCGATATGGGCGATGTGGCAACGGTGATCCCTGCCGTTCACGGCTATGTTCCGGGCGGCGGCGGGACATTCCACGGCATTGATTACCGGGTGGTGAACAAATACGATGCCTATGTCATCAACGCAAAAGTTCAGGCAATTCTTGTGGCGGACCTTCTTTCCGGTGACGGGGAAAAAGGCAGAAAGATCGCCGCCCATAAAAAAGATCTGATGCCGATCCCGGAATATATCCGGCTGATCGACAGCCTCAATGGTACAGTCCGCTCTGAAGATCTCTGACCGCGCTCGATCTGAATACGGTTTGCCGTTATCTGCCGGTGTGCATCCGCGCACCGGCATTTTCTTTATATAATAGTTCAAATCGGGCTTGCTATGTGGGGAAAATGTGCTATATTATCAGGATAATACAAAAACAGAAACAAAAACAAATCAACGGACAGGAATAAAAAACATGGCGGACAACAACGCGATCAACACCAGTAAGGCGCAGGTGGATTTCCTCTGCGTGGAGCCGGAATGTACCGGCGTCGTCAAATTCAATCTCATGGAATGTGCGAAGGATGATTTTCAGGTGCTTTGCCCGAAATGCCATCGCCCCTATGTGTTCGATGCAGAACTCAAAGGCAAACTTACAAAACTGATGAATCTGATCCTTTCCCTCCGCGAAGCTGAATCCATTCTCGGCGATTGCAATGTGGCGGTGAACGTCCCCGGCGGCGAAGTGAAACTGCCCTATGCCATGCTGCTGACCAGACTCAATACCCTGATCTCTCTGCAGCTGGGCGACCGCAAAGTGGATTTCCATCTCTGGATCGAACCCACATCTGCTGAAACATTCCGCTGATCCCATCATCAAACAGGCAAGAAAGAAAAGAGCAATACTATGGCTATGACAGATACTGAAATCGTGGAATCCTTCAAGAAGGCGGGTGCCCTTCTCAACGGACATTTCCAGCTCCGCAGCAAAAAACACAGCGATCACTTTTTCCAGGCGGCACTTGTCTTCCGCAATCCCCTGCTGGGTGAACAGCTCTGCGCAACGCTTGCAGAACGCATGAAAGCTGCCGGCGTGGAAGCGGAAACGGTGATCTCCCCCGCAGTCGGCGGTCTGATCGTCGGTCAGGAAATCGCCCGCGCCCTCAAAATCAATGCGATTTTTGCCGACAAGGAAAATGATACCCTGCTTCTGAAACGCGGCTTCTCCATCCGCAAAGGTGAAAAAATCATTGTGGCGGAAGACGTGGTCACGGAAGGCGGCAGAGTGAAACAGACCATTGATCTGGTCAAATCTCTCGGTGGTGATGTTGTGGCTGTGGCAGTGATCACGGACCGCAGCGGCGGAAAAGCGTCCTTTGACGGCATTCCGTTCTTCAGCCTGATCAAATTGGAACTGCCCACATGGCTGCCGGAGGAATGTCCTCTCTGCAAAGCCGGAAAACCCATTGAAGTCCCGGGTTCCGGTGCAAAATCCTGACGGACTTTTTAAGGAATTTTTGAATCATGTCTATGTTTGTGAACCTCCTGAAAAGGATTTTCGGCAGTCAGTCAAGCCGTGCGGTGAACCGCATGATGCCGACGGTGCGGAAGATCAATGCTCTGGAAGAAAGTTATCAGCAGCTTTCTGATGAGCAGCTGATCGCCAAAACTGCCGAATTCAAGGCGCGCTATGCCAACGGGGAAACGCTGGATTCCCTGCTGCCGGAAGCCTTCGCCACGGTCAAAAACGCATGTCGACGCCTTTGCGGAAAAACATTTACGGTCTGCGGTCATGATCTGGAATGGAACATGATCCCCTTTGATGTGCAGCTGATCGGCGGTATGACTCTGCATCAGGGGAAGATCGCTGAAATGGCGACCGGTGAAGGTAAAACGCTGGTGGCTACGCTGCCCCTTTACCTGAACGCAATCTCCGGAAAAAACTGTCAGCTGGTCACGGTCAACGATTATCTGGCACTGCGTGACTCCCAGTGGATGGGAAATATTTTCCGGTTCCTCGGTCTGACTGTGGGCTGCATCCAGAACGAAATGACCAGTACCGAACGCCGCGAACAGTACGCCTGTGATATCACCTACGGCACCAACAGTGAATTCGGGTTCGACTATCTGCGCGATATGGGTATGGCGGAAGATAAAGATCAGCTTGTTCAGCGCGATCATTACTATGCCATCATCGATGAAGTGGACTCCATTCTTATTGACGAAGCACGTACGCCGCTGATTATTTCCGGTCCGGTTTCCGTCTCCACCCATCAGTTTGATACCCTCAAGCCCCTGATCGCCGATCTTTACAAACGCCAGATGCTCCTCTGTTCCCGTTTGATCCAGGAAGCAAAGAGTGCCTTGGACAAAGGTGAACTTTCGGACGATGAGGAAACGATCGCCATCATGAAACTGCTTCAGGTGCGCTTCGGTATGCCGGTACACCGTCAGCTCATGCACATTCTGGAAGACGCGGAACTGCTGAAAAAAGTGGAACGCCTGGAAATGGCTGTCCGCAGCGATCAGAACCGCGGTATGTTGCAGGAAGTTCAGTCCGAACTGTTCTTTGTGATCGATGAAAAACGGCACGAAGCCGACCTGACGGAAAAAGGCAGAAATGCCATTTCCCCCGATGATCCTGAAGCATTCGTCATGCCGGACCTGCTCAATACGCTCCATGATATTGACGCCGATAAAGAACTTTCCATTGCGGAAAAAATGCAGAAGAAACAGGAATTTCAGGATTCCTTCTCGCTGAAGAGTGAACGCCTGCAGAACCTTTCCCAGCTGCTCCGCGCATATTGTCTGTTCGAAAAAGATGTGCATTATGTGGTGCAGGACAACAAGGTGTTGATCGTTGACGAACACACCGGGCGTATTCTCCCGGGCAGACGGTTCAGCGACGGTCTGCATCAGGCGCTGGAAGCAAAGGAAAGCGTCAGCATCGAAAAAGAAACGCAGACCCTTGCCACCATTACGATCCAGAACTATTTCCGTATGTACACCAAGCTTGCGGGTATGACGGGTACCGCCGAAACGGAAGCCACGGAATTTCATCAGATCTACAAACTGGATGTGATCGTGATCCCCACCAACCGTCCGTGCCGCCGGAAAGATTCCAACGACTGTGTGTACAAGACGAAACGGGAAAAATTCAATGCCATCCTGCAGGAAACAGAAGAAGCATACCGCCGCGGACAGCCCGTTCTGCTGGGTACCATCTCCGTGGAAGACTCCGAGATCATTTCCCGTATGCTCCACCGCAGGAACATCCCACACAATGTGCTGAACGCAAAAAATCATGCCCGCGAATCGGAAATCGTCGCCCGTGCCGGTCAGCGCGGAGCGGTCACCGTTGCCACCAATATGGCAGGTCGCGGTACCGACATCAAGCTCGGAGAGGGCGTGGATACGCTGGGCGGTCTGCTCGTGCTCGGCAGTGCCAGACACGATTCCCGCCGTATTGACCGTCAGCTGCGCGGCCGTTCCGCCCGTCAGGGGGACCCCGGCGCATCTCACTTCTATGTTTCACTGGAAGACAACCTGATGCGTCTTTTCGGTTCCGACCGTATTGTGAAGATCATGGAACGGTTCGGGCTGGAAGAAGGGGAGGAACTGCAGCATCCGTGGCTGAATAAATCCATTGAAACGGCACAGCGTCGCGTGGAACAGCATCACTTCTCCATCCGTAAACGGACACTGGAATTTGACGATGTGATGAACAAACAGCGTGAAGTCATTTACGGTTTCCGCAAAAAAACATTGTTCGATGACGATTGCCGTGAATCCATTTTCGATATCCTTGAGATCGAAGTGGCGCGTCATCTGGAAGAAGCCATTTCCGCAAGCCATTCCAGCGGCAGCAAAGAACCGCTGAACCGGGAAGTTCTGCTCACATGGCTGAACATGACGTTCCCCATCGGGTTTGATGAAGAATCGCTGGTGATCATGGACAACCGCGGCGAACTGGATGAGGATAAGACCATCGATGCCATTATCGACCGCGTGAAAGAGATGTATGATGTCAAAGCCTCTCTGGAATCTTCGCCGGAAGCGTTGAAATGGCTGGAACGCCACATCATTCTGGATGCCATCGACCGTTTGTGGCAGGATCATCTCCGCGCCATGGACGATCTCCGCAGCAGTATCGGGCTGCGCTCCTATGCGCAGAAAGATCCGCTGGTGGAATACAAGAAGGAAGCGTTCCGCCTGTTCGATCAGCTCATGAACGATATCGATCAGGACATCCTCGGCAATATTTTCCGTTCTGCCACAACTCTGGAATCCTTTGAACATTTCATGTCTCCCCCGGCTGCAAAACAGACGCTCCATCATCAGACCATTGATGATATGCCGTCTCTGGCTGCGGGCAACGACTACGGAATGGTGCAGGAACCCAAAGCCGCTCCGGCACAACAGCCGCCGGTTGAGGATATCCAGATCACATTCAGACGGGAAATGCCCAAGACCGGACCCAATGAGCCATGTCCCTGCGGTTCCGGAAAAAAATATAAAAAGTGCTGCGGAAAATAAATTTTCCGTAAAAAATAATACAGCGTGGTTGCGAAAACGCCGCCATGCTGTATATTAAAGCACACTTACACAGAATACGGATCTGTAGCTCAGTCGGTCAGAGCAGGTGACTCATAATCACTTGGTCGCGGGTTCAAGTCCTGCCGGATCCACCAGCCTTTGAAAAGGGGCTGTTGCAAAACCTAATGTTTCGCAGCAGCCTCTTTTTTTTGCAGCTTTTTTATAAATTTCTCCATCTTGGGAGTTTTGGGGAGTTCTGCTTCAAGCCCGGCAGGAGCAATCCAATAGTCAATTTTTCCTTTACC
>JAZNPK010000040.1:0-20208 GCA_045589595.1 Victivallales bacterium
TTTTCAGCGTTTCCATTGTCCTCAGCCTGGGCGGCATGGCGCTGATGATGCTCCGCCCCCGCCCCCGACCGCACCCGTGAACTTTGAACGCTTTTAATGCGCAGATTGCTTGCGATTATCGTTCATCCTGCATGAAATGACTCATCTTTTTTTAACAGATGATTTTCAATTTGTATAATAAAAATCAGTTTTTAGCATAAACTCATTCATACGCTTGCATATAGATGTTACCAAGAGCATAGAACCAGGCTCGCAATAATGTATCATTTGAACTGTTGATAAACTTTGTGATGCGCTGATAATGCGGAATATGATCGGCGTTTTCCCCGTCAAACAATGTATGCAGATGTTTTTCAACAAATTTAAAGTTGAGGGCTTTTGCCAGTTTTTTTTGCCAGAGTCGTTTTTCCGACGCCATCAATTCCTTCGATTGCGATGTGCATATGGATCTTTTCCTCTTTTGTTATCTGTTTGAAAGTTGAATGAATTCCTGATTTGATGAGCCTACATAGGCTTTTGTCGAGATTCGCAGAGAGTTGCGAAAATCCCCCACCTTGATATAATGAATCGTTTTCAGAAGTTCTTTGGGAACATCTTCGAGTTGATTGCCAGTGTAGACAGCAATGTTATAGCCTTTCATGTAAAGGGCTCTTGAGAGGGCAAGCAGACCTCTCATCTGTAAAAGGGGCTCTCCTCCGGAAATCGTGATTTTACGGGATGGCGTATTTTCCTCAATTAATTTTACAACTTGGGCTACGGGCAGCAATTTACCACCATTTTTATCCCAGGTTGCAGAGTTATGGCACCCGGGACAATGGCGGTCACAACCCTGCAAAAAAAGAACATTCCTCACACCTGGACCGTCACAGGTCAATCCACGAAAATCAAAGTTGTTCACACGCAGCATCGTTTCTCTCATAATTCATTTCCTTTCCGGGTTCAGTTCTTACCATCTGTATTTAGTAAGAGCAGAATTTCTTATTTTTCCGCGGAAATAATATGATTTTTGAGAAAAAAATGAAAATTTTGCGGTTTCTGATATATTACGTTGACAATGGTATGAATTTTTTCGTCTTTTAAAGACGCCCTCGTTTTTTTGAGCGATAAAGATAGCAAACAGAAATTTATTCCATGGAATTTTTCTGTTCTACTTTATAGAATTTGCTCAGCAGGTCTTCGGGGGAGTTGGAAGCACTTTCTCTGTTATAAAGATGTTCCCAGCAAATCAGATCTTTGAACGGACAACGATTTATGGTAATATCATTGCTCTCGTAGTTGTTGTTTTTTCCAAACTGAATCACGGTCAAGGTGTCCGGCAGTGCATTAACATCCCGGTAAATCAGTTGACGGTTGAATTCCATAGCAACCAATTGAGCCGCAATCCCCATCAGACGATTGCCGCCGGTCATGCTGATGCAGGATGAGTTACGATTTTTCTGAAGGTCGATTGCTTCGCGAAAATCCTGATAACTCTGTTGTAAATCATGTGAATTCATTGTACGGAGTTCAACAGGTGCGGAAAATTCGGGGATTTTATCCAGGGTATCGCGGATCAACTCTGCCTTTTCGCGGGTTTCGTTGGAACACCATAGAACAATCTTTTCCGGATTGATCAGAAACAAAACGGAGAGAACAGGAAAACAGGATCCTCCGACGAGAATATTCAGGTGGGATATTGAGTCCGGTAACTTTATGTCATTTTGTGTTACTCCGGTTTTGCTGATCAACTTCCATGCCTGATCCACATCTTTGATAAAATGACATTTTTCAGCAGAAGGTCCGGCAAAATCTTCCTGATCATGACATTCCTGCGGCAGGATTAATTTGCGTTTATGGTCTTCCAGCAATTTTGTTTTATTGCCGATCCGGACAGATGTCACATGACCGCCCCGAACAGCCCCCGTGATCAAGTAGGTATAGGCAAGATTTTTCTGGATATCTTGTATCCCCCGGTTATTTCGGCGTTCCAGAGTCCGTTGAGCCAGATAGTATGCCAGCTGCCAGGATTTTCCATCGATCTGAGTATTTACCGATTCAAAAAGGTCATTGACAAGAAACACAGAAAGGCGGGGATCAATGCATTCGCTGCCTGTTAAAAAGTGTTTGTGGTCATTCCATTTTTGTCCGGCAGGTTTTTCAAAAAGATAAAGACGCCATTGGTGTGCGTCCGTAATGGAACAGGTTGGAAAAACGGCCGTCGCTCCAGACTGTTGGAGAAGTTCTGAAAGTGCCGGTGTGTTCTGCCCGAACGGTAAAATCGAAGCGGTTTCCTCATCCGGGGTGCCGGAGTTGTTGCTCAGAATCCACTGAAAGAGAAAGGCCTCTGCATAGATTCGCTGCCATAACGGGAAAAGTTCACTTGATTTTTTCGGCGCCGTGCAGCAATGTCGTGGTGGCAGATCCCCATCCGGAGAATTGGACGGAGAGTTGAAAAAATCCTTCAGATTCCGGATCAGATCTGACCGGCAGCCAATGACGTTGCGTTTGAATGGATTACGTGACATGGATCAGATATCCCGCAAAATGATCTGAATATCTCCGGCTTCCCGAATGGCTGGGGTATTTTCTGTGGTGACGGGTGATTGCAGTACCACCTCCATGCCGTCATCGGTATAATGCAGGTAACCGTTGCCAAGAATGTCGCCGGTTTCTGCATGACGGAACAGGACAGCATGCCAATCCGGATAATCAGTGAACAACTTTTCGCCGAACCAGGTGAAGTGTGGAATTGCAGTCCCCGCCTGGACCGGCTCAAATGCTTCAAGCTCCAGACCCGTTATGAAACTGCTGTTTCCTGCTTTATCCATAGAGTAGAGACCGGACAAGGCATTTTCTCCGGCTGCGGCCTGCAAAATTTCTTCTGCTGCAGGGAAGGTCAGATTTCGCGACTGGACGTAATCTGATCTATCAAGGCGAATTGGTAAAATTTCTTCTGCTGCAGGGAAGGTCAGATTTCGCAAGCGTTCTTGAATTTCTGCCGCCCAGTCATCCAATGCAAGATCTTCTGCATCCAGCGCGGCAAAAAGTTCAGTGGCCTCACGCATATATTCAAGACGGGGATCTTCTGCTTTGTAAATGGGTGCCCCGGTCCGGTTTTGTACTTCTACAGGCAATTTATCGCCCAACAGGGAGTAATGCATCATCTGATTGAGACATTTTTGTTCACTGGAGGAAATCTCTCCGGCAATCCAGCTTTTTGCAAGCAAAATATTATTGATCGTCCGGGCATTCCAACATTGATAGACTTGCATGAAAAGCCCTTTTTTATCGCTGTCTTCTGCAAGCAATTCCCGATTGGTTGCCGGATTTTCATAACGCGAGAGCGGCACGATCAGAGAATGACAATGATCCCACGGAAAAACCGCAACATACGTCAAACGTTCCGGCTGTGAGAGCAGGCGAATCTCGCCGGTCCTCGGGAGTGGATCGTAGGGGCTGACCGTACCTTTCAGCATCGCCCGCATTTCCGGCGAATTGGCATTCAAGCCTTCATCTTCATCGGGCAGGGGAGACGCGGCATTTTCCAATTTTTTCAACAAATCATACTCTGCGAAAAATGCCAGCGTATTTTCTTTTTGTTTTTCCGTTATCTTATTCATTTTCAGATTTCTCCATCTCTTTTTGGTGCTTTCGTTTCCAAGCAGCATCCAATTTTTGCTGTTCAGTATTTATCTTGGCTTCGATTACCTTTAAGAGAGGCAGGGCCGCTTTTTCCGCCGAAAGTGCAGAAATAATCCAATTATTTACAGCTGCCATAAAATGGCTAGGCGAAACAGCTTCGATTTCTCTCAACAACATGCGAAATCTTTCTATCAAGAATGGTAATTTCTTATAGATGGTGGTTTTTCCGCAGCCGGTAAAAGTATGTAGTTCCGGAGATGTTGTCGGTAGCTTATAGGAGACGCATGCCAGCAATATGGCAAGTTCCTGCAAAGAGAAGTGCTTGCAGAAGGTTTCAACTGTTTTGTCATCAAAATCAAATTCCTGGAATTGTTGATCTTCCACAGAAATGAATTTTTCATAAGTGCTGCTGGACTCTTTAGCGATTGGGGCATTCAACTCTATTTTCCCTCTGGCGTTCAAGATCGCATCCGACTGTGGACCGACAGCGGCTCCGGAATCGTTCAGACGCAGATATTTTTTGACGATGTCGTTTATATACCCTATCTGTCCAGTGATTTTGCCCCGTATCACCTGCAATGGAGGCTGTGCGCTTCTTGCCGCTTTTTCAAATACATAGTTTTTATAAATTCCTTTTATTCTGGGCATTTTACCATTCATAAATTCATCGAAAAAAGAAAGAAAATCTTCCCGATTGTGTGCATAACCGATATTTTCATACACAGAGTAGGAGGGGTCTGTTTGAAGGTCATCAAATCTTTTTACCCCGGAAAAGATACAGTTGCATAAATAGCGATGGTAATTCTTACGAGTGTCCGGAAGAAGTGTATCTGTTTTTCCTGCATCAAGTTCATCCCGGGTCGGCTGCGGATTTTTCACACGGAGAATGCTGCACCATTTTCGCCATTCACACCATGCTTCCAGTTTCATCGTTTCATTCATTTCATTCATTTTTATTGCCATTCTTTCAGTTTTCTTCTTATATAGCTCGCCAGTTTTTTGCAATCTGCATCCGCGAGTTTTCGTTTTTCGGAATTGGGAATGATCTCAATCCCGTCAAAACAAACGGTTTCTATATCCAGAGGCCGCAATGTCCCGAAATAAGTCAAACGCTCGGTGGCATCATCCATTTTTGCCGGGAAGGTATTGATTCCCGCTTGGGAGGTCCCAAGCAGAACCGGAACACATTCAAAAGCCGATTGTTTGCCTGGGCTGATGGACAGCCCGGGATGGGTATGCCCTTCCTGTTCCTTTTTCAGGACAAAAGATTTGCTGCGTTTCCACAAATCATTCGGGACCCACCAGAGGGTCCCCAGTTCCGGATTCAGCAGACTCCAGACTGCTTCCATAAAACGCGTCGTTGTATTGATCATCAGGACTCCTGTTTTAGCTGTATCTTCAATGCCGTACTGTAATTGCTTATGCCGGGAAAAACAAGTCTGAAACACAATTTTTATAAAAATATCCGAACTTTTTTACAGCAGATTTCTAAGCGATAAATCGGTGAGTACCTTATCAGCGGGGCACGTTTCGACTTCTGTATTCTAAAGCATTTCAGAAGTTTACAGCGTCTCAATCCCCTTATCAGCGGGGCACGTTTCGACTTGACGTCAACCCCCCGATCGGATACATCGGTCATCTGTCTCAATCCCCTTATCAGCGGGGCACGTTTCGACAATAAGCATGAGAGGAGAATAAACATGTTTTATTGCGTCTCAATCCCCTTATCAGCGGGGCACGTTTCGACTTACAATGGAAGGCGAAGAAGGTCGAGAAGTGTCGTCTCAATCCCCTTATCAGCGGGGCACATTTCGACTCCCCACAGAGGTGCCCACTGCAGCGCCTGTGAAACTGTCTCAATCCCCTTATCAGCGGGGCACGTTTCGACTCGTGGGAGAACTCTTACAGTACTGAACGAGAGCCTCAATCCCCTTATCAGCGGGGCATGTTTCGACTGGTACAATCCGAAGGGATGGTGGAACTAATGAAAAGTCTCAATCCCCTTATCAGCGGGGCACGTTTCGACGTACAGGATCATTGAAGAGTATTGATCCCTGTATCCCGCAGTCTCAATCCCCTTATCAGCGGGGCACGTTTCGACGTTGCACCTTCCACCGTGTCACCGGCTCAAATTAGTCTCAATCCCCTTATCAGCGGGGCACGTTTCGACTGGTACAATCCGAAGGGATGGTGGAACTAATGAAAAGTCTCAATCCCCTTATCAGCGGGGCACGTTTCGACGGTCGCTTTAACGATGCTGCTATTGAATTCTTGGATTGGTCTCAATCCCCTTATCAGCGGGGCACGTTTCGACTGAGGATTACATGATCGAAGCCGACGATAAACATGTGTCTCAATCCCCTTATCAGCGGGGCACGTTTCGACAGCAAGTCTTTCCGGTATTACGACACCGATGGTGAGTCTCAATCCCCTTATCAGCGGGGCACGTTTCGACCAGAGTCAAGCCGATTTATCTGAGCAAGATTATGACGTCTCAATCCCCTTATCAGCGGGGCACGTTTCGACTGCTGGTTGTTCCTTAACTGGACCACATCTCCTGAGGTCTCAATCCCCTTATCAGCGGGGCACGTTTCGACGTAGTAGATTATAGGCCTATGTCTGGTGAATACGACGTCTCAATCCCCTTATCAGCGGGGCACGTTTCGACTGTAACGCATTCTCGAAGTGCGTCAATCTTGAGAAGTCTCAATCCCCTTATCAGCGGGGCACGTTTCGACTGCAACGACTGCAGGGGCTGCCGTGGGTTTGAAGAGTCTCAATCCCCTTATCAGCGGGGCACGTTTCGACGAGCCACTCAAAAACGCATGCCTTGAAAGGAATAGTCTCAATCCCCTTATCAGCGGGGCACGTTTCGACAGCACCCTTTGGTAACTGTTCAAAACAAGGTAAATATACCGGCATTTTGCAGAAAATCAAATTGAAAAGTGAAAAAAATTAAAAAAAGTTATCTTTTTTGTTTGTCTGACATTTTTTTTGTTTGAGTTGTAATTATATGTGAATGAATAGTTTATAAAGAAATGCAGAAAAAATCTTTCTTTTTACCGGAAAGAATCATGCGGAACGCCTTATATATGAGAGAGATATCGGTCAACGAAGCGAAAGGAGCAAAAATGGAAACGATTTTTCTGCAGAAACCGACAGAAAAACTGAGTTTGAATGATGGGCAACTGATTGTATCAGAACTCGGAGAATGCCAGAAAGAGGTTATCTTCTGCCCGTTTCTTTCGTCCGGAATGAGATCAGAACGGATAAAAAGGAGAAAAAAATTAGAAAATACCGGAAAAACGTTTGAATTGTCACTTATAAGGCGTTAGAGTTACTATCACAACCAAACAGACTAAAAAGATGGGCAGAAAAAATGAGTGAAGAAAAAAAGTTTGAGCAGATGTACCACCTTGTGGGCGAGCAGGCGATCCCGATCTATCTGACAGCGATCCAGTTTCCTAAAGATGTCAAGCACCTTCTATTGACAACAAGTGAGAACAGAGCGCTGGTTGCAGCCAATCGCGTTTGTGCATTGTTAAAGAAAAAGGGCTATCGTGCCGGTGTCCGGATCCTCGGAGATGGTGCAGCCGCCAGTTCTTTTGGCAGTATGCTTGAAAAGATCGAAGCAACACTGGATGCAACGGGTGGAAAAGAGGTGCCCTCCGCCTTTGATCTTACAGGCGGGACGAAACCTATGTCTATTTCTGCGCTGATCATCAGTCGTAACAATGGTATTTCCCCTTGCTATCTTGACTTCCCGCGTCGTCAACTATATTGGTTTGGCCTGCCGAATGAAGATTTGACGCAAACTCTTGAGTTTGATGATTTTATTGAATTGAGCGGATTGAAGCGTAAGAAGGCAGGTGAGTCGAATGTTATTCCGTCTCAAGATTTTTTGAATTTTATGTTCAAAAATGCAAGAAAGTTCCAAGACAATCAGGGGAACTTTGCGAATATCCTACCCGATGGCAAGAAAAAGAAAAATGTTGATGCCGGAGAGTTTCAGAAAATTCTTTCAGCCTTGGAAAAAGATCTTGCCGAGGAAAAACTTGATTCCACCTGGCAGGATCATTGGAAAAAATATACAACGCTTCCGGATGGTTCCCGGATGTCTTTTGAGCAACAGGTGCGTTTTCTTGCGGGAGGCTGGTTTGAGTACTATGTTTATAACCTTTTGAATGTGCAATCCGGTTTGAAAACGGTCCTACAAAATGTGAAAATTGTTACTGATAAAGGACATCCCTTTCACGAGTTTGATGTGGCTTATACAGATGGTTTCTCGTTCTATATCGTGGAATGTAAAGCAGGCATTATAAAACAGGACTATATAGCCAAACTGGAAAAATTGCGTTCTGATTTTTCCGGAGCCTTGGGGAAAGCCGCCCTCGTTTGTATCAACAAAGGTCAGATTGGCCGTCAGGATGACCGGATCAAAAACAGTCGTACAATTTCAGCATTTTGCGGAAAAAATGGGCATGATCAGCTGTTAAATAAGCTTTTTAATTTCGAAACGGGCAAGATTTACGAGTAAAGTACGCATAGTAAAAGAGAGGAATGATATTATGATGCAAGGAAGAGAACAACGTTTTATTACAGGGAACTCGTTTCCCATGGGACTGATCTGTCGGGGTGTCCGGATTTTTCCGGAGACACTCGAGAACTATCGGCTTGCATTGACTCAGGGGACCTGGAGTTCTTTCTGGGGGCATCCCAATACACTGACGGCAGCCGCACAACAGTGTGGATTCGATTTGACTCCCCGCACGGAACGCCCGGTTCTCACCGTGGATGCGGAGGGATATCCGATGTTGAACAATGAACGCTTTGCCGAGTGCTGGGTCCTGACTCCGGAATATAAACCCGGGTTCCGGCCTGCCCTGCAAAGTGAAGTTCCTGCGGATCAAATCACCGGTTGGAAAGTTCTGCACATGATCTGGGATACCGCCGCAGCCTCGAAGGATGAACCAGATGAGTGAATTGCGTATCAAACAGTTGCGATATGAATTTGCCTATCCCGGTGAGATCATTCTGCATCGGGATATCCCCACGATCACTTTCCGGGGAGCATTTGGCTATGCTCTCGCACAAGTGATCGCCCGTCAGGCAAATGTTCCGGAATTCACCGAGCAGGTGGCTCTTTACAAGAATATTTTTTCTCCATGTAACAACGGTGATCGTAACAGCCGGAACCACGATCTTGCCCGTCCGTTTGTATTGCGCGGTTGGTATTCCCGTCCGGATCGGCGCAGTTTCATTCTGGATGTGAATCTCTTTGGCTGCGCAACCGAATATGAAAGTTTTTTTGACAGTGTAATTGAAACGGTATCTTACATGGGGATCGGGAAAATGAATCAGGTTTGCCGGTTGAACAAGGTTTTCTCCAAATCTCTGGATATCCCGGAGCTGCCGCTTGATAACTTTCTGAAGGTGAAATTTATCAGCCCCTGTATCCGAATGAAGTCCGACGGGGAATTATTCCTTGATGAAATTCCGTTCTATACCCTGTTTGCCCGTCTTTCCGACCGTTTGAAAGAGTTGGGAAGACTGTACGAAGACAGTAATTTATTTTCCAATGATGAAGAACTTTTTGAGCTGAAACACTATGCCAAAATGTATCTGGCAAAAAAATTGGATGGCGGCCGCTACCAAACGGTGCGCCATAGTGGCCGTACCGCTCAAACTATGCGTCTGGAAGGCTTCCTCGGTACAATGGGGTATTGCGGAGATTTTGCTCCGTACCAGAAATATTTGAAATATTTGCCCTATGTGAATCTGGGGCGATTCAATGTTTTTGGATGCGGTTGGTGCGAGATGTCATATTTGCAAAACATTACATAAAATACAGAAAGGAGAAGCGGAGAGATGGAATTATTTCTCTATGGTGCGAGTGTGAAGAAGATCCAAAGTTATATCTTTGAATCTTCCAAACTGCAGGAGATCGCAGGAGCAAGTGAGTTGGTCGAATATGTGTGTACCACATTATTTGATGATCTGCTTGGTTCCCGGAGTGCAAAGGTTCAAAAGATCATTCAGGCTGCCGGAAATATCCGTGCTGTGATTGAAGATCGGGAAATCGCCGAAGAAATCATGCTGAAGTTTCCGAAACTGGCAACCGGGGCAGCTCCTGGTATTCAGCTTGTTCAAGGGATCGTGGAATTGCAAAATGAAAAACTTACTGCTGCTGATTCGCTGGAATTGGAAAAAATCCTGAAGAAACAAATCCCGATGTTGAGCCCGTATAAAGATTGGAGCGTGACCCGGAAGGTTCCCCGCTCCGGCAGACCGCTCTATCCGGTAGAAAATGGCGAAGCTTATGATATTGCATCCTGGAAGAAACGGGAAGCAGTGAGCAAGCATTGGAACAATTTGGAAGATAAATTTGGTGTGAAAAATCCTTTCCAGTGCAATATGGAAAAACTTGCCGGAAAAGATAATTTTGTGGCAGTGATTCATGCGGACGGGAATTCACTCGGAAAAACATTGATGAGTTTACAAGATTCTCCGGATTACGGGGAGAAATGGAGAGAGTTTTCGCAGGAACTGGATAAGGCAACAAGGTGTGCCGCAAAACGGAGCTATGATGAGGTTTTCAAACAAGCTCAGGAAAAGTTCCGTGCGATCATTCTCGGCGGTGATGACTTGACCGTTGTGTGTGCTGCGGAATATGCCATCGATTTTACCAGAAAATATTTGGAATATTTTAAGGATGAATGCAAAAAACGGCGTGTGCTTGGATCTTTGACCGCCTGTGCAGGAATTGCTTATATCAAGACCAACTTTCCCTTCTATTATGGGGTGGAACTTGCAGAAATGCTCTGTGCCGCAAGTAAGAAGGAAGCCAAAGCTCATTCCGAAGATCCAGTTCCCTCTTCCTTCCTTTTCGCAAAAGAACTCGGCAGCTATGTGGATGAATCTTTTGCAGCCTTTTCCGCAAGAAATCTGACCATTCAAACAGCGCAAAACGAGATTCTCTCTCTTGTGTATGGACCTTATAAGACAGCGAAAGATGAGCTTGGCGGGGAAATGCTTCCTTTTGTTGATGATCTCTTGAATGCAGCAAGTTGTTTGAGCAAATATTCGCCCTTGCATTCTGCGATCCGGAAAATGATCACGGAATTACATATATCAGTCGATTCCACAAAATTGCTCGCAGACCGGGCAGAGGCAATCGCTGAAGAAAATGGAGGAAAAGCGAAAGAAGCAATTGTTGAATTGAAAGAAAATCTGCGTACGCTTTCCGGTAATCAAAAAGATTCTCTTTACGATTTGCTTTGTTCCAGTAAAAAATCCCCCATGCTTGATCTGTTGACAGCACAACAATTTACCAATGAATGAGAGAGGCGAGGAATAAAATGTTGGAAGTGAATTATGAAATTGAATTTTTTTCTTCATGGCACTGCGGATCCGGGCAGGGTGGAGGAAGGGATGCCGATTATTGTCCCATTCGTGACGAGGAGGGCTTTCCTTTTGTTCCGGGGAAAACGATAAAAGGCTTGTTCCGCGATGCCGCTGAAACCCTTTTTGATGCAGCATTTACAGCAAGGATTTTTGGCCTGGCTTCCAGGAGAGATGCCGGCGAAACTCAAAGTGGACAGGCAATCTGGTCTGATGCCCGTTTAGAGGCTGCAGTACGCCGCGAGATACTGAAGAGAAAGTCTGAGAGTGAACTGTATGTCAATCAGTATTTTATCAAACTTGACGAGCAAGGACAGGCGGAAGATCAGGCTCTTCGTCATGGGGAGTATGCTGTTCCTGTCAAATTGTACGGGAAGATTGAAAACCTTGACGAAGCTGATATTGAAAAGATCCGTGAATGCGCCGGCTTTATCAAGCACATCGGTTTGCAACGGAGTCGTGGCTTTGGCAGATGTCGTATCTCCATTTTGGGAAATGGATCCCGTTCTGTCAAAGTTGATTTTACATTTGAACGAAAAGATGTTTACAGCTTCAAATGCAAATTTCTTACTCCGGTCATCCTGAATGCGACGAGTGCAACAGAAGGGAATTTGGATACATTGGAATATGTTCCGGGTTCTAATTTTCTTGGAATTGTCGGGCGGGACTATGCGGCATTTGGAGAGGATGCATTTACGGTATTCCATTCAGGAAAGGTGCGTTTTGGAAATGCCTATCCATTGGAAAACGGCCAAACTGCATTGCCTTGTCCGGCAACATGGTTTATTCCGAAAGGTCAAGGTCTTGTGGCAGGGACAGAGATTTTTCCAGATAGCGAAAGCCGTGACGCCAAACAGGCAGAACTGCAACCGAAACAGGTGCGTGGAGGCTATTTTATTCCAGCGTCCAATCCGCGTGTGTGGTGTGGACAGGTCAGCAAGACCTTTTCGCTGAAAAGTGCTTATGACTCGGAGAAACGCAAGACCCGTGACAAAGAAATGTTTGGTTATACTGCCCTGAATGGGGGAACCGAATGGACCTTTAACGTAAAGATTGATCCCTCTGTTTCCGATGATACAGCAAAGAAAATTGTGACAATGTTGTTGGGGCGGCATCAAATCGGGCGTTCCAAAAGCAGTCAGTATGGTTCTGTGGAAATCTCGTTGCTGGCTGCGGATCCTTTGCAGACCATCTCACAGAAACAAGTGGCGCAGAGATATTATCTTTATGCGTTATCATCTCTGGCTTTTCTTGACTCTTACGGAGAGCCGGCTCTGTTGCCGCAGCTTGAAGATCTTGGTTTTGCAGAAGATGCTGAATTTGATATGGCAGAAACTCAGATCCGTTATCACGCTTATTCTCCCTGGAATGGTGCACGGAAAACCCGGGATGCTGAACGCCTGGTGATTTTGCCCGGCAGTGTGATCGTGGTCCGTTCTGCCAATCCGCCGGATCCGGATATCTTAAAGAATGGCGTAGGTATTTTTCGCTCGGAGGGGTTTGGAGAAGTGCTTTGTAATCCTGCGTTCCTGTTCTGTAAGAGTCTTGCTGAAGGAGAAAATAGAAAGGGCGTTCCCTCTGCGTGTGAAGATTCCGCCACAAAAGACGATACATTACTGGCATGGCTGAATGTGCAAAAAGAAAATCGCGAAATGGTTTGTAAAATTTATAACGCCGTACAGAAATTTGACGCCGGCAGATTTCCCAGAGTTTCTGCAAGTCAGTGGGGCGCTGTCCGAGCGTATGCCGCAGAGTCTGAGAATGTGGTGGAACTCTGCAAACAACTGTTTGAGGAGAAAGAGGTTGCGGAAAAACAGCCGTCCTATGAAGATCGCATAAAAAATGGTAAAAACGCCCGTGAAAAACATCCTGGATTTTTGCGGCATGGAACAGCCGTGAAACAATGGAAGCAAGAGTCCGTGGATCTTTTGGAACAAACGATCCGTGATATGATGAAAACCTGCGGGGAACACTACACCCTGATATTTGTACAGTTGCTTTGTGCTGAAATGGCAAAGCGCGCCAGAGCGAAGAAAGGAGTTCGCTGATGAGTAAGAAATGTTATGCTTTCAGGAGAATAGAGTTTGAAACGGCATCGGCACTGCACGCCGGAAATGGGGAGTCAGATCCTGTTCAGGATATGCCGGTTCAAGTGGATCAGAACGGATTGCCGATGATTAAAGCCACATCCATCGCAGGCGTATTACGGCATCTTTACACTGGAAATGTGGATGACCTGTTCGGAGCGACTGGGACTGATGGTTGCGGATCCCGGATCTTTGTGGAAAACGCAGTTGTGTGCGATGAAAAAAATCGTCCAGTGGAAGGGCTGCTGGTAAAACTTTCGGAGTATCTGGAACGCATCAAACATTTGAGATTACGTGATCACTGCCGGTTGGATCATCGGGGTGTTGCGGAAAAAACGGGTAAGTTTGACCGTACAGTACTGATCGCAGGTGTTCGTTTCGTCACCGAGATCTCGGTGATCGCTGATTCAACTGAGGCCGCGAAGAAAGACATCGATTCCATCATGGAATTATGGTATTCACCTCTTTTCCGTCTTGGCGGCGGATCGCGTAACGGCTTCGGAAAGATCAAAGTCAGAAAAATCACGGGAAAAGAGTATGATTTGAGTGTGGAAAACGAACGAAAAGCTTTTCTGGGGCGGTCGGCATCTCTGGCAGACAATGCAAATGAGCCGGAGATCACCATCAATGTGCCTGCTGATAGAACTCGTGGAAAATTCTATCGGTTGGAACTTATGCCGGAAAATTTCTGGATGGTTGCTTCCGGACATGGGATGGATGATATTGATATCTATCCGAAATTTGAGCAGAGAATTATCTGGGACGATTCGGATAATCCGGTGTTCGGGGAGTTCCCGCTTTTACCGGCGACTTCGATCAAAGGCGCTCTGGCACATCGGGTCGCATATCATTACAACCGTTTGACAGGAAAATTTGCGGATCAAATGACTCCGGAGGAACTTAAAGATTTTGCCCAGCAGGAGAATCCGGCAGTCCGTATGTTGTTTGGCTCGAAAAAAGATAAAGACGCTCCCGGAAGTGCCGGAAGAGTCATCATTTCGGATATCTATGGCGAAAGCTGTGCCGCCAAGGTCTTCAATCATGTCAAGATCGACCGTTTCACCGGAGGTGCGTTTGATGGTGCCCTGTTCTTTGAAAAGGTGTTCTACGGCGGAAATCTGATCTTGGAGATCTGCGTTGATCCCGTAGAAGATGAAACCGTAATGAAAGCGTTTGATCTCGCCGTGGAAGAAATCGGAAACGGGATGCTGCCCTTGGGGGGCGGCACTATGCGCGGATACGGCGCGATGAAGGCAAAAACGATTGGAAAAATGGAGATTTGAATATGAGTAAGGCTGAGTTTATTTCTTACAAGGTACATCAGCTGAAGGATTTGGCTGAAAAACTGGATTTCCTGAAAAATGAAACCGGTTCCGGTTTTATCCGGATGTCGGACAGCGAAAGAGAATGTGTCCTGGAAAATACCGTTTTCCCGGAACTTGCTTTCAAAGCGGTCCCGTTTCTGTTTGAAGCTGCCTTTTATGTGGAAGGGAAGTACAGTGTTATGATCCGCCAGTTTAATGACTTCTGGCAGATCAATCAGGTGAATTGGAAGGATCTGCCGCCCGAGACATCTTCTGCAGATGATGATTATATTGTTTATTGTCAGGAGAACACGGACCGGAAAAAAATGCTGTTTTATACGCAGTATCTGCCGGTTGATTCCTGTGGGTTGTTCAAGACCCTGACCCCCGCATGGAACGCTTTTATCGGTTTCAAGAAAGGAGAATAATAACAACATGAGTAATCAGATATATTCAAGAATTCCATCCTCTTATAACTTTGTCCCCCTGTCGGATAAAATTATTTTTCCGGATTGGGCAAAACAGGTTTCACATGATATCCCGTTCAGCGATGGTTTGGATGGTGAACTGGAAATCGAGGTGGAAGCTGTTACTCCGGTGTATATCCGGGACAGCGCCTCAAAGAAGAACGAAGAACATTCTTCTGAATTTTTCAAGTGCGAAGACGGAAAATACTATATTCCCGGAACATCTCTGAAGGGAATGGTCCGCAATGTGCTGGAAATCGCATCTTATGGCAAAATGCAGCATATTGCTGATAAAAGATATGCGATCCGCGATTTGCAGAGCAAAGCCTACACGGATTTGTTTACCAAGGACATGATATCGAAAGTGAAAGCCGGATTTTTGGATATTTCTACCCCTGATTGGAAGATCTATCCCTGCGAATATGCAATGTTTCCGCGAAGTGCAATTGATCCGGTGTTTGGAAACAAGAGAATGGCAGCATCACAAAAATATAAGGAGTATTTGAAATATCTGGGAAAAACGCTTACCATGCGTGCGGATGTAAGCTGGATTGATAAAACCGTCCGACCCGACTTTAGAGGTGTTCCGCATAACCGGGCATATTTCAGCACCAAAGGTGCATTTGAAGGTGTATTGGTTTTTACCGGTCAACCGCAGGATTTTATTGAAGGAAAAACAGGACAGAAAAGGAATGAATTCTTTTTCTATAATGTATCCGAGCAATATTTCTATGTCGATGACCCTGAAACACTGGAAACGGACGAGTATGGCGAATTGATCCGAAAAAATCAACAGGATTTCCGGTTCGTTCATTGCGAGCAGACTGCCGCAGGTGATTTCAAGGAATGGGAAAGCGGAGAGCTGAAGGTTGTCAGGGAAAAGTATTTCAACGGTAGAATCCCGATTTTTTATCTGCAAAACAACAACTATTTCCGGTTCGGGCTTGCCTATCTTTTCCGTTTTGCCGGGGTTGCTTCAACAGTAGAAGCATTGCGTAATACAAATCCGGATCATTATTCTTATCGCAATGAAACATTCCAACCGGATCTTGCAGATCTTATTTTCGGGTATACGACCGCTGAAAACTCTCTGCGGGGACGGGTGCAATTTTCTGCCTGCCTTGCGGATGAGGTCGATGAAAATTTGCGAGACGAAGAAAAAAGGATCCTCGGTTCCCCGAAACCTTCTTTCTATCCGGCTTACCTGAAACAGGATAAAGTCGCAGTGAGCGGTGAAAAAACGGATTATAAGACTTTTCTGGATAAGGATGCACAGCTGCGGGGTTGGAAGCGATATCCGGCTTTGAGGAAACCGGATGAAAAGGACGATCCTGAAAATTCCAATTCCAATATGACCGTTCGTTTTAAGCCGCTCCCCGCCGGAACGCGTTTCAAAGGCATGATCCGTTATCACAATCTCCGCCCCATTGAACTCGGAGCTTTGATCTGGTCGCTGAAATTGCACAAGTCGGAGTATTATTGTCATACAATCGGTATGGCGAAGCCGTATGGATATGGGCGGGTCAAAATCCGGATAAACAATGAAATCCCGGAACAATATGAACAGGCATTTCAGCAGTATATTTTGGACAAATCGCAGGAAGCAGGCGTAACCAAATTCCAGAACTTAACACAGGTTAAGTCTCTCTTGAAAATGGCAGTCTATGGCGAAAATTTGAAAGTCGATTGGGACTTTGGCTATATGGACAATCCGCAGGATTTCTCGCGCGTGAAAGGAAATATGCAAAAAGGTATACCTTCTTTAGTACTGGGTGAGTATCCGCAACCGGAAAAAATATCTTCTGGCACAACTGCTGCACCTGTGGTCAGGGAAAAGTCTTGCGAGGAAAAATTCCTGGAGGCGCTTCCTGCCAAGTTGAAGGATTGTGTAAAACTGCTTCAAAAAGAAGAATTTGCAGATGCAAAATTCAATACGGAGCAGCTTGAACAAATCCGTAAGAAATACAAAACTGAACTGAAAAACAGTTACAATCCCGATGCCAAAGTGTTTAATGCTGAAATCGAAAAACATAAGGCTTGATATGATCGGAATACCGGGAATCTGATCCCGGATCTTTCCGGTTTGATGCCGGAATACAAAAAAGACGCTGTTGAACAACAGAAATGCTGTTCAACGGCGTCTTTCTTTTTAAATTACTGATTTATAACTGAATACACCTGCAATAGCTTATCAGCGGGGCACGTTTCGACTTCCGAAGGGAACGGACCTGACCGCACTCAAGGCTGTCTCAATCCCCTTATCAGCGGGGCACGTTTCGACATATTGATCTTGATGTTGAGAGATTGAAGCTTGATTTGTCTCAATCCCCTTATCAGCGGGGCACGTTTCGACGCAAATATCGAAGGATATGGCAAACTCTACAGCTGGGCGTCTCAATCCCCTTATCTTCGGGGCACGTTTCGACAACCCATGCCGAATCGTTTCGGCGGATTTTCTTCGTCTCAATCCCCTTATCAGCGGGGCACGTTTCGACTTATGGTTCGTCCTACATCTATCCGAGTAGTGTGTAAGTCTCAATCCCCTTATCAGCGGGGCACGTTTCGTCTAAAATGAAAGTGTATGTAGGGATCATAAATGATGTCTCAATCCCCTTATCAGCGGGGCACGTTTCGACGAGCTATATAGGCTATGAATAACGCCAGGATCCGCTGTCTCAATCCCCTTATCAGCGGGGCACGTTTCGACAGCTTCATGAGTGCAAGCAAAAACATCTTGATCGTCGTCTCAATCCCCTTATCAGCGGGGCACGTTTCGACCTCAATAAGGAGGAAAAAGAAATGGCTGACAACAACTGTCTCAATCCCCTTATCAGCGGGGCACGTTTCGACATTCCAATCAACTTGGAGAAACTTTCAACAATCAGGGCGTCTCAATCCCCTTATCAGCGGGGCACGTTTCGACCGCGTCATGGCACCGCAGGCAAATCCGCTGGCTGCCGCCGTCTCAATCCCCTTATCAGCGGGGCACGTTTCGACCGCGTCATGGCACCGCAGGCAAATCCGCTGGCTGCCGCCGTCTCAATCCCCTTATCAGCGGGGCACGTTTCGACCAGAACACCATGCTCAACCTGCAGCCTCTGCTTGCCGTCTCAATCCCCTTATCAGCGGGGCACGTTTCGACCGCGTCATGGCACCGCAGGCAAATCCGCTGGCTGCCGCCGTCTCAATCCCCTTATCAGCGGGGCACGTTTCGACTCTGAGCGTTGAATTGGAAGTTTCCGAACTTAAAGAGTCTCAATCCCCTTATCAGCGGGACACGTTTCGACTACGATCTTACCAACAGATACTTCAATCTTCCGTTGTCTCAATCCCCTTATCAGCGGGGCACGTTTCGACTTCGTACATCCCTCACACCGGAGAAAGAGTGGATGTCTCAATCCCCTTATCAGCGGGGCACGTTTCGACTCCGAAATTTCCCTTGAAGAGATGGGGAGAATCATTGAGTCTCAATCCCCTTATCAGCGGGGCACGTTTCGACTCATCATGTTTCCAATAATCGCACTTGTGGGATATTTCCGTCTCAATCCCCTTATCAGCGGGGCACGTTTCGACACACACAAGGAGAAAAGAATGAAAAGAACAACCCGCAAAGTCTCAATCCCCTTATCAGCGGGGCACGTTTCGACCGGTCTCCAACATCCACAAGGATGAATGTGCGATCGTCTCAATCCCCTTATCAGCGGGGCACGTTTCGACTGATGAAAACGGCATCTTCCATCTATGATAAATATGTCTCAATCCCCTTATCAGCGGGGCACGTTTCGACGGATCTTGTTACCCGCGATGAATCCGTGGAATTTGTCTCAATCCCCTTATCAGCGGGGCACGTTTCGACAGTACCCTTTGGTAACTGTTCAAAACAAGGTGAATATACAGGCGTTTTGCAGAAAAATCAAGCCGGAACAGGAAAAAAGTTGAAAAAAAGAAAATTGTTGCCAGAAAATATTTCTGGGTGTCTTTATAAGATGTTGAAAAATAAAAAGATAGAAATAATGCAGAAAAACTGTTCTCAGGTGAGTGCCGTATAAAACTTTGTAATATGTTGAAAACAATCAATATGGAGATTGCCAAAAGATGTTTTTTCTGTAAGCTTCTGTTTTTTCTCTGTTTTTTCTGCAATTTTTCCGGAATTTTCCGGTTGCGGGATCTTAAGAAAGGGTAGAAACAATCAACAATACAGATGAAAGAATACGAACAATGAGAGCGAACAAGAACATCAACGAACAGAAGGAAGCAGAAGCCATGAACAGAACGGTCAACGAACAGAAGGAAGCAGAAGCCATGAACAAACGCCCCGGAAAAAACGCAAAGTCGCCGAAGGCCAAGCCCTCCACGCTGAAAGAAGCAGAACAGGAAGTGCTTTCCAAACTGGTCGGGTCTTTCGCCCACTACGATGGCGCCACGATCCGTTGGCATCAGTACCCGGACCATTACGAGCTGATCTTCACCGATGACTTCATCGCTCCCACCAGCCGGGGGGGTATGATGATGGACACGACCGGATACAACGCTCCGCCGATGAGACTGCCAGGTTATGGCAATTCTGCCAGTGGCCTGCTGACCAATGTCATCATCGACATGAAGGCAAGCGATCGCAGTAAGCCCGTCCATGTATATGTCAGCTCCTACGGCGGCGAAGTTACAGCGCTGAGCATGATCCTGCAGCAGCTCCTGACCTTCCCGACCCGGATCGGCATCAACCTCGGAACCGCCTGCTCCTGCGGCTGGATGCTGCTCTTTGCTTGTCAGGAACGGTACGTGTCTCCCTTCAGTCAGGCAATGTACCACGATATCGCTCTGATGACCGGCGGCAAGCATACCGAACTCCGTCACAATGCCGACTTTATGGGTAAACTCCAGAAGGAACTCCTGAAAGTCACGGATACTACCAAAATCCTGACTGAACGGGAACTGGAGCTGGGGCGGACATCGGAAGTCTGGTTTACCGGCAGGGAGCTGATCGAGCGCGGTGCCGCAAAGGATTACATGGACTTTCTGGCGCAACAAAGCGTGGCAAAGGATGGAGAGGGGGCGTCCCATGCGTGAGGTCCAGGCATCGTACATCCGCCGGTTTTCTGAAAAATTTGCAGAAAAAGATCAGAAAACGGCGGAAAAATGCCGGAGTCGCAACTTATAACATGATGTAACAGGAGATGAAAAATGGACAAAATCAGAAAAAACAAGAAAAAGTCCGGAATATCTCCGGAAAAAGAGGAAGATGTTACCTTATAAAGGATAGCAAAAACAAACACGGGGCTGTGAAAGGTTTCGTCCGGGAGAAAAGCCAAAGTGCCCTTACCGGATTGC
>JAZNPK010000041.1:0-91789 GCA_045589595.1 Victivallales bacterium
GGAACAAATAGCCTTGAGAATTTGTAAAATAAGCCATGATTTTCTCCTATCATGACTTATTATACCTCCAACTTTCTGCTCAAACAATAGAAAAAGGCTGTTGCTCACCTTTTTGAGGTTTTGCAACAGCCCCTTTTTTTATGTGCAGAGCCGCGCCCTGCGTTGCGTTTTATGCGGGGTGCCGGTTATTCGTCTCCGGCGTCCGCATCTTCGTCATCATCGCCCCAGATGGCACCGCTGTCCAGATCTTCCAGCACATCTTCCGGCAGTTCGATTTTTTCAGAAGTGCAGCGGACTTCGTGATAGATGCAGTTCATGACCCGGTCAGTTTCGGAGGGGGTGAGGATCGCGGCGGCGAACCATTTTCCGTCCTTACCGCTGACGATCTCCATCACGATCCCCATACGGTTTCTGGCGGCGATATACTGATAGGTTTTGCCGCGGTACTGGACTTCCTCCTGTTTTTCGATGGCGCCGAAGGGATTGATATACGGGCTGCACCGTTTCACCAGTTCTTTCATTGCTGCGGAATCGGCGGACCCGATCTGACTTTTCAGCGGATCGGCGAGGCTGGCAAAAACTTCTTCCGTTTCACCTTTTCCAAGGTTGTTATGGATGGATTTCACGGCATCGTTCAGGTTTCCGGCTTCTTCCGAACCGCATCCGGTGCAGAAGAGGAGTGTTCCGCCGAGGAGGAGCAAACCGGCAGACATGAGAAGAAAGATTCGTTTCATTTTGACGACCTCTAACATTTTTGGCTGGGGGACCGTTTTTAGAATAGCATTCTTTTCTTTCTTTGTCAAGGGGACATCTTGATTTTTTTGATTTTGAAAGTAATTTACAGCAGACAAAGCAGCAGCCAAAGGAGATACGCCATGCAGATCACAGAACTTGTTCCATCCGCAGAACAGCGGATCGTTGCCCTTGAAACGGGAAAAGACGGCAAAGCGGTCCTGTTCCGCCGCACGGCGGACGGAAAAATCGAATCGTTCACAAAAGATTTCCGTCCTTTTCTGCTTCTCTGTGATCCGGTTCTGCTGAACGGATTTGACGGAAATTTTGACATCGAACCGTTGGCGGGCAGCCGTGAATTCCGTTATCTTGCCACGGTTTCCGATCCCGGGGAATACGACCGGGCGAAAAAATTTCTCCGTCAGGTCACCGGTTTTTCTGCGGGTTCCCCCAATGCGCCCTACATTGCTTTATCCGATCTGACGCAGCAGGCATTGATCCGGCTGCAGATCCGTCTCTTTTCCGGCATGACATTCCACGATGTCCGGCGGATGCAGATCGACATTGAAACGCTTTGCGGTGACGGATACGATTTTTCCAATGCCGCCCGTGAAAGCGATGCCATCTGTATCATCGGCATGTGCGACAACACCGGCTGGGAATGTACCATCTCCACGGCGGACCGGACGGAGAAAGAAATGCTGGAAGATTTTGTACGGATCCTCAATGAGCGTGATCCCGACATCATCGAGGGACATAATCTTTTCCGTTTCGACCTGCCTTACATCGAAGCCAGAGCCAAACGGCACAAAGTCAAACTTGCCATCGGCAGAGACGGCAGCACGCCATCCAAACGCTCCTCCCGGTTCAACATTGCGGAGCGGACGGTCAACTACACACGGTACGATATTTACGGCAGACACATTGCCGATACGTATCATCTGGCATTGTTTTACGATGCCATCCGCCGCGATCTGGACGGCTACGGATTGAAGACCGTGGCAAAACATTTCGGCGTTGCCGCAGAAAACCGCACCTATCTTGAACTGGGCGAAGATGAACAGAGCCGGATGGATCATCTGTGGCAAACCGATCCGGAACGGTGTCTGGCATACTGTCTGGACGACGTCCGGGAGACGCGTGCCATATCCGCGATCCTTTCGCCCGCCTCATTTTATCAGACCCAGATCATCCCCCTTTCCTATCAGAACTGCATCATCCGCGGCAACGCCACGAGGATCGACGCCATTTTTCTGGCGGAATATCTCACGGCACACCAGTCAGTTCCGGCGCCGGAACTGCCGCGCCCCTTTGCCGGAGCCCTTACAAAATCCTTTACGGAAGGCGTCTGCCGGGATGTGATGCATTGCGACGTACAGTCCCTTTATCCCTCCATTCTGCTTGCGGGGAAACGGGGTCCGTCCCGTGACGATCTGGGGGTGTTCCTCCGTTTTCTGGAAACACTCCGCGCCTTCCGTCTGAAAATGAAAGATGCCGCCAGAAATGCGGCGACCCGGGAAGAAAAAGACTACGCCTCCAGTCTGCAGGCGACCTTCAAGATCCTCATCAATTCCTTCTACGGCTATCTGGGATTTGCTCAGGGATTCCTCAACGATTACGATCTGGCGGAAAACGTCACCACCCGCGGCAGAGAGATCCTGACCATGATGCTCGATCTTCTGACCGGAGCCGGAGCCACGCCCGTGGAAATGGATACGGACGGTATTTATTTTCAGGCACCCGCCGGGATCACAGCGCAGGAACTGGACAGAAAACTTGCCGCCGCTCTGCCGGAAGGGATCAGCGTGGATTTCGATGAACAATACGATGCCATGTTTGCATACAAAAGCAAAAATTATGCCCTGCTCCACCGGAACGGATCGCTCACCATTTCCGGTGCGGCACTCAAATCCAGAGGTCTTGAACCGTTCCAGCGGGACTACATCCGGGAGACCATCACCGCCCTGCTCCGGGATGATGCCGAAGCCTTCCGCAATGCCGATGCCGCCTGCGAAAAAGCCATCCGCGAACATACTTTCCCCTTTGCGAAACTGGCAAAAAGTGAAACCCTTTCTGATTCACCGGATACCTATGCAAAAAAACTGAACGCCGGGACCGGCAGACGCAGTGCCGCTTATGAACTGGCATTGCGGTCCGGCAGGGAATATCGCGCCGGGGATCAGGTCACATTCTATATCACCGGCACAAAAAAGAATGTTGCAGTGGTGGACAGCGCAAAACTTCTTTCCGATGCCGATCCCGCCGACCGGGATGAAAATGTGGCATACTATCTTTCCAAACTGGACGAACTGCGGAAAAAATTCGCCCCGTTCACCGGAAAATTCCAGCAGACGGAAACGCAGCCGGAATTCGATTTCTGAACTCAGAAAACCGGCACAAAAAAAGGCTGCCGCATCCTTCATGAGTTTGCAGCAGCCCTGTTCTGTTTCGATCTGAAAGAAAAGATCAGACTTCCACTTCGCAATCCATTGCGCTGGATTTGTAAATGGCATCCAGCAGACGCATCACGATCACGCCCTGTTCGCCGGTGGCGGGGACTTCGCCCTTGCCCTGAACGGCGGCAACAAATTTGCGCATTTCCGTGGGGAACTGTTCCTGTTCTTTGGAGTAGGAAAGTTTCACATCAGCCAGTTTGCCGTCCATTTCGGTCAGCAGCGTGGTCTGGGCGCCGCCGAACTTGATACCGCCTTTATCGCCCAGCAGTTCAACGCTGGAATCGTCTTCGGCGTTGCAAGCCCAGGCAACTTCAAAGGAGAGGGTGGCTTTTTTGCCGAAGCGGACAAAACCTGCGGCATAGTCATCCACGTCAAAGGTACCTTCGTAGTTCGGGGGACCTGCCCACATGCTGATGTAGTGATAATCTTTCATGGGTGCGCCGAATTTGGTATAGACTTTGGCACTGGCGCGGGTGGGATTCCAGTAATCAGTCATCCACATAACAAGGTCGAGGAAGTGAACTGCGATATCGATCAGACCACCGCCGCCGGAGCGTGCTTTGGTCGTAAACCAGCCGCCGAGACCGGGAATACCGCGGCGACGGATCAGTTTCACGCGGATCTGATAGATCTCACCGAGACGGCCGGATTCCACAATATCTTTCACAGCCTGAGCTTCGGGATTCTGACGCCAGACCATACCCATCTGCAGCTGTTTGCCGGCAGCATCTCTGGCGGCGATGATATCTCTGGCGAGATCCGCATTGAGGGTCATGGGTTTTTCAAGCAGAACGTGTTTGCCCGCCTTGAACGCATCAATGGCGATGGGGGCATGAACATCGTTGGGAACGCAGATACTGACGGCGTCGATCTCAGGATCTGCCAGCAGTTCGTGATAATCCACATACGTTTTTGCAACTTCATGGCGTTTCGCTTTTTCTTCCAGACGATCCGGAAGGATGTCGCACAATGCAACGATTTCTGCGTCAGCCACTTTCTTGTAGGCATCCGCATGAACGGAACCGATGGTACCGCAGCCGATAATGCCGATCCTGACTTTCTGATCCATTTTTATTTTCTCCTTGGTCAAAATAAATTGTCCTGCCGCTCCGGGAACTTGACATTCCCCGTAAAAAGCAGACAGTGAACTTCAGTTCAGAATGTATTTTAGCACAATGTCAACGAAAAACAACCGGACTTTTCAAAAAAAAGGAAAGTTTTTTCAAACGGCGATCAGATTTCTGCGGATGGAAGCGATCTCCTCTGCCGTCACACCGATGGCAAGCAGATATTTTTCCACACGCTCCATCCAGTTTCCGGCTCCGGGCGCATAAGCGGCAATATTGGTGCGCCATTCCACAAAATATTCAATGCTGCGTTTCCGCGGAAAGAAGGAAAGGGAACTCAACTCGTAATCCAGCATCAGTTCTTCTTCCGGTACGCCCAGAAGAGCATTCAGCAGAAACGCGACCTCTCCGGTCCGGTCACACCCGCCGTTGCAGTGAAAGAAAACCGGATACAATCCCGGATCGGCAAACAGGCGTATGGTCTCCCGGAACAGTTCACATTGCTCCGGCGTGAAAGAGTGATAGGCATTGACAGGACGGTGGACCCAGCGGACAGAATCCCCCAGATCGCTGCCGGTACGCCCCACCACATTTTCAGCATAACGCAGATCCAGTTCGGTACGGATCTGCAGTTCATCCCGCAGAAACGCATGATTTTCCGGACACCCCGGAAGGAACATGGCGTGGTCGGAACCGCGGTACGCCATTCCCTGCCGGACGACTCCGCCGGAAATGGAACGGTATCCGCCGATGTCCCGCAGATTGACCGGACCGTTTTCCCGGGCGGGAACGGCGATCAGACGCGGACCGTACGCGGTAAAAAAATGCTGTTCCGCAGAGACCGCACCGGTACTGTCCGTCACATGCCACCGATATTCAGTGCCGGTAAAAAGATTCCAGACCTCACAGCATGGACCGGAACAGGAAACGGTCTTTACTTTTCCGCCGCCGGTCAAAGTCAGGGTATAGGGAGCAGTTCCGCCCTGCCAGCTGAAACAGACCGGTTCCGGAAAACTGATCTGATCCCGTTCAAGATTGCCGTCGCCACCGGCAACATAGCCGGCTCCGCGTATCGCAAGCTGTTCTTTCCAATCGGAACGGAGCAGAGATTTTTCCGCACCCGGCAGGGGCAGAAGCAGACGGATCTCCATATCAGCGCGGAGCTGACGGACATCTTCCAGTTCCTCCGCTTTTCCATCGGGCGTGGCAAGAAAGACTTTGATGCTGAACCGGTAGGGATCGCTGCCCGGACGGATCACACGCATGGTCTTGAGAAAAACGGATTGTGCGCCCTGCTGCAGTTCATAACGGGTAGAGGGAAACATCTCCATACCATCGATATACTGAGCCACAAACACGGTGGCAGCGCGTTCCAGTTCGATTTCCAGCACGGGGCGGATCTGCGCTTCTGTTCCATCTGTATTCAAACGGATCTGATTTTTGTAGGAAAGGATCTTCATCATCGTATCTTCAACTCCTTTGGCATTTGTTTCCGACATAATGTAGTACAATTTGATCTGTTTTCCATACCGGACGCAAAAAAAATCATGATTTTCTGCAACCGGCATTGAAAAGCGGAGAGAAACAGAGTAGATTACCAAGTGTTTTAAATTGTGAATAAACCAAAGGTCTTATGCCGTTTATGCTGAATCATCTGAAACTCACGCGGTCCGCGCTCCGGATATGCCTGACAGTGCTGCTGATGCTATCCGCCGCACTGCCGCTGTGTGCGCAGGAAAAAAAGCCGGCACAGTCCCCGTTCCAGTCCGGTCCCGCCTACAAAAGCATGATGGAATTTCTGAATGCTCTGGCACTGATCCGGACGACTTACGTGGATGCGGATAAAGTCACCGATGAAAAACTGTTCAAAGCGGCACTGCGTGGTCTGCTTCACGAACTGGATGCCTATTCCGATTACGAGTCCAGCGAAACCTTCAAAGCCACCCGGGAGGAAACGACCGGAGAGATCGCCGGGATCGGTGTCGTTGTCACCTGCCGGAACAGGACCCTTGAGATCATGGAAGTCCGGAAAGACAGTCCTGCGGCAAAAGCCGGATTGAAAGCCGGAGACCTGATTCTGGAAATCGACGGCAAAACATTCGACAATATGAGCGGCGGCGTGCGGCTTCTGCGGGGGGAAGTCGGCGATTCCGTCCGGCTGAAAGTGTACCGTTCCGCCAACGATACCACCAGCGAGATCTCCGTGGAACGGGCAGTGATCCGGCTGTCGTCTGTGACCGGCGCAAAGATCATCGCTCCGGGGGTGGGGTATCTGCGGATCATGCAGTTCGGCACACGGACCGCATCCGAACTGGATCAGGCACTTGCGCAGCTGGATCAGCAGGGAATGAAACAGCTTGTGATCGATCTGCGGAACAATCCCGGCGGTCTTGTGATCGCGGCGGGGGATGCCTGCAGCCGTTTTCTCACACCGGGCAAACGCATCGTGTCTCTGGAAGGCAGAAATGCCAAAGAAAAACAGGTCATCGTGGCGAAACCGTGCAAGTCTTATCCCGATCTGCCGGTGGCGGTCCTGATCAACGAAAATACAGCAAGTGCGGCAGAGATCATGACAGCCTGTCTGCAGGATCACAAGCGTGCAGTGGCGATCGGGGAACGGACCTTCGGAAAAGGTGTGGTCCAGACACTGATCCCCTTCGGCGAGAAGGAAGCCCTGCGGATCACAACGGCAAAATATTACACCCCGGCAAGAAGGGTGATCCAGGATAACGGCATTGAACCGGATGTGGCAGTTCCCCTTTCCACAGCCCGGAATTTTGCACTGGCGGCACAGTTGAACTTTCATCCCGGGGAGATCCGCCCCAAGATCCCGAACGCGGTCCGCGACATTCAGCTGGAACGGGCAATGGAGATCCTGAAAGCGGTCCGGTTATTCAAAGACGGCAAACAATAATAACGCATTGATACATAAAGGAAAACAACAATGAAAAAACTCTTTTACGCCCTTCTGCTGGGAACGGCAGCTCTGCTGACCGGCTGCGCCCGTGAACTGATCGTGGCGGAAGTCCTCCAGATCCCGGAACAGGCGGTGGTCCGCACGGCATACAATCTGTGGTACACCAACCCCCTCGAAATGGATACGGTCAATGTCCAGAAAGGTACGATCCTTCCCTTCGGCACGCCCGTTGAGATCACGAAAGCCACAGACCGTGAAATCCTTTTTCAGACCGCCGACGGCAAAAAATTCCGGATCGAATTTGAGCCGGATTACCGTTTGCAGTCGCCGGAAGAATATCTGCGGGATCTGTTCACGCTCAAGAGTGTGGAAGAGATCTGCGCCGGTATGGATCTGCTCGTCCGCGAAAAGATCCGCCGCGGCATTGTGGAAAAAGGTATGGACAAAGCGGATGTGCTGATCGCATACGGTCCTCCCTGTGCATTCCGTACGCCCAGTGCGGCGGCAGCCACCTGGCTTTATCCCCAGGATTTTCTGGAATACAAACGGATCGTTTTCAAGGGCGGCAAAGTTCTTGAGATCATCCAGCCGTAAAGCTTCATCATCCGGCACGGTACAGATTTGACTTTTCTGTTTTCTGTGCTATATTAACCGAAATTTTTATTTATTCTGAACAAACATAAGGAAGATTGCAACTATGTCCGGTCACAGCAAATGGGCGAATATCAAACACAAGAAGGAAGCAACTGACAAGAAGAAAGGTCAGGCTTTCTCCAAACTGGCAAAAGAGATCATGGTGGCGACGAAGGTCGGCGGCAAAGATCCCAACTCCAATATCAAGCTGCGTATGGCACTGGCATCTGCCCGTGCTGCAAATATGCCCCGTGAAAATATCGAACGCGCCATCAAAAAAGGTGCCGGTGAACTGGGCGATGTGACGTATGAAGAAGTGACGTATGAAGGCTACGGTCCCGCAGGTACCGCCATCATCGTGGAATGTCTGACGGACAACAAGAACCGTACCATCTGCGATGTGCGTATGGCATTTGACCGCAACAACGGCAATCTGGCGGCATCCGGTGCTGTGGCATGGATGTTCCAGAGAAAAGCACATTTCGTGATCGAAGGCGAAAATGCAGATGAAGAAAAACTGATGGATCTGGTGCTGGATGCCGGTGCGGATGATATCAGCGTGGAAGACGGCGTGGCGGAAATCTGGGGCGCACCCGAAGCGTTCGCAGATATTTCCAAAGCTCTGGAAGATGCTGACATTGCCTGCTCCGAAGCCGGTATCTCCCGTCAGCCTGAAAATACCGTGGAGATCAAAGATGTCCATACTGCACAGCAGGTCCTCCGCCTCATCGACAAGCTGGAAGATCTGGACGACGTCCAGTCCGTCCATGCCAACGATGACATTGCGGATGACATCATGGAGCAGATTGACGCGATGGAATAATCTTCGCAGAAAGATCCTATGATCATTCTCGGAATCGATACCGCAATCCGGAAAACCGGTTACGGCGTACTCGAAATGAGCAGCGCCGGAAAACTGAAAGTGCTGGATTGCGGCGTTATTGCAAATACAGCAAAGCTGCGGCACAGCGAATGTCTGCGGCGGCTGTCCGGCGGGATCGGGCAGTTGATCGATGCGTTTCATCCGGACGCGGCGTCCATTGAAAGCGCATTTGTCAGCAGGAATATCCGGACCGCCATGATCCTGAGTCTGGCGCGAGGCGCAGTGATCGCAAAACTTGCGGAACGGTCCGTACCAGTGTATGAATATTCACCGAAGACGGCGAAACGCGCAGCGACAGGACGGGGCGAAGCCTCGAAAGAACAGGTGGCGGCATTGATCGCAACGATGGGCGGATTGAATATCTGTGACATCCCGAACGATGCGACCGATGCTCTGGCATTGGCATTGTGTCACGGTTCACTGGCTCTGGGTGCAGGCGGCGGTCTGCTTCTGCCGGATCCGGTGTGACCGGAAAACTGAAACGGAACGGAAAACAAGGTATCGGAAATGAAACTGACTCCTTACGGAAAAAGCATCTGGCTGCCGGCATTGTTGATTGCCGTGTGCCTGATCGCTGCTGTCTGTGCGGTCAGCCGTATTTTCCCCCACATCCTCACCGGTTCCGGCGCATTTGCCATTTCGTTTCTGACGGTGTGCATATTTCTGATACTCGCGGCTCTTTTCCGTGATCCTGTCCGTCAGATCCCGGCGGAACCGGAACTGATCCTTTCCCCCTCGGACGGCAATGTAAGCGATATTGAACTGGTCAAAAACGAATCACTCAACACGCCGGAACTGCGTGAATTGTTCCACGGACAGGATGTACTGCGGATCGGGATCCGTCTTTTCGTGTTCAATGTCCGGATCTGTCGGATGCCGGCGGCGGCGGAGATCCTGTTCAAAAGCTGCAAAAAAGATACGCTCCGTGAGACCGGAGACGGCACGGCGTCTGTCAGAGAGGCTGAAACCGTGATGCTTGGCTGTAAATCCGGGGCGGGCGATGTGGCATTTCCGGTGGCGGTCCGGCATTTTTCCGGTTCTGCCGCAAAGCGGATCGTTTGCGAAGCGACGGAAGGCGCGTCATATTCCAAAGGTGAACCGTACGGTCTGATCAATACCGGGTCCCGTACAGAGATATATCTGCCCTGCAAAGGGTTTGAAGTAACCGTAAAAGTGGGCGGGAATGTATTTGCCGGGGTCACACCTCTGGCAAGGCTTCTGCCCGATGCGAAAGAAAAACTGCAGCAGCACTGATCTGCTGAACAGGAGGCTATGGCGTCATGAAACAGAAATTCAAAAATCTTCTGGAACGCAACCGTTGGATCAAGGGTATTCCGAACGCATTGACGCTGTGCAATTCTCTCTGCGGCTTTGCTTCGATCCTTCTCACACTGCAGGCATACAAATATTCCGATCAGCCCGAACTGATGGCGGACATCTTCGCCTGGAGTGCGGGGATGATCCTTTTTGCCATGGTCTTTGACGCACTGGACGGATTCGCGGCGCGGATCCTCAACGCGGCAAGTATGCACGGGATCCAGATGGATTCACTTGCCGATATGGTGACGTTCGGCGTTGCACCGGCGACGCTGGTGGCGGTCATGGCGCACAACATCCACCACATCGATGCGCTCCGGGAATATCTGCCCATCTGTATTCTCTGTGCGGTTTATCTCGGTTGTGCGGCTCTGCGTCTGGCAACATACAATGTTCACGCCATTGTGGAAAAGAAAAGCTCGGAAAAATTCTCCGGTCTGCCTTCTCCCGGCGGTGCGGCGGCGATCTGTGCGCTGGTGATCTTCTCCGCCTGCGACGGGATCAAACAGGAACTGCTGATCCGTTATCTTCCGTTCTATGCGGCGCTGCTCGGTATTCTGATGGTCAGCACTGTTCCCTACATGCATCTGGCAAAATGGATCGTTTCCACGAAACGCAACAAAAAACGCCTGGCATTTCTGCTGTTTCTGTTTGCGCTCTGGGGCGTATCCGGCATATTTTACAACTGGTACGCGTTCCCCACGCTCGTTATCACGGTGTATGTGATCTGGGGTCCCGTTGCGTATATCGCAGTCAAACTCGGTCTGCTTCATGTCAGAGTGGAATTTGACGGAGACGCGGATTGATGAGGATCCTGATCACCGGCGGAGCCGGTTTCATCGGCAGTCATCTGACGGCGGCATTGCTGTCTGATCCGGAAAATTCCGTTTCCGTGATCGATGATCTTTCCACCGGTTCTATGGAAAATGTGCAGAAATTTCTGCCGGACAGCCGTTACCGTTTTGTGCGCGGCAACATTCTGTATGCGCCTGAACTGGAAGAACTGGTATCGAACTGCGATTTTATTTTTCATCTGGCGGCGGCAGTGGGCGTGGAACTTGTGGTCCACGATCCGGTCAGAACGATCCTCACCAATGTTCAGGGCACGGAACGGGTCCTGACTCTTGCGGCGGAACGGGGCAAACGTTTTATTCTCGCGTCCACCAGTGAAGTTTACGGCAAATCTGCCAAAGATTATTTTGCGGAAACGGATGATCTTCTCATCGGACCGTCCACTCATTCACGCTGGTCCTATGCATGCAGCAAACTCATGGACGAATTCCTGCTGATGGCGTACTGCCGCGACAAAGGATTGAACGGAACAGTTGTCCGCTTTTTCAACACGGTCGGACCGGGTCAGACGGGGCGGTACGGTATGGTGATCCCCCGCTTTGTTTCTGCGGCGCTGAAAGGTGAAGCGCTGAAAGTGTACGGGACCGGCGGTCAGACACGTTGTTTCTGCCATGTGGCGGATGTGGTGCGTGCGCTGCTGCTCCTGATGAAACGGGATGATGTCAGCGGCGAGATCTTCAATATCGGCAGTCAGGAAAGCATCACGATCCGTGAACTGGCAGAATTTGTGATCGGGCGTACCGGCAGTTCATCTGCGATCGAAGTCGTGCCGTACGAAAAAGCATACGCGGCGGGTTTTGAGGATATGCTGCACCGGGCGCCGGATTGTTCCAAGCTGCACAGTCTTTGCGGTTGGAAAGCGGAGATCCCCCTGAAAAGCATCATTGATGATGTGGCGGCAGAGATCCGGATGCGGTCGCAAACCGCGTGATTTTTGAGGCTGATCCGTACGGAATCGTGATCTTTTTTCAAAAAATCACAAAAAAACCGTTTTTTCTGCTTGACATTCATTTTCAAGGCGTCTATAATAGGCTTGGAAACTCCAGGGGCGTATCCGATAGAGCCCTGAGCAACATCAAACACAGGAGGTAGACTATGGATGTCACAGTCAGTGTCCGTCACTTCGATCTGAACGATGAAGTCAAGCAGTACGCAGTTGATGCAGTGAATGCGGCTTTTGCAGAGTTCCGTCTGAAGATCAGTCATGTGAACCTCGTTCTTGACATGCAGAAAAATCAGATCAAAGCGTCTATCAGTGTCGCAGTAAAAGATTTCCCCATCGGGCTGGAATCCGCGGCGTATGACAACGTCTATAAAGCCATTGAAGAAGTCGTTACCAAGGCTGAAACCCAGGCGCGGAAGTATCTTGACAAAAAGCAGGATCACCGTGCGGAAGGTCTGAAAATGGCTGAACAGGAAAAAGCGGCAAACGCCGAATAACCGCCATTAAAAACAGAAAGTACGAACTCCCCGGCGCGCCCGGGGAGTTTTTTTTGAAAACAAAACGAACTTGTAAAACATTTCTGCATCGATGCAGACAGCAGAGGCAACCGAAAATGAACTTCCAGTATGTCCATTATCACAACGTCAGGATCCCCATGCGGGACGGGATCACCCTTGCAGCAGATCTTTATCTGCCGGACGCACCGGGTCCCTTCCCCGTATATCTTTCCCGTTCTCCCTACAACGCCACCGGCGGACTGAAAGACACAAGAGAATGTGGAGAAGGTTTCGCAGTGATCTGGGTGGACTGCCGGGGAAGATTTCTTTCCGAAGGCGTCTGCACCCCCACGCAGGATGAATTGGATGACGGTTACGATACGCTGGAATGGATCAGCCAACAAACCTGGTGCAACGGCAGAGTGATCATGGTGGGCGGCTCCTATCCGGGTCTGACACAGCTGCTTGCGGCGGCGTCCGGACATCCGGTCCTGAAAGGGATCGCGCCGTCCGCGTTGAGCAATTCCTTCTACGAAGCATATTACACGAACGGCGTTCTGGAACTTTCCTTCATGCCCTCGTGGCACATCAACCTGAGCAATCAGTCTGCCGTGAATTTCGTGGAACTGCGGAAAGAATTTCCGGTCAGCACACTGGCGGAACGGGGCGGACTGACCTGTCCTTCGTGGGAAACGATCTCCACCACGCCCGATCCGGAAGCGCCGTTCTGGTCAAAGATCCAGCTGCGGAATTATGCGAAAGATATCAAATGTCCCTTCTTCATCCAGACGAGTTACTTTGACCTTCTCGGCAGACGGGGACCGGAGATCTATACGGATCTCATGTCTTCGCCGGATATCTGTGAAGACTTCAAAAAATATTCCCGGCTCCGCATCGGTCCGTGGGGACACGGCGTCAATGTGAAGGAAGGGGATTTTTCCTTTACGGACGAAGCACTTGTCACGGAAGCGGATGAACTGGATTTCCTCTATTCCATTCTGCGCGGAAAAGAGCCGGAACCTGCCGCCGCCCGCGGCGCGGTCACATACTTCACCATGGGCGAAAACAAATGGCATTATGCCGAAACCTGGCCGGTCCCGGGCGCTGTTGATACGCCCTTCTATCTGGGCAGCAAAGGCGGCGCCAATACGCTGAACGGCGATGGTTACCTCACGCGGGTCAAACCGACTGCCGATCTGCCGTCGGATAAATTCACCTATGATCCGCGGAATCCGGTTCCCACCTGCGGCGGCAGAATGGTCAATACCGGCGGGATGCACGATCAGAGCGAAGTGGAACAGCGGCAGGATGTGCTGGTCTATACCAGCCCGGCAATGACAGACGATCTCACGGTCACCGGTATGATCAAGGCACATCTCTTTGTGCAGTCCAGCGCACCGGATACGGACTTTACGGTGAAGGTGGTGGATGTTCTGCCCGACGGCCGCCCCATGAATATTTGCGATACGATCTACCGTATGCGTTACCGCAACGGCTTCAAAAATCCCGTGTTTATGCAGAAAGGCGAGACCTGCGAAGTAAAATTTGATGTCGATTTTACATCGTACATGTTCAAAAAAGGTCACCGGATCCGGATCGAGATCTCCAGCAGCAATTTCCCGCATTACGAGCGGAACCTGAATACGGAAACGCTGCCCGCTCTGGAAACGGAACCGCAGAACGCAGATCAGGTGATCCTCCATTCGGAGCAGTGTCCCTCCTGCATCATTCTGCCGATCATGAACTGAACAGAGTGCGGAACAGGAACGCCGGTCCCCCGGTCCGCCTGTAAAAAACCGGTGAAACATACGGAAAAAGTTTGTAAAAAAGGTAAAGTTGTGGTATTGTAAAAAGATCAACAGATCTACGCGGAAACTGATAACCAAGGAGGAACAGCGAAAATGAGAACTTCAGTATTGGGAATGATCCTTGCCGGCGGGGAAGGCACACGTTTGGCACCTTTGACACACGAGCGGGCGAAACCGGCTGTTCCATTCGGCGGAAAATACCGTATCATCGACTTTGTTCTCAGTAACTTTGTCAACAGCGGGATCGACAGTATTTTTGTGCTGACCCAGTTCAAATCCCAGAGTCTGATGGAACATATCATCAACGGCTGGAACATTTCCAGTACGCAGGTGCGCGGCAGATTCATCATCCCCGTACCCGCACAGATGCAGACCGAAGACCGGACATGGTACAGCGGCACTGCCGACGCCATTTATCAGAATGTTCATCTGATCGAAGACTTCAAACCGGATCAGGTGGCGGTATTCGGCGGCGACCACATTTACCGTATGGATATCAGCCAGATGGTGGATTTCCACATCGAAAAAAATGCCATTGCCACCGTTGCGGCGATCCCCGTCCCCATCAAAGAAGCACATCAGTTCGGCATTATTGAAGTCGATGATGACTGGCGGATCACCGGATTCCAGGAAAAACCGGAAAATCCAACGCCGATGCCCAACGATAAAAATATGTGCCTCGCCTCCATGGGCAACTACATTTTTGAAGCGGATCATCTGCTCAACCTGCTGAAAAATGACCACGCCGAAAAAAACAGCGCCCACGATTTCGGCAAAAATATCATTCCCTCTCTGGTGGAAACAAGGCGTCTCTTCGCATACAATTTCTACAACAATGTGATCCCCGGACAGAATGTGAACGAAAAACCCTACTGGCGCGATGTCGGTACACTCAAAGCATTTTTTGAGGCCAATATGGACCTGCGTGCCACCAAGCCCCAGCTGGATCTGTACAACACAAAATGGCCCATCTACAACTACCATTTCAGCCTGCCGCCCGCTAAATTTGTCCACAATGAAGAAGTGGATAAACACGGTCTGCCCCGGATCGGAAAAGCGATCAACTCCATCGTCTGCGACGGCTGTATCGTTTCCGGCAGCACCGTTACCAACTCCGTGCTGTTCAATCAGGTATTCGTCCACAGCTACGCCACCGTTCACAACTGTATTCTGCTGAACGATGTGGATGTGGCGGAACATTGCCGTATCCGGAATGCCATCATTGACAAACACAATATGATCCCGAAGGGCACCATCATCGGTTACGACCGGGAAGAAGATGCAAAACGGTATTGTGTGATCGATCTTGATCCGGATAAAAACGGCAATCCCCAGTGGCTGACAGTCATTCCCAAGGACCGTCACTATCAGAAACTGGAACTGCCCAAAAGTCTTGAAACACACAAATGATCCAGGACACACCGGAACGCCGGGCGGCATTTGAACAGTGCGTACGCGATAAACTGGAAAATGCCCCCGGATGTCACGATTTCGCCCACACCATGCGCGTGGTGCGGAACGCTGAACTCATCCTCCGGGCCGAACAGCCGGAACACCCGTTCGCCGTCTGGACCGCCGCCGTGTTTCACGATTTTGCCCGTCCGGAAGAACTGGCAGCTGACGGAAAACTGGATCACGCAAAACTCGGCGCGGAACTGGTCCGGGACGAATTGAAACGCTTCGGATGCGATGAGGCGTTTATCGACCTCGTTTCCAGTTGCGTCCGGACGCACCGTTACCGGGGGAATATGGCGCCGGAAACATTGGAAGCAAAAATCGTTTACGATGCGGATAAACTGGATTCCACCGGTGCATTCGGCGTGGCAAGGGCATTTCATTTTGCGGGCAGGATCGGTGCCTGTCTGGATAATTCGGAAGAAGAAGCCGTCAACTCTCCGGCATACGGAAAAAATGATTCAGCCTATCGGGAATATCTGGTCAAGCTCCGTCATCTGCCGGGAAAAATGCTCACGGAAACAGGGCGTGCCATCGCACTGGAACGGGGAGCATTCATGGACGCATTTTTCCGTCAGCTCAAATCGGAAGCCGGTGAACGCTGAATCACGGCGTCAGCACCGGACAACATTTCCAGGATCCGTTTGCCTCCCGGATCAGCGGCATCGTCATACGCTGAACGGGGCGGTCATCGGGATAACGGATCAGGATCACGACCAGTGCGCGGTCATCTGAACGGTTCAGGGGATCGGCTTCCGTTTCAAATTCAGCATTCAGCAGACGGAATTTCATCCGGTCGGTGAACCGCTGCAGGGATTCCGCCGGCAGAAGCGGCATCTCCCGATCCAGTGCTGCGGCATGAAGAAAACGCTGGAGCGTATCCTTGGCAAGATGTTTCTGCAGTTCGTGAATATCCCCGTTCTGACACGCACGGAGAAAATGCAGCGTCACTGTTTCCGGCGGTTCTGCAATACCGATCCAACTGCGGATATCGTAGGGAGCAGGTTCGGCGAACCGGGACAGGGACAGCGTCATAAATCCACCTGCCGCCGCAAGGATTGCTGCCGCGACCGCTATAAAAATGATCAGTTTATGCCGTTTCATCGTTCTGCATCCTTTTCTTCGTCTGTATGACCATACACGCCCGACGACACTTTGTCAATGGCACTGTTGAGAAAAAATACCGCTTCTCTGCCGTAAAGTTTATCCAGATTTTCAGCTGTCAGCACGGAATCCGGCGGACCATCTGCAAGAATACGCCCGCCGTGAAGCATCAGGATCCGGCTGGCAAAAACAGATGCCGCCGCAATGTCATGAGTCGTCATCAGGATCCCCGGATGCCACGGCAGAGACTGCAGAATACGGATCAGACGGATCCTGTACGCGGGATCGGCGGCGGCTGTGGGTTCATCCAGCAGCAGATAATCCGATTGCCGCGCCAATGCCGCTGCGATCATCACGCGCTGCCGTTCCCCGCCGGAAAGCTGCAGTACACTGCGCCGTTCAAAAGGCGTCAACGCCATACGCTCAAGCACATCGGCAACGATCCGGCAGTCTTCCGCGGACGGCGCACCGAAACGGGGACGGTATGGATTGCGCCCCAGCATCACCAGTTCGCCAACAGTAAAATCCGGCAGATGTTCCGTATTCTGGAAAACGGTTGCGATCTTTACTGCGCGGGATCGCGGCGGCAGTGCGGGGATCTCCGTGCCGTCACAGAATGCCGCACCGGATTCCGGCTTGAGTCTGCCCGTCAACAGAGAGAGGATGGAACTTTTTCCCGCCCCGTTGCTGCCCAGCAGCATGGTGAAACTGCCTTTTTCCACCGACAGGGACAAGTTCCGGAGCAAAGGGTCGGTCTGCCCCGGATAACGGCAGGTCACATCACGCAGTTCAAGCGCCATGGCGACCTCCTTTCCGGTTCAGGACCCAGAGAAAAAAAGGTCCGCCGATCAGTGCCGTGATCACCCCGACAGGGATCTCCCGGACCGGGTCCAGACGGCATAAAGTATCGCAGAGCATGAGAAACGCTCCGCCCGCAAGAACAGTCGGCAGGATCAACCCGCGGTGTCCCGCACCGTGAAGCCGTTTCATCACATGAGGGACTACAAGTCCGCAGAATCCGATGATCCCGGCAAGGGCAACCGTTCCCGCCGCCAGCAGACTGGCAAGGACCGTCAGAAAAAGCGTCAGACGCCGTTCCTGTACGCCCAGATCCCACGCGTGAGCGCGCCCCAGCGAAAGGGCATCCAGATCCCCTGCGAAATAACAGCACAATGCCGTTGCCGCAAAAAGCAGGATCCCGTTTCCCTGAAGGATGGACTGCACCGGCGCCTGAAGATTGCCCAGCATCCACCAGGTGATCCCGGCAAGTTCCGTGTTCTGCGCTGTGGAAATGAGAAACATCAGCACGCCCGATGCAACCGTCCCCATGATCACGCCGGACAACAGCAGGGAATCGCTGTCACGGGTGATCAGGAGAACAATGGCAAGCACGATCAGCGCACCGGCAAATGCAAAAAGACTTACGGCATGAATATTGAACAGAACCGCTCCGGTCAGAAATGCCAACGCCGCTCCCGTTGCCGCCCCGCCGGAAAGACCGAGCGTAAAAGGTTCCGCCAGCGGATTGTGAAGGATCGCCTGAAAAATCAAACCGGACAACGCCAATGCGCCGCCCGTAACAAATGCTGCGGCAAGACGCATGGCACGCATTTCCACAATGATCCGCTCCGATGAGAAATCCTGAAAACCGATCCATTCACCCCCGGCTGAAAGCCCGAAGGAAAAGATCAGCACCGCCAGCAGAAAATAAAGAGCCGCTTTCATTTTTGCGTCTTCCCTTCCAGACTGACCCGCAGGGCATCGACTCCGTCCGTAAAACGGGGACCCGGGCGGAGAAAAGAATCCACATCCAGCGCACTGTCAGGCTCAGAATAAGAAAGAGCGCGGATCTGCGGTGCGGCTTTGGAAAAAGGTTTTTCCGCCGCCCAGATGATGTAATCCACCTGATCTTTTGTACGCTGAAGAAATTCCGGCGAACATTTCACATACCCTTTTTCGTCTCCGAGAATATTCACGCCGCCCGCAAGACGGATGGCAGTATCCGGCAGCGTCCCTGCACCGGCAACCATAACAGGTTCATCCCAGAGCAGAAACAGGACTTTTTTTCCGGAGGCTTTGCGCTGACCGTTCCGGGTCAACCAGTCGCGGATACGGTTGATCTCTGCCGATGCGGCGTCGGGGACCTTCAGTTCTTCACCGAGAAGCCGGACCCAGTCCTGATAATCTTCCAGCGTATCGCAGGGCTTGAGGATCACCCGGCAGCCCGCCTGTTCAAACAGAGAGCGGAGACGGGGATTCACCAACGCATTGGCAAGGATGAGATCGGGCTTCAAACGCAGTACCGTTTCCGGGACCGGCAGTCCGAACTGACCGACGACCGGCGCAGAAAGCGCGGCAGACGGTTTGTTGCAGACATCAGTCCGTCCGGCAAGGGCGTCACCGCACCCCAGCTGAAACACCAGTTCCGTCAACGCCGGAGCCAGAGATACAACAGAAACGCCGGTCCCGGAAGACCGCCCCTCCGCGATCGGCGTCTGCCGTCCGCAAGCGGCGGTCATCCATGCCGCCGCGAGTGTGGCGGCGGCGATGAGAACGGCGTACAGTTTTTTCATTTCAGGTTCAATCTGCCGCCGGCGAGGATAATGGCTTTATCTTCGTCGGTCAATTTTGTTTTGAGTTCGATCTTGAGGGTGGAGCCATCGGCTTTTTCCACAGTCGCAGTGCCTTCGCCCGCCTTGACAACGGCATGGAGATCGCTGATGCGGATGGCATCGGCGGGTTCAATGCTGTCGTAATCGGCAGGATTGGCGAAGGTGAATGGGATGATGCCGAAGTTGATCAGGTTTGCGGCATGAATACGTTCGATCGCCATCGCAATAACGGCTTTGACGCCCAGATACATGGGGCAGATTGCGGCATGTTCGCGGCTGGAGCCCTGCCCGTAACTGTCGCGCCCGACGATCACACCGTGTTTTCCGGCATCGCGGATAGCGGCGGCACGCTGCGCGAACGTGGGTTTTCCGGGTTCGGTGAAGCGTTCAAAAACAACTTTCGCGTATTCGGGGATATTGCTCCGGTGTTTAAGGTGGATACCGGCAGGCATAATATCGTCTGTGGATGTTTTGTCCTGCGTCTTGATCGCCACGACGCCGTCCAGAGCGGCGGGCAGCGGCTGATTCAGCGGCGGCTGACCGATGGTGGGTTTGCGGATGATCTCCACATTGCTGCCGTCTGCGGGCGGCTGGATCATCATGGAATCGTCTGCAAGGAACTGTTCCGGTTCGGTGAAGACAGGATATTCCATACCGAGAGTCCGGGGATCGGAAGCCTCACCCGTCAGGGCGGCGGCGGCGGCAGTTTCGGGGCTGACCAGATAAGCTTCATCGCCTTTGGTTCCGGTTCTGCCGGGGAAATTCCGGTTGAAAGTACGGAATGTGACGGTGCCGTTTGCGGGGCTCTGCCCCTGACCGATACAGGGTCCGCAGCCACATTCCAGAATACGGGCGCCGCTGGCAATGATGTCGGCAAGCGCGCCGCTGCGGGCGAGCATTTCCAGAACCTGACGGCTGCCGGGAGCGATGGCAAGAGTCACATCCGGATGGACGCGTCTGCCTTTGAGCATGGCGGCAACGACTGAAAGGTCACGGTAGGAACTGTTGGTACAGGAACCGATGATGACCTGACCGACTTTCATGCCGGAAAGTGAGGCGATGGTATTGATGTTATCGGGGCTGGAGGGACATGCCGCCAGGGGTTCCAGCGTGGAAAGATCGATATCGATCACCCGGTCATATTCGGCATCGGGTCCGGCGGTCAGTTCCCGCCAGTCGGCACCGCGTCCCTGTGCTTCCAGAAACCGTTTTGTCATTTCATCCGAGGGGAAGATACTGCAGGTGACGCCCAGTTCTGCGCCCATATTGGTCACAGTTGCCCGCTGGGGGACCGTCAGAGAAGCGACGCCGTCGCCGAAATATTCCGCCACACAGCCCACATTTCCTTTGGTGGTCAGAATGGAAAGGACCTTGAGGATAATATCTTTTGCCGCCACAAAGGGACGGAGTTTACCGGTCAGGCGGATCCCGATGACTTTGGGATAAGCAAGCCGGAAGGGCTGTCCGCCCATGGCAAGCGCGACATCCAGACCGCCTGCACCGATCGCCATCATACCGATACCGCCGCCGGTGGGGGTATGGGAGTCGGAACCGAGCAGAGTCTTGCCGGGGATCCCGAACCGTTCCAGATGCACCTGATGGCAGATACCGTTGCCCGGACGGGAGAACACCACGCCCCGGGACGCCGCCACAGACTGCAGGTACAGATGGTCGTTCCGGTTTTCGGGTCCGTTCTGCATCATATTATGATCCACATAAGAAACAGAAAGTTCCGTTGCAACTTTTTTCACGCCCATGGCTTCCAGTTCCAGATACGCCATAGTGCCGGTGGCATCCTGAGTCAGTGTCTGATCGATACGGATCGCAGCAGGTGCGCCGGCAACGGCTTCGCCGGAAATCATGTGTTCTGCCAGGATCTTCTGTGTTACGGTATTCTTTGCCATAATCTTTCTCGCTCTGTTTTATGAGTATATTGTGTGTTCGGATAAAAAAACGGGACGTCTGCACGAAAAACGGCGGACGCCCCGGTCTTTGCAAGAAGTCTGAGGTCAGACTCTTATTCTTCCGGCTTGGTCTTCGGAAGCGCGCTGATGACCTTCTGACCGGCTTTCCAGCGACCTTCTGCGATAAGCTGGTTGATGCGTTCAAAACGTTTGAGCACGTTTCTTTTCTTGCGGATCTGGCTTGCGCCTTTCAGGCTCGGATGCTTGGACATCGTTCTACTCCGTGTTAATAAGTTGTAAAAAATATTTTTTGTTTTCAATTCTGCGAAAGAACAATATACTCCGTTTTTTCAAATTGTCAAGGGGGCAATATATTTTTTACGATTTTTTTCGGTATCTCCCTGCGATCTTGAGGATCCTGTGCAGAACAATGAAGATCCAAATTGAAAAAAAGAGTTTACGGTGTATATTATAAACTTACTGATTTTCCGGAGATGAACTGATCATGATCAACAAACGCGTACTGAAAGCGGCATTCACCGTGTCCCTGCCCGTATTGATGGGCTACATGGCAATGGGGATGGCTGCCGGGATCCTGCTGGCAAAGACGACCGATATCGGCGGTGTGTCTTTCTGGGCATTCGTCACCAGCAGCATCAATATTTCCGGCGCGTTGCAGTTCCTCATTGCCGATTGGGCAAAGAATATGACGCCCATGACGCAGGTCATCCTGTTGACTCTGTGCCTGAATCTGCGGTATGCCCTGTACGGTTTTTCCCTGTTGGAACGGTTCAAAAAAGCAAGTCTGCCCGTCCGGTTGTACCTGATCTGGGCATTGACCGATGAAACTTACGCCATTCAGGTCGCCAACAAAGTACCGGAAGGGGAAGACAGTATTTCCTATTGTCTGGCGGTGGCGGCATTCGATCATCTTTACTGGGTCGCCGGAGTGGTAACAGGCGCGGTCATCGGCAGCAGCCTGCCTTTCGACTGCAGAGGGATCGATTTCGCCATGACCGCTCTTTTTCTTGTGATCCTCACCGATCAATGCAGGGCAAAATATAACAGACTGCCCGCCCTGATCGGAGCCGGAGCGGCACTTATCAGCCGCGGTTTTCTTGATACCGGCAACATGCTGCTCTGTGCGATCCCGCTGATGGTCTGCGCCTTGATCCTTCTTCAATACGCCGCCGGAAAGGAGAAGGCTGACGCATGACAACTACGGTATCCTATCTGATCCTTCTGACACTTGCGACCGGGGCAACGACCATTTTCCTGCGGGCGTTCCCGTTCCTTCTCTTCGCCAGTGCGAAACAGCCGCCGAAAATCATTACAGATCTCGGCGCCCTCATCGCACCCGCCTCCATCGCCATGCTTGTGGTGTATTGCTACTGCATGTACTTCAACGGGACCCCCCTGCCCGATAAAGCGTGGGGTGCCGCTGAACTGATCGCCGGAGCGGTGGTGGTGATACTGCACCTGATCCGGGGAAATCCCCTGCTCTCCATCATTGCCGGAACAGCCGTCTATATGGCACTCATCCAGTATGTGTTCTGCTGACGGTAAAAAAGTGATAAAAGTTGAGAAACGGCATTGTATTTTCAGTGATCCGGTGTTATAGTATGTGATTGTACGCGCTCCGCACCTGCGGGGCGGATGGTTTTTCGTAACAAGTCAAACTAACCCAAAAGAAAACAAAAAAATGACAACGAAAAAAGAAATCGCACCCGAAACTCCCGCCCTGAAGAGCTATGTTGACGACAGCTTTACCGGCACCATGGAAGATCTTCTGAACGGAAGCACGACCAAGCACGAATTTGCCACCGACACGATCGTCAAAGGCAAAATCGTGGAAATCCGCCCCGACTGCATCCTGGTCGATATCGGCTACAAAGCTGAAGGTGAAATCCCTGCTTCTGAAGTCCGCAACATGGAAGAACTGAGTGTGGGCGATGAGTTGGATGTTTATCTGACTGAAACTGAAAATGAAAACAACATGCCCGGACTGAGCCTGCAGAAGGCGATCTCCATCAAGTCCTGGCAGAAGATCACCTCCGAATACGGTGAAGGCAGCATCATCAAGGGTCTGATGAAACACCGTGTCAAAGGCGGTATCATCATCGATATCTGCGGTATCGAAGCGTTCCTCCCCGGCTCCCAGATCGATATCGGCCCGGTGAAAAATATGGACGACTTCATCGGCAACGAATATGACTTCAAGATCCTGAAGATCAACGAAGACCGCCGCAACATCGTTGTTTCCCGCCGCGAACTGCTGGAAGAATCCCGCAAAGACCGCAGAGCCCAGCTGCTCAAGGAAATGGCTGTCGGTCAGCTCCGCACCGGTACGGTCAAGAACATCACCGACTTCGGTGCGTTCATTGATCTCGGCGGCGTGGACGGTCTGCTCCACATCACGGATATGAGCTGGGGCAGAATCTCCCATCCGGGCGAAATGCTGGAAGTCGGTCAGGCGATCGAAGTGATGATCCTGGATATCGACAACGACAAGGAACGCGTTTCCCTCGGTCTCAAGCAGAAGAGCCACAATCCCTGGGACGATGTGGAAGCCAAGTACACCGTCGGCAGCGTGATCAAGGGCCGCGTTGTGAACATCATGCCCTACGGTGCCTTCGTGGAAATCGAACAGGGCGTAGAAGGTCTGATCCACGTTTCCGAAATGAGCTGGACCAAGCGCGTCACCAAAGCCGGCGACGTTGTCAGCGTTGGCGAAGAAGTGGAAGCTGTTGTGCTTGACATCGACAAAGAAGGCAAGAAGATCAGCCTCGGTCTCCGTCAGAAGACCCGCAATCCGTGGGAAGTTCTGGCTGAAAAATATCCTGTCGGCAGCAAGATCCACGGCAAAGTCCGCAACATGACCAGCTACGGTGCATTCGTCGAAATCGAAAACGATATCGATGGTATGATCCACGTTTCCGATATGAGCTGGACCCGCAAAATCAACAATCCGAACGAAGTTCTCAAAGTCGGTGACGAAGTTGATGCTGTGATCCTGGATATCGATCCGCAGCAGCAGAGAATCAGCCTCGGTCTGAAACAGACTGAAAACGATCCCTGGTCCGACATCGAAAACTACTACCAGATCGGTCAGGAAGTCACCGGTAAAGTCACCAAGATCACTGCGTTCGGTGCCTTCATCGAACTCTCCAACAAGATCGACGGTCTGGTCCACATCTCCCAGATCAGCAAAGATCGCGTGGAAAAGGTCAAAGACAAACTCCAGCTCAACGATGATATCAAAGCTCGCGTCATCAAGATCGACAAAGATGAACGCCGCATCGGGTTGAGCATCAAGGCTCTCGATGAAGACTTCACCGAAGACGACATCAAGGCTGCCGATGAAGAAGTGACTGCCGCTCTGCGCCCGGGCGAAGCCCTCGGCAACATGGGACAGCTCTTCGACGGTCTCGACCTCGAAAAAGGCGAATAAGCCTGTCATTCAACCGGATTTTTCCGGATGAAGCTGAGAACGCTCCGTCAGAAATGGCGGGGCGTTTTTTATTTTCCGTTTGCAACCCGGAATATGATGTGATATATTGTATGCACACCAACATACAATCAAGGAGTATCATAATGGAATATTACGGCAGAAAACTGAATGCTTACAAGGCAAATCTGCATACCCATACAACCAATTCCGACGGTAAATTCACGCCGGAGGAGATCATACGCCGTTACGCTGAAGCCGGATATGATGTGCTGGCGTTCACGGATCACAGCACCGCCAATCCGGTATCGACATACGACGGCAGGGGTATGACGCTCATTTCCGGGATGGAAATGCATCCCACAGGTCCCAGAGACATCCGCTGGCATCTGTTGGCACTGAATACGCCCGAAGATTTTTCATACGATCCGGAAAAACCCGCACAGGAAGCTGTCGATGCCGCCAATGCCGCCGGCGGAATGGTCTTCTGTGCGCATCCCTACTGGTGCGGTTTTACAAGTGCGGAGATCATGACGCTGAAAGGGCTGACCGGACTGGAAGTCTACAACGCATCCACCCGTTTTATCGGCAAGGAATTCAATATGGTCCACTGGGACGAACTGCTGGATGCCGGATATGATTACCCCGCGATCGCAGTGGATGACATCCATTCCCATTACTGTTTCGGGTTCGGCTGGACTTATATTCTTGCGGAAAACAAGGATCTGGCATCCATCATCAATGCCCTGAAAAACGGCGATTACTACTCATCCACAGGTCCGGAAATCCAAAAGCTCTCCATCGAAAACAATATCTTTGAAGCTGAATTTTCACCCTGCACAAAAGTGGTGATCTATTCCGCAAAAAATCGCGGCGAAACACCGTCACGGGATGCGTTCCTCGAAACGCAGGAAATGACTTCCTGCCGCATGGATGTGAGCCGCTTTGCCCCGGAATATATCCGGCTCCAGATCACTGATAAAGACGGAAAAATCGCGTGGAGCAATCCCATCCGGCTGGATAAATAAATATAAATCTGAAAAAACATTTGCAAAGACGACCGGGCGGATGTATTTTATCCTGTTATATAAAATATGATATTCAACCGGAAGGAACTGCACACTATGGATAAAACAGATTACGAACAGATGGCTTTTTCCTTCTTCGGCGAAGAAAAAAAAGCCGATGATCTGCCCGCCGCAAAACGGGATTTCGATACGGAAGATGATGCCCTCGATGCCCTGATCTCCGCAACGGAAGAAAACGATGACGATCTGCCGCCCTGGGATCTGGAACCCACGGACGATGAAACGGTGAAAAAAGTGTATGACGCCGTGGAAGAAGCGTCGTCAGAAGCTGTGGCAGGCTCAATGGCAATGGATATCATCGCCACAATCCGCGAAGTGGAACAGGAAGAAAACGAAGAAAAAACTGCGGAAGAACCCATAACGGAAACCGTGATCGAAACCGGAAAACGCCGGAACTGTTTCCCGCCCATGTCGGATCAGAATATCCGCCGCGCAGCCGCCGCATTCCTCGCAGCCATGAACCCGGACGGGATCGGATTCCAATTCCAGTCCGGGATCCCACGGATCAAAATCGATACCGGAGCGTTCTTCCTCGCACCCGGTCATAAAAATGTTGCCGTGGATCGCACCATCCTGGCAGTGACTTGTCTCGACAGAGATAAATGTTGGACCGATGCCGCCCGGAAGGAAAAACTCCTGCAGATGCTCGCAGAAGAAAAACAGAAAAAAGCCGATCTGGAAGAAATCCTCAAACAGAAAGAACCGGACCTGAAAGACGATTCCCTGTTCCCCGAATCACAGATCTGGGATTTCTCAAGGACTAAAAACCGCAAATATCATGCCTGCCTCCGAAATATCGGAAAACTGGAACACGATATCTATCACGGCAGCAAATTTGAACGGCTCGTCTTTGAACAGACCGCTGACGAATATTATCTCGTCGTCCCCGAAAATCTCATCACAGCAGACGAACTGCCCGCTGAATGGGGTCTCGTCTATGCAGATGAACAGTTCCGGACAAAAGTCATCCGTCACGCAGAAAAATGCAGTTCCACACCTGAAAAACGGATCGCTTTCGCCATCCGCTGCGCAGCGTCCACCCTGAACGAAACCATGATCGCAAACGGGATCTCCATCAGTCAGGACGGCACAACACGATTCCACCCCCTGCCCAAACGGCGGAAACCATACAGCGCAGAATAAATATAAATATCGATACAGCAGCGGCGCGGCTCCGCGCGGTAAAACCGCGCACACCGCACCCATTTTATGCCCCGCCGGTGCGGGGGCATAAAATGGGCGCGGCGGACAGCACAGCCCGGGTGGGCTGTGCTGTGGAGCCGCGCCGCTGCTTGTATCGATCCCGGTTCAGAACAGGTCGCACATGAGGCGATCGGTGAGGAAACCGGTCATTACGGTATGGAGGAGGATCTTTCCGTTATCGCCGAACACGTCCACATCGAAGATCGCGGTTTGTCTGCCTTTATTGACAAGGGTGGCTTTTGCGGTGATTTTTTTCATATTCACGCCGGGGCGGATAAAGGAAACGGAAGCGGACATACTGACAGCCTGATTGCCGTAGGAATTGATCGCGGCTGCGCAAACAAAATCTGCGAGGGTGAACAATGCGCCGCCCTGAACGGTACCGAGTCCGTTGCAATGTTGTTTTTCCACGATCATTTCACCTTCGGCGGAACCGTCGCTGATTTGTGTGATCTGCATTTTATTTCCGGCGCAGAAAAGGTCGTTCTGATTGAGAAAATCTTTTAATTTCTGCCAATATTCCTGTTGTTCCATTTATGATTCCTCCTGGGATTTATATTGAGCGGGAGTTATTCCGTAGCGCCGTTTGAAGCGGCGGATAAAGTATCCGGGATCGGTGAAACCGCACCGTGCTGCCAGTTCTTTCACCGGCAGATTTTCGTGTTGAATGATCTGGACGGCGGCGGTCAGTTTCTGTTCCATGATGAATTCGGAGGGAGACATTCCGGCGGCGGCGCGGAAGATTTTTGAAAAGTACCACCGGCTGTAATTGCATTTTGCTGCCAGTTCATCCACTGTCACGGGGCGGTCCAGATGACGGAATCCGTACGCTGCGATTTTGTGAACGAGGTCTGTTCCGGCAGCTTTTCCGGAAAATGTCACTGCTTCGCTGCAGAGCTGCATGAGCAGATCGTAACCGAGACGGGATGCGGCATAGGGATCTGCCACTTCGCCGGACCGGAACATTTCATAGAGATGCCATGCGCTTTTGACGGCGGCACCTGCGGGGTTCAGGCGGACAATATTTCCGGCATCGCGGATGATGCGCCGGACGATATCGATCGCCACTGTTTTATCGAAACTGATAAACAGAAATTCCCAGTGATCGGCGTTATCGGAGATCCGGTAATCGTAATGGGTATCGCTTACATTTCCGGCAAGAAAAAAGCCGTCACCGGCGTTGAGGATATGTTCTTCCCCGTTCAGGATCAGAACGCCCTGACCGGAGATCGTGTATTTGAACAGGGCGCGGTCACGGTCGCCGCGGTTTCCGCCTGCCACATGAAAATGCGTTCCGTTGTCGTTCCATTCATAACCGCAGAGACGGGGGATCCCGAAAAGGTGGGGCGCATCGCCGGTAACGATCGCGGCAGGGTTGTAAAAATGATGACGTTCTGTTTTTGTCATAATCATCCCTGTAATAACACATTTGTCCTATTGACATTCCTTCAAAGCGGTGATAATATAACACAAACCGTCAAATATTTCAACCACAAAACGGAGAAAAAAAGATGTCACAAGAAGGTTTCGATCTGCTGAAAAAGAACTGCATCAACAGTGGGCTTTGTGTTGAATGCGGAGCATGTGAACTGGTTTGTCCCACACACGCCATCGAATTGAAAAAATATTCCTGGGGCAGAAACCCGGAACTTGTCGGCAAATGCACCGATGAATTCTGTGACAAATGCCATACGGTCTGTCCTGCACACAAAGTTCCCCTTACAGAAATCGAAACGAAATATTTCGGCAAAGCCAGACAGAAAGGTACAGACGACGATAAAACTGGTGTGTGGCGGAATGTTTATACCGGTTACGCACTGGATCAGGAGATCCATAACAAAGCAGTTTCCGGCGGCTTCATCACCGCGATGCTGGTCTTTGCATTGGAAAATAAAATGATCGATGGCGCCGTTCTGGCAGGATTCGATCCGGAAATCCCTTACGAAGCAAAAGCATTTGTGGCAACGACCAGAGAAGAAATCCTCGCCTGCGCGGGCAGTAAATATCAGCCGCACCCCCAACTGCTGGGACTGCGTGAAGCACTGGATAAAGGGCTGACAAAACTGGCGATCACATCCACACCGTGTCATGCCATCGCAGTCAGAAAACTGATGATGAATTCCGAATTTGAAGAATTCGGCAGACGCATCAAACTGGTTCTGAGCAATATCTGCGGCGCACACTGGTCCCGCCACGGTACGGAATGGCTCATCACGGAATGTCTCCAGACAAAACTTTCCGATGTGGGCAAAGTCACTTACCGGGCACGCCCCTTCCCCGGAGATTTCAAAGTACAACTCAAAGACGGTACCGATGCCGTCGCACCATTCGTCAATCACCTGCTCGGACAACTGGCAAAATTCACCCCGGAAGAATGTCGCTACTGTCTGGAAAAAGTGGCAAGCTGCGGCGATATCGTGGTGGGCGATACCTGGCATCACCCGATTCTCGATCCCGGTAAACTGTTCTCCTATACCAAGGAGGAAATCGCAGCAAGCGAACAGATCCAGGCAGCACTCAACGGCGTATCCGCCGTCATCGTCCGGAGCGAAATCGGTCAGCAGTTCGTGGACGCCGCCATCGAAGGGAAAGCCGTCAAACTCTGGCACGATACACCGGAAATCGCACAGCAGTTCCTCTGCAATATCCACGATGTGGGCAAACCCGTCTGCAACGGCCCCGTTATCGAAGCCAGAAAACGGCGCGGAATGCCGCTGAGAGAATATTTCTGATCCGCAGCCCCGCCCCGGAAATAAAGCGCGATCCAAGCCCCCGCCCGGGGGCTTGACAGCATAAAACAACCGCGCCGCCGGAGTTCATCCGGCGGCGCGGCTGTTTTATGTTGAGCCGGTGTACCACCGGCGATCGCGCTTTATTTTCCGGGGCGGGCTGCGGTTGTTTTATGCGAAAGCGTTACGGATTTTTTCCGCCACGGCATCGGGGGTGAATCCGAATTTTTCCGCGAGGACCTTATAGGGTGCGGATGCGCCGAAGTGATCGAGTCCGATATTGAGTCCGTCATCGGTGGTGACCCGTTCCCAGCCGAATGTGGACGCGGCTTCGATGGACACGCGTTTCCGGCATGCGGGGGGCAGCACGGTATTTCTGTATTCGCAGCTCTGTTCGAGGAAGAGTTTGAATGAGGGCATGGAAACGACGCGGACTTTTCTGCCTTCCGACCGGAGGATCTCTGCGGCGCCGAGGGCAACGCTGACTTCTGAACCGGATGCGATCAGGATCAGTTCAAAACCGTCTTCATCGCTGATCACATAACCGCCCCTGGAGATATCCATATTTCTGACACCTTCCTCCGGCAGCAGCGGCAGATCCTGTCTTGTCAGCAGCAGAGCGGTGGGACGGTTTTTGGAGCGCATGGCATACGCCCATGCGGCAGCGGTCTCTCTGGCATCAGCGGGACGCAGCACATTCACATCGGGGGTGGCGCGCAGCATGGCGAGCTGTTCGATGGGCTGATGTGTGGGTCCGTCTTCGCCCACATAGAAGGAGTCATGTGTCAGCACATAGACCACGGGCAGTTTCATCAATGCGGCGAGGCGGATACCGGGTTTGAGGTAATCGGCGAAGACGAAGAATGTGGCGCAGTAGGGGCGTGCGGTACCGAAAAGTGCCATCCCGTTTGCGATCATGGACATAGCGAGTTCGCGGACGCCGAAATGGATATTCCGTCCGGTTCTGTCGGCGGCATTGAACCATCCTTCATCTTTCACGGCGGTCTTATTGGAGGGAGCGAGGTCTGCGGAACCGCCCATGAATGCGGGAACGATGCTGCTGAGTTTCTGGATCACGGCACCGCTGCTTGCACGGCTTGCCTGAGGTTTACCGGTTTCGACGGCAGCCATCAGCTGTTCTTCCAGATCGGCGGGGAGATCCTGATTGAGGATCGTGGCGATCTTTGCGGCGCTTTCGGGATTTTCTTCCAGGAATTTCTGATAAGCGGCATCCCAGGCGGCGGCTTCTTTTTTCAGTTCTTCCGCTCTGGCGGATGTCATGGCATAGACTTCATCCGGCACGACAAAACTCTGTTCCGGATCGAAACCGAAATGGCTCTTTGCGCCTTTGAGTTCATCTTCGCCCAGCGGTTCGCCGTGGGAATTGGCTTTTCCTTCTTTGGTGGGTGCGCCGAAACCGATTTTTGTTTTACCGACGATGAGCGTAGGTCTGCCATCGGAAACTTCGGCTTCGCAGAGAACTTTTTCCACCAGAGCGGGATCATTTGCGTTTTCGCAGTTGAGGACGCGCCAACCGTAAGCGGCGAAGCGTGCGCCCACATTTTCCGTGAATGCCAGATCCGTACTGCCTTCAATACTGATGGCATTGGAGTCATAGAAACAGATGATATTGTCCAGTTTCATGGTTCCGGCGAAAGATGCGGCTTCGTGGCTCACGCCTTCCATCATACAACCGTCACCGGCAATGACCCAGATCTTCCCGTCCATCAACCCGGTCTTGTCCAGACCTGTTGTTGCGGCGAACTGTTTCTGAGCGAGCGACATACCGCATGCGGAAGCGAAACCGGAACCGAGGGGCCCGGTGGAGATATCAACACCGGGCGTCACGCCGGATTCGGGATGACCGGGCGTGATACTGCCCCACTGACGGAAGGAACGGATCTCATCCATGGAAACGCCGAATCCGTAAAGATGCAGGAGGGAATAGAGGAGCATGGAACCGTGACCTGCGGAAAGGACAAAGCGGTCGCGTCCGATCCAGGCGGGATTTGCCGGATTGAAACGCAAATGATTCTGCCACAGACCGAAAGCGAAATCGGCGCACCCCATGGGCATACCGGGATGACCGGACTTTGCTTTCTGGATGGCATCGGCAGACAGGAGGCGGATGGTATCGGCAGCTGTTTTCATTTTTTGTGTGTCAATCATGGTAAAATCCTCACATTCTTAAAAAATTCACTTGATTTTTCGTCCTTTATACGATACTGTAAAAAGACAAAATTGCAAGTGACTTTTTCATTTTTAAAGAAAGTTATCCATGGAAACGACGGAACGCTTCATCACATCGACCCTGACCCGGAAAGACGAAACCACAGAAACCACGCTGCGGCCGCAGCAGTTTGCCGATTTTCCCGGGCAGGAAAAAGTCAAGGAACGGCTGGAAGTCTATGTGGAAGCAGCCAAAACCCGGAACGAACCTCTGGGACATCTTCTGCTCAGCGGACCTCCGGGTCTCGGCAAAACGACACTTGCCTACATCATCGCCAATGAAAAAGGCGCAAAGATCAAATCCAGCAGCGGACCGGTGATCGAAAAACCCGGTGATCTTGCCGGATTGCTGACATCTCTGGAAGAAGGCGATATTCTTTTCATTGACGAGATCCACCGTCTCAACACGGCTGTGGAAGAATATCTCTACAGCGCCATGGAAGATTTTTTCATCGACATCATGATCGATCAGGGACCCGGCGCCCGGTCCGTCCGGCTGAATCTGCCCCGGTTCACGCTCATCGGCGCCACGACGCGGCAGGGATTGCTTTCTGCGCCTCTCCGCGCCCGTTTCAAACTGTCGCTCCGGCTTGATTATTACCAGCCGGATTTTCTTCAGCAGATCGTGACAAGATCCGCAGGGATCCTCAACGCGAAGATCGAAGACGGCGGCGCGCTGGAAATCGCCATGCGGAGCCGCGGTACGCCGCGAATCGCCAACAATCTTCTGGCATGGACGCGTGACTATGCCCAGGTCCGGTCCGATGGCAACATCACCACGGAAATCGCCCGGAAAGCGCTGTCCATGATGGATATCGACGAACACGGTCTGGACGAAATGGACAAGCGGATCCTGGAAACGATCCTTGCCAACTTCAACGGCGGTCCCGTGGGGCTGAATTCATTGGCGGTGGCGATCGGGGAGGAAGCCGGAACCATTGAAGATGTTTATGAACCGTTCCTCATTCAGGAAGGTTATCTCATGCGCACGGCGCAGGGGCGTATCGCAACGGAACGGACATGGACACTGCTGGGCATGACGCCCCGTGTACGGAACAGACGGGCACCGCAGAAAACTGACGATCAGCCCGATCTGCTCTGATTTTTAAAAAAAAGTGTATTTCCGGTTTGAAATAAAGACTGCTTTATGGTATTGTAATCCCGTCGCGGGATCCAACAACAAAATCATAATCATAAGGCAAGGTTTTTATGGAAAATTTTTATTATCCGCAACTCTCCGTCACTCCCACCGTATTCTGCACCGGCAATCAGGAACAGAAGATCCGGATCGCCGCTAAAGATTACACCAATGTCGTAAACTCGCTCAACAGCATCAAACGCGCGGTATTCTTCCGCGTTGACGGAACAACGACCGGCTACCGCTCCTGGTTCAGTGAAACAAATCAGGTCCCGTTCGACCGGGAAGAGGACGGCACTCTCGTTCTGAATCTTTCGTTCTCCCACGAAGGGGAATATGTGATCTGCCTCCAGTCGTCAAGAGAAGACGGCACATTTATAGACTGTTTCATCATCTGTGTTTACGCCGTAAAAGAAGATCTTTACCGTCTGCTGCCGTACAAGGGCGATTTCCACATGCACAGTTTCTGTTCCGACGGCGGGGAATCTCCCGGCTATGTGGCAGCCACATGCCGTAAAAACGGATTCGATTTCATGGCGCTGACCGATCACGGCAGATATGATCCCTCACTCATCGCGCGTGATATTATGGCGGATTACGGCTGCGATATGCTGGTCTGCCCCGGCGAGGAAGTGCATCTGCCGGACAACCCCACACACATTGTTCATTTCGGCGGTAAATACAGCATCAACAAACTGGCATTTGATGATGAGGCAAAATATCGGGCGGAAGTGGCGGAATATATGAAAAATATTCCCGAAAGTTATGACGGACCGACCCGTTTTCAGGTGGCGGCAAGTGAATGGACTTTTGACCGGATCCGTGAAGCAGGCGGGATCGCCATGTACTGTCATCCCTACTGGCGTCCGCTCTATCACAATTACGTCGGCGAGGACACCAACGAACTGCTGATGGAACGGAATAAATTCGATGTACTGGAAGTGATCGGCGGTTTCCTCCGTCATCAGACAGAATGCAACCGGCTTGCGATTTCCCGCTGGCAGGAAGAACGGGCGAAAGGCAAAAAGATCCCCGTTGCCGGTATCAGCGATTGTCACGGCTGCGACGGTGATCTTGCCAACTGGTTCTATACCATCGTCTTTTCCGAAAAACTGGATTTCGATTCCATTGCGGAAGCCATCCGGGATGAACGCTGCGTGGCGGTCCACACCCTTCCGGGCGAATATCCGCTGGTCGTCGGTCCCTTCCGTCTGACACGGTTTGCGCATTTCCTGCTCCGTCAGTTCTATCCTTATCACAACGAACTCTGCAGAATGGAAGGCGAGATCATGCGCCGTGACCTCTCCGGTTATCCCGAACCGGATGCCGCCGCACAAATCAGAAGCAGATCCGGTTCCGTCCGGAAATATATGGAACAGTTCTGGGGCAGATAAATGGCTCTTTTTGCAATTCTCCTGATCGCGGTCAGTGCGACTGCTCACGCTTCGTGGAATCTGATCTGCAAGGCGAAAGCGCCTTCCGCGGCATTTTTTCTGCTGCTGACGGATGTGACGCTCCTCGCCGGTGCGCCCGTGTTTTTTACAAAATACACCGGTGCAGTAACAGGTCTGCCGCTGACATTCTGGCTGATGATGATCCTGACGGGTCTTTTTCAGACCGGCTATTATGTGGGGCTTGCCAATGCATACCGGCTGGGGGAAGTCTCCATCGCCTATCCGCTGGCAAGGTCCATTCCTCTGCTGCTGACACCACTGGTGACGGCGTGTTTCGCCCTCGGAAAGATGCCCGGTCCGCTGGCTTTGTGGGGGATGGCAGTCATCTTCTGCGGCGGTATGCTGCTGCCGCACACAAAATTTTCCGATGTCACGAACTGGCGGAAATATCTCAATGCATCCCTTCTTTTCGCCGTGACGGCAGCGATCTGTATTACCGGCTACACAGTGATCGACCGGGAAGGATTGCGGATCATGGAAGAAAAAGCGGTAGTCGCCAACGGGTTGGAATCCGCGTTCTTCTTCCTGTATCTGGAAAATATCGCCATTGCCGCGTGGCTGACGCCGTACGTTCTGAGCATCAGGAAGGAACGGGCGGCGCTGAAAGAACAGCTTTGCAGCGGCAGACAGTTCGCCTATCCGGCGGCGGCATCGTTTCTGTGCAACGGTGCATATCTGCTGGTCCTCTGGGCGATGCAGTTTGTGGACAATGTCAGTTATATTCAGGCGTTCCGTCAGTTGAGCATCCCGCTGGGTGCCGCACTGGGGATCTGCCTGCTTCACGAAAAAATAACAAAACCGAAACTTGCGGGTCTGATCCTGATCGTGATCGGATTGATCTGCGTGGCGCTGTAAGATAAGGAAAAACAGACAATGGCAAACGACATGCTGTATTGCATCAGCGTAAGAGACGATTCTGAAACGGAAGGTGCGGGCGCCGAAATGCTCGCCGCGTTTGAATATGATATGAGTTCATGGCGCGATGAAGAAAGCAAAGTCATCCGTCATACGCTGTACTTCCAGACGCCGGAGGATGCGGCGGAAGCGAAAGCGTTTCTGGAACAGGAAATGTCCGGATGGAAAGAGTTCGGGATCGTGCTGGAAGATCTTCAGCAGGGCGAAGTCCGGAAGGAAGACTGGGCGGAATCGTGGAAACTCCACTTCAAAACCATCGTCATCTCCGACAGACTGGCGGTCAAACCCAGCTGGGAAAAATTCGATGCGAAAGACGGTCAGATCGTACTGGTGCTCGATCCCGGCATGAGTTTCGGGACGGGACAGCACGCCACCACAAAATCGTGTCTCGCTGCCATCGATGTTTTCACGCAGGAAGCGAAAAAAGACGGCAGAACGCTCTCCTTTCTTGACGCCGGGGCGGGGTCCGGGATCCTCTCCATTGCCGCATATAAACTGGGATGCAGCCCTGTGGCAGCCTTCGATATCGATCCCGACACCATTCCCGTCGCCCGCGAAAACGCGCAGATAAACGGCATCCCCGATGACACCCTGCCCTTTGATGTGGCGTCTCTGGAAGGCTACAACTGCGCCATGCAGTATGATGTGGTCGCTGCCAACATCCTTTCTTCCGCGCTCATCGCCGGCAAGAAAAAATTGCTGTCCATGGTCAAACCGGGCGGCAGACTCATTCTTGCCGGTATTCTCGGCACGGAATATCCGGCAGTCCGGAAGGAATTTGAGGAACTCGGCTGCAGAGAACTTTTCTCCGAAGCGGAAAAAGAATGGTGCGGCGGCTCTTTCTCTGTACCGACAGAATAAACAGGAAAACAAATCTTATTCCATATAACCAGAAAGGAAAATCTGATTATGAAAATTCGCAGTATTCTCGCAGTTCTGCTGTTGGTATTCTCTGCGGCTTTTGCACAAAGCGCGGAATATCAGTTGACTCCGGAGAAACCGGGTAAAAGCACACTCCTGCAGCAGGAAATGTTCCCGTTGGACAAGACGGGTGATTTCCGACTGGAATACAAGGTCAGATTTTCCGATAATGCAAATAAAACGTATGTGTTCCGGCTCTTCATGAAAGAACAGACGACCAAACCGGTGAAGCAGGTGCGTGTGCAGCAGTTCAGCCTGAACCTGAACCTGAAAGGCGGCAGTTTCTGGTCGGCACCTGTGAAAGGCAAATTCACCGGCGTCATCGGACTGCGCTATCAACTCGATAAAGATCTTGAAAAAGTGGAAGTCGGAAAATGGTACGACTTTGCAGTGGAACGCCGGAAAGGATCGTTTACCGCCTATTTGTATCTGGACGGCGTGGAAAAACGCCTGTGCGCAATGAATCTGGAACAGGATTGGATCCTTGCCGGATGGAATCTTTCCGCCGCAACTGCCCTGACGGTGAGCGGTGTGGCACTCAAAGATGTTGCAGCGCGTCCCGCTCCGGCGACTCCGGCAGGGTTCACGCAGGTCCCGCAGAATGAGCCGATGGTGAAGAATTTCCCGTTCCCCGAAAAAGGCTGCAGTTTTACATTCATTTCCGGCTCCTTCCCCTCCAAGATCGTGATCAATATGGGCGCCGGAAAAAATCCGCCGTATCTTGAGTTCACTTCTTTTGCCCACGATTTTGTGCGGAAGGAACGCAAATGGGTCACGGAAAAAGTAAATGGAAAAGATGTAAAAAAACGGATCGATGTAACCGATGCTTTTCAGTTCACAGATGCGGGATTCAGAATGAGACTGCATCGGGATATCGTGCATCCGTCCCGTCCGATGCCCCTCGAATTGTTTACGCGGACCCGCATTGCCGGACGCTTCAAACCGGCGCAGATGACGGAGATACTGAAAGATCCGTCCAAGTACGGCACACCGGCATCTGTCACACCGGTCCGCTGCGATTTTATTCCGGCGGGCGACGGAACACTTCAAGTCTGGCTGAATCATAATTTTTATGCACTCTATCCGGAAGTCCCGGCAGAACTTGTGGTCAGCCTTCCTGCAGGTGCGGCGTATCAGTTCGGGGAAGCGGAAAAGCGTTTTGTTCCCGTGCGGCGTGATCTTCAGCAGGTCGTGGCACCCCCCTCCCCCGATGCACCTCTGACGGAAAAAGTGATCGATGGCATTCTCTTGCGGTACAACGATGCAGAACATGCCTTCCCCGTGGCGCTCTGCAAAGAAAATCTGGGGATGTATATGCTGGAATGTGACGGCTATCTCTCCCGTACTGCCTTCGATGCCATGCCGGACTGTTATCTCAAACGCATTCCTGTGGCACAGTATCACCGGGCGGCAGTCGTCTGTTCTCTGGCTCCCGATCCGGAAAACAAAATGACCACCGATGTAACGGCGCGTCTGACCAGTTTCTATTCCAGACACAATGCCGGTCAGGCTCCCGATATGATCCTCCACAAGACCGTGACTCTGCCACGCGATCCGGCTGCACCCCTGCCGGAAAATGTGAAGAAGATCGGCGATAATCTCTTTCTGATCTACTACGATTTCGATATCGGTTCCATTCAGGACCTGGTGTTCATGTGCGGGTTCAACGGACTGGATTTTGAAGTGATGGGCGGACTGCACCGGGGCGACAACTATTATGTCAGCCGGGCAGACAAACCGGCATCGAACCCCTCTGCCGTGCGCGTTCACGGCGCAACGCTGCTCAAGACTCCTGCCACGTTTATGGTGAAATCCGCCGTTCCGGGCAACCTCTATTATCCGGATGAACAGCCGTGGATGAGTGCCCATGTGAAAGCGCTGAACGCCGGAAATTACACCGTTGAATGGCAGGTCACGGACGTGGATCAGAAAGTGGTCCAGACAAAGAAAGATGTTCTCAAACTTTCCGCCGGAGAAGAAAAAGAGATCAAGGTGGAATTCACCGCAAAGGAACTTGGCCATTACACGGTCCGGACAACGCTGCTGGATCAGAACGGAAAACAGCTCGTCAATGTGCCGGGCGCATTTGTACGCCTTGCACCGGATACCCGGAAAGCCGGACTCAAGTCACCCTATCTGAGCTGGAACTTCTGCGGCAGCCACGGCACCGTTTCGGACCTTGAGATCATCTGCAATACATTGAAGCGTGCAGGAGTACGCCGCACCCAGTTGTGGAACGACAAATATTCCGAAGAGGATATGAAAAAATACAATCTCACACGCACCCCATTCCAGTACAAACATATTGTGATCCCGGAATCCATCACGGATCCTGCGGAGCGTGCGGCTGCCCTTGACAAAAATATCCAGTATTATGTGAAACGTTATCCCAGTGTGGATGTGGCGATGATCTTCCACGAAACCAGCGGCGGACCTCACCCGCTGGAATTCATCGGTGAAAAAACGGAGATCACCCCCGAACAGAAACTCGCCGATGAAAAGAAAGCTGCCCAGGCGATCGAAGTCGCGCGGGCATGGCGCAGAAATGCGCCCCATGTGCGGCTGATCGTCGGCAATTCCGGCGCGCGGCTCGGCGTAATGGCAATGCTTTTCCGTGCCGGATATCCCAGAGATCTGATCGATGTGATCGGCGAAGAATCCGTGGGGCAGACCGTCACGCCGGAACGCTCCACCGCCGGTGCATTTTACAATCTGTGGGAACTGGGCAGGATCTACGGATACAAAGATCTGGGTGTGGAAGCGTCCTATGAATGGAAAAACAGAAAAATGCCCGGCTTCACAGCGCGGGAACGCGCCTCCTGGCGTATCCGTGATGCGTTGATCGCTCACGCCTGGAACTCCAAAACCATTCCCGTCCCCACCGGCAGCAAATACAGAAACGGATATTACAATACCGTATGGGGCGGCGGCGTCTTCTCCCGTTGGCCGCTGTATCAGCCGTCTTCTGAATTCTGCGCAACTGCCGTGATGACTCAGGTGCTGGACTGCGTGGAGTTTCAGAGACTCGTTCCCACCGGCTCCATGACTGCCTATGCCAGTGAATTCAAGCGCGGCGGAGAATATGTGTACGCCTTCTGGCTGGCACGCGGCAGTACCGGATTCACATTCAAAACAGACTCGACCAAGATGACCCGCACCGATATCTACGGCAGAAGCCGGACCATTCCGGAAGCAAAGGACGGAACGTATCAGGACACCATCTCCACAGAGCCGTTCTACCTTGTCACGGACAAACAGATCACGGACATCAAGGTAAATGAACAGCGCACTTATCCGTGGGAAGTCCCCTATCCGGAAAATCCCACAGTTGCCTGCGCAATGGATGATGCGGAAAAATGGACGCAGGATCCGGAACCCGATCCGCGTATGCTGGTTCCGGAAAGTCATCAGTATCAGCGTCACGGCAAGTTTTCCGTCAAAACGGTGGAAGATGAACTCAAAGGGAAATGTATGGAAGTGGAACTCATTCCGGAAGGGGAACTGAACCGGAACCTGACTGAATATACCTTCCTGCGGCTGAAAGAGCCGGTTCCTGTGAACGGTTCGCCCGATACCATCGGCGTCTGGGTCAAAGGTAATTCCAGTTGGGGCAAACTCTATTTTGAAATTGAAGACAGCGACGGACAGGTCTTTATGTCCGGCGGCAGAGCCACTTATTATGATTGGCCGGACCGCCTGGGCATCAACTTTGACGGTTGGCACTTCCTGAGTTTCCCCCTCACCTCAAAATCCCCGGTAAAAGTTACATGTCCGGGCGAAAATGAACGGCAGTGGAAATCCTGGACACATATCCCCAACAAGAAAAAAGATTTTGATAAAGGGATCACCTTCCCCATCAAGGTGAGAGCCATCGCGGTGGAAATCCCCCGGCATACGCTCTACATCAAAGACAAAGTGGAAACGCCGGTAAAATCTATCCGGCTGAAAGATTTCTCTGTGTACTGACACGGAGAACTCCCCGCTGAAAAATGAACAAACCGGACCGGGATATGATGTCCCGATCCGGTTTTTATTTTTCTGTTTCAGCTGCAGATCACTTGCTGCGGATGGCGTCCATAGCGCGTTTGAAGGAATCCGCAGAGTTGCCGATCGCTTCTTCGGAAATGCTGCAGAAGGCAAGCCGGAAATATCCGGGCATTCCGAAACCTCTGCCGGGAACGGCAAGGATCCGTTCATTGACGAGGGTATCGATGAAGATACTTTCATCTTCCACCGGAGATTTGGGGAAGAAGTAGAACGCGCCTCTCGGCATCGTGAATTCGATCCCGGCGGCAGTCAGCACTTCCGCCATTTTATCGCGGCGGCGGCGGTAGATATCCAGATCCACCTGTTCGTTCATGCACTTGAGGATCAGTTTCTGTGCCACAACGGGGGCATTGACAAAGCCGAGGATACGGTTGCACATGATCAATCCCGCCATCAGCTCCTGACCGTTTTCCAGCGCGGGATTGACGCCGATATAACCGATCCGTTCTCCGGCAAGTGACAGATTTTTGGAGAAGGAACCGATCACCACAGCGGCATCGTAATACCGGAACACACCGGGGATCTCAGCACCGTCAAAATTCAGGAAACGGTACGGTTCGTCGGCAATGAGATAAATCACTTTTCCGTTGGCGATGCTGTGTTTTTTCAGCACGGCAGCGAGAGCGGCGATCTCCTCTGCGGAATAGATCTGTCCGGTCGGGTTGTTGGGGGAGTTGATGATAACAGCGCGGGTCTTTTCCGTGATCGCCGCATCGAAAGCCTCCACATCCAGCGAGAAATCGGCTTTACAGGGAACACTTTTCAGCGTGCCGCCGAAATTTTCAGCGTAAAAACCGTATTCCACAAAATAGGGTGCAGGGCAAAGCACTTCATCTCCGGCATTCAGGACGGCGCGGAAAAACACATTGATCCCGCCCGCGGCACCGCAGGTCACCAGCAGCCGTTCCGCAGGGATTTCAACTGTCTGTTCCACGCTCATTTTTGCGGCGAGTGCGGCACGGACATCGGGCAGACCTGCATTGGGCATATAACCGAAAGCGAAAGGTTGATCGGCTTCTTCCGTCAGTTCCGCCATGGCAGTTTTCACAGCGGCGGGTGCAGGAATATCCGGATTGCCCAGACTGTAATCGTACACATTGGCGGCACCGTATTTCTTTTTCAGTTCGATCCCCGCCTCAAACATACGGCGGATCCAGGATGAATTTCCGAGATGATCTTTGATTTCAGGCGTCAGTAATTCCATGATTGCGGACCTCATTTCTGTTTGCTGTTGATTCTCTGATCATATTCCCATAATATAACACGGCGGAATAATTTTTGCAAATCAAAAACTCCACCCGCGCCGCAGCACAGAGTGGAGTCCCGGATCAGTTCCAGCGCAGATCGTCTTTGGAAACTTCTGCCGGGAGTTCCCCGCGCAGATAATCGAATTCCGGCAGTTCCAGCCATGTATCCGTACGCGGATAGACGGCGCGGTAAGACTGTTTTTCGTCCAGATATTCGATCTCCACAAGCCGTTTGAGCAACTCTTCCACATCGTCATCCGGCTCGTTGTTGTTCCGTTCCAGAATGGCATCGATTTTTGCCCGGATCATAAAGAATTCCCATCGCCAGGATCGTCTGCCCCAATCCGGCAGAGCGGCATCGATCTCCTGCGCCAGAGCCAACGCGCCGGCAGCATCGTACCATTTCTTTTTGAGGTCGGTCCAGATATGGGGTTTGCGCTTGAGCCGTCCCCATTCTTCCGGAATATTGATATCTTTCTGCCAGTGATATTCATTCGTGGACCAGATCAGACCTGCGTGATTATCTTCCAGCATTTCCAGCAGACGGATGAATTTTTCCGGTTCCGTACAGCCGAATTCGTATGCGGCATAATCCCGTGCCGCCTGCTGCCAGTCATTCGTCCCCGTGCGGTAGAAATGCGCATAAAGGACCTTGTTGAAATCTTCATGGATCCCTTCGCTGTAAAGCGTGCCGCCGCTGGATACATTGCAGACCTGTCCCCACAGACGGGCAAAACGCCGGGGCTGGGGTGTGGCACCGAAACCGCCCCACGGACTGCGTCCCCACATACTGATTTCGGGAAAGTTGATCATCTTCACCCGTTCCGGCAGGGGATTCTCCAACTGCCACTGATTGAAATCAGCATGGTGAGTATCGGACATGATCATATCGATCCACGGCTCTTCACCGGCATGAAGTTTTTCATAAATATCCTCGATCTCGTGTTCGCCTTTGTAATTGAAACACCAGGTGGTGTAAACCACTTTCAGATCGGGGAATTTTTCCTTGTAGATCTTCATCATCTCACGACCGCAGAGCAACATACCGTTACTGCCCCACGGATAACATTTTTCACATCCGCATCCGCCTTCGTCATAGGGCCATATATTCAGATAATCCAGATACTGCTTTTCTGCAGCCCTGGCTCTGTGGATGCGCTTGATCAGTTCCAGTCCGCCGGGAATATTGGGGCAGATCTCCCGTCCGTCACGACCGCGACCGGAATCTGCCGCCCGGAATTCCAGCGGCGTATCAATGAAGCCGCCGTTTGCCAGACCGCCACCGAAAAATTTGAATCCGATCTTATGCGCATATTCCTCGATCTTTCTGCCGTGAAGCACTGCCTCTGTCGGTTCAACCGGACCTGTAAGATAACGGATGGGCGTGCTATGCCCCGTCTGCATCACATTGAAGCCCCAGAGCGCCAGATCTTCCATGTATTCATACAAAAATTGCAGCGGTGCTTTCTGATATGTATTGAAAAAATGTTGCGCCAGATAAACACAGCGGAAAAATTTTGCAGGCTTGATCCTGCCGCGCTTTGTCCCGCCGGAACGCAGATATTCGCCCAACGCATTCATCAGAACATTTTCCGAACCGATCAGCAACCCCTGATCCGTCAGTTCATATTCGTCCTCTTCAAAACCATCCTGCAATGTAATTTCCGGAAACGGAAGATCCAGACCGCGGAGACCGGTATGCCGTTGAAAGGCGCCCTGTGCGATCTCCAGCAACGATGGATCAATGGAACAGTTTGCGGATTCCTTCATTGTTTCTACTCCTGATTTTTTGTGTATTTTCAGGGGGATCATTGCCCCCGTGATAAAAATGTACCGCACCGGCGGCGAATTGCAAACAGGATCGCGGTTTTTTCTCAAAAAATCGGCCAAAAAAAGCCCCGGCGAAACAACTTCACCGGGGCTGAACAAACTGTGATCTGAATCACTTCTTCTGTTTCCAGTCGAGAGCACCGACCGGACATTCATTGATACAGGCGCCGCAATCCTTACAGTAGGAAGGCAGTTCCCGGCTGAATGCTGTCTGCACCATCGTATTGAAACCGCGTTTCATCAGCGCAAGCAGACTGCGGTTGATGACTTCAGAACAAATCTTCACGCAGGTACCGCAACGGATACATTTCTGTTTGTCGTGGATAATGTATTCATGGCGGACATCCACCGTGGACAGCGGTTTTTCGCCGCTGAACATATCGGGTGCGACCTGATAAGCCGTGGAGTGTTTCTTCAGCAGACAATCGCCTTTTGCCGTGCAGGAACATTCAATACAGCGGTCCGCTTCCTTTGAAACTTTTTCCGCACAGATGGAATCGAACAGTTCCTCAAAGGTGGTTTTGCGTTTTTCCATGGGAATGTAATCCGGCTGAACACGATCTTCTTCGGAGATCTTCCGCAGATACACCAGATCTTCCTTCGCCAGATTGCGCCAGTGTCCGCGGGACACATTGAACAGGAAGGGTTCCGTATGAGGTCTGCCGGCAAATTCATCCAGCACCGCAAGAGCCGCTTTTCTGCCGGCGGCAAGAGCTTCCACCACCGTGGCAGGTCCGCTGACACAGTCGCCCGCAGCAAACACGGGTTCACCTGCAAAGACGCGCAGATCTTCTTTCGCGGCATCAATGCCCCGTTTCCCGGCAGGCACGCCTTCCGGCACAACAGTACGCTGTCCGATGGCGGCGATCACCGTATCGGCAGGCATAACGAAATCGGAACCGGCGACCGGCACAGGCGTACGGCGTCCGGAGGCATCGGCAGCACCGAGTTCCATCCGCTGACAAGCCAGACCGAGGGAGCCGTCACCGTTCTTTGAGAGTGCCAGAGGAGCGGTCAGGTATTCAAACTTGATCCCTTCTTCTTCCGCTTCTTCGATCTCCACCAGGCTGGCGGGCATTTCATTTTTGGTACGGCGGTACACGATGGTCACATCGCCGCCCAGACGCAGAGCTGTACGGGCGCAGTCCATGGCAGTATTGCCGCCGCCGACCACGATCGTTCTGCCGGGATTGGCACAGTTTTCCCAGTTCTTACCGGCGATCTCACCCAGCCAGGCGATCCCCTGACAGGCAAGATCTTCGCCTTCGATCCGCATGGAACTGGATGCCCAGGATCCCACAGCAATGATCACTGCGTCATAATCTTTTTTGAGCGCATCAAGCGTGATGTCTCTGCCGAGTTTCATATTGGTGCGGATCTCAATGCCGCCCATCTTGTCGAAGTGCGCCAGTTCTTTCCGCAGGGTGTTTTTCGGCAGACGGAATTCCGGAATACCGTAGCGCAGCATACCGCCCGCCTCCGGCTGCTGGTCGAACAATACGCTCGCCACACCTTCCAGACGCAGATAATACGCCGCAGAAAGACCCGCAGGACCCGCACCGATAATGGCAACTTTTCTGCCGTTCAGTTCGGGCAGTTCTTCCATATAAGTTTCGTAGAACAGGTCCGCAGCGATCCGTTTCACATCATTGATGCTGACAGGTTTGCCGTCGATGTTTCTGCGGCAGTCTTTTTCGCAGAAGCGGGGGCAGACACGACCGACGGACATGGGCAGCGGGATCCGTTTCTTGATGATCTTCAGGGATTCCAGAAAATCACCTTTTCTGCCCGCACGGACATATTCTTCCACACTGGCGTGCGCAGGACATGCCAGAGTACAGGGCGCTTCACAGTCGCCGGTATGCTCGGAAAGGAGCAGTCCCAGCGCAGTACGGCGCATATCTCTGACTTCTTCAGAGGAGGAATCGATCTCCTGACCCGGTGCGGGACAGGCGGAACAGGAGGGCAGGAATTTGCCCGTTTTCAAATCCTTGACCACACAGACAAAGCAGCTGGTGGTCTTGGAGATCTTCTGATTGAAACAGAGGGTCGGGATCTCGATCCCGTTCTTCGCCGCCACCGCCAGAATGGTCTCACCGGGCTGGGCAACGACTTCTTTTCCGTCCAGAATAAACTTGATTTCAGCCATGATCATATCTCACTGTTTACCGGCGGAGGAAAAGCCTTCGCCCTTATTGACACGGGAGATCGCCTTCTTCGGGCAGATCTCAATACAGGAATTACACTTGGAACACTTTGCATTGTCAACCACAAAGGTATCACCTTTTTCAATGGCGCCCACAGGACAGGTCCGCACGCAGAGTCCGCACTTGATACATTGATCCGTATTGATGGAAATGTCCACCAGTGCCGCACAGATGTGGGCTTTGCAGACATGATCACGCACGTGTTCTTCGTACTCATTGCGGAAATAACGCAGCGTGGAAAGTGCCGGATTCGGAGCCGTCTGACCGAGACCGCAGAGCGCACCCTTCTTGATCTTGGGGCCGATGGTCTCAAGGAAAGTGATGTCCGCTTCCGTACCTTTGCCTTCCGTGATCCGCTGCAGCGTTTCGTACATACGGGTGGTACCCACACGGCAGAATGTACATTTTCCGCAGGATTCACGCTGGGTGAAACTCAGGAAGTAACGGGCAGTTTCCACCATACAGCGGTTCTGACCGATAACGATCAACCCGCCGGACCCCATAATGGCACCCAATGCGCCCAGTGTATCGTAATCGATCCTGGTATCAAATTTATCAGCCGGGATACAGCCGCCGGAGGGACCGCCGGTCTGGACCGCTTTCACGGTGCCGGGTTCGGCGCCGCCGATCTCGTACACAACTTCTGCCAGTGTCACACCCATGGGGACTTCTGTCAGACCCGGATTCTTCACATCACCGGCAAGAGCAAAAATTTTGGTGCCTTTGCCTTTTTCCGTACCGACAGCCGCAAAAGCATCCGCACCGATCCGCAGCAGCGGCGCAATATTGCAGAATGTTTCCACGTTGTTGATGGCAGTCGGCAGCGTATTCCAGCCGCTGTCTGTGGGGAACGGAGGACGGAAACGGGGCGTACCGCGTTTGCCTTCCAGAGAGTGGATCATTGCAGTTTCTTCACCGCAGACAAATGCACCGGCACCTTCCTTGATCTTGATCTCAAGGGGCTTTTCACGGCCGGGCAGCTGATGCAGACCTGCCGCCTTCAAGGCGTCAATGGCAATGGTCAGATGCTTGATGGCAAGCGGATATTCCGCACGGCAGTAGATAAACAGTTTCGTTGCACCGGTGGCATAAGCACCGATGAGCATACCTTCCATCATCTGGAACGGCACACTTTCCATCATGGAACGGTCCATGAATGCGCCCGGGTCGCCTTCGTCTGCGTTACAGATCAGAACTTTTTCAGGAACCTGTTTCGCAGCAAGGAAACTCCATTTCATGCCGGTGGGGAACCCGGCACCGCCACGACCGCGGAGACCGGCTTTCTTCACTTCATCCACCACGGCTTCAGGCGTCATGGAGAACGCGCGGTTCAACGCTTCAAAACCGCCATTCGCCTTGTATTCATCCATATCGATGGGATTGATACGCCCGGCAAGACGGGTCACGATCAGTTTTTCCAGTTCCGCACGGCGGGCGGGGATCTCAAATCTGCCTTCTTCCGCAAGGTTCAGGATCCCGTCCACAGAGGCAGGGGTGACTTTGCTGTAAAATACGCTGCTGCCGTCTGCACATTCCACTTCCACCATAGGTTCCGCGTAACAGTGTCCGATACACCCGACACCGATCACAGGGATCCCACCGGCAGCCTTTTCCAATGCTTCAAGGACCGCACCGGCACCGGCTGCAAGGCCGCAGGATGCCGTACCGACTTTGATTCTTTTGATATTTGCTGACATGATCTTTCTGTCCTCAACCGAGTTTTTTGTATTCATTCAGGATGCGCGTCAGCCCTTTGCGGTCGAGCTTCCCGTACACTTTACCGTTGACCGCCATCACCGGAGCAAGAGAGCAGCAGCCCAGACAGGCTACTGTTTCAATGGAAAACAGACCATCTTCCGTTGTCTGACCGTCACTGATACCGAGTTCAGCTGTCAGCCATGCACTGACCTGAGTCGAACCTTTGATGTGACAGGCGGTGCCGTCACAGATACTGATTTTGTATTTGCCGGGTTTGACACGCTTGAACTGAGCATAAAATGTCAACACCCCTTCCACCTCTGCTTCCGGAATACCGAAATGCCGGGACACCGCGCTGATCGCTTCATCTGAAACATAGCCTTCGCGGGACTGGACCAACTGAAGCCCGCGGATCAGGTCGCCCTTCTCGCTTCCGGCTTCAGGCAGATAGGAAAAATCCTCACTACTCATACTTTTATTCCTTCTACTGTTTGTTGTATGATCTCTGCAAATAAAGATGATTCTGTAATATATACTGTAAATATTGAAAATGCAACCGTATAAACCGTTTTTTTTCAGCACGGAAAACATTTTTCTTCCCTCATTAAAAAAAATCATACTTTCTCCTTGAAAAATCACTTTTTGTGTGGTAAATTATATAGCAAAATAAGAAAATAATATTAATTAAATCCAGAAAGCACCGCGCATAAGATGAAACTTCCTTCTCTGAAGATCAGAAATCTGACCAGCCAATACCCCGTCATTCAGGCTGGTATGGGTGTCCGGATCGGCTCCGCCACCCTTGCTGCTGAAACCATCAATCAGGGCGGTTTCGGCACCATCGCCAGCGTTGGTATGGGCGATCCCGAAAAAGCGAAACAGCAATTCAATGAGATCTGCGGGAAAGCCCTTGCAGATGAAATCGCCAAAGCCAAAGAACTTTGCGGCAATAAAAAACCCCTCGGCGTCAATGTGATGGTCGCCCTCTCCAACTATCAGAACATCGTGGAGACCAGCGTCAGATCCGGTGTGGATTTCATCATCTCCGGTGCCGGACTGCCTCTGCAGCTGCCGGAATATGTGGGCGATGCCGATATCGCGCTCATCCCCGTTGTGTCCAGCGGCAGAGCATTGGAAGTCATCCTCAAAACATGGCAGAGAAAGTATAACCGCAAGCCCGATGCCGTTATCGTGGAAGGTCCCCGGAACGGCGGACATCTCGGTTTCACACTGGAACAGATCGAACATCCCGAAACATGCTCCCTCGATATCCTGCTCCATGATGTGAAAGAAGTCCTCAAACAGTTCGATTGCGCCGACATCCCCGTCATCGGTGCCGGTGAAGTGGCAAGCAGAGCCGATATTGAAAAAATGATCGCCATCGGATACGACGGTGTTCAGATCGGCACCTATTTCATCTGCGCTGAAGAAGCCGGGATCGACAGCAAATCCAAAGAAGTCTTCGTCAACGCCACCGCCGATGATATCGTGGTCATCAAAAGCCCCGTCGGTCTGCCCGTCCGCGTCCTCAAAACGCCCCTCGTCAAACGGGTCCTCTCCGGCAACCGGGAAAAATTCACCTGTCCGTACCACTGCCTGCGCTCCTGCAATCCGGCAAAATCACTTTTCTGTATCGCACGCGCTCTCCTCGCAACCTGGGATGGCGATGTGGAAAACGGTCTCTATATGTGCGGTCAGAACGTCGGCGCATCAAAAAAGATCTACCCCCTGAAAGAATTTTTCGATACCCTGAAAGATTGATTTCAGATCACTGAAAATTTACACGCCGGAATACGGGGCGGGACCGCCGGAGCATCAGCTCCGGCAGCACCTCCGGCGCGGCTGCCGCACCAGCGGCAGTATCGCCCCCGCGCACGGCAGGTGCAAGCCGCCTGCGGCGGCTGGTCCCGCCCCGTATTTCCGGCGTGTGCGATGCTCATTACACTGTTTTTCATACATTTATTGTATTACCCGGGGTGCTTCGGATATGGGATCCGAGGCTGAGATTATACCCATTGAACCTGATCCGGTCAATACCGGCGTAGGAATTACGGACTCTTCACACAGATCTGCCTGTTGGGACAGGTATGGATTTCTGTGTGCGCGGCGCAATTCCAACATTCCCGGAATTGCGCGTTTTTTGTTTTTCGCCGTGCATTTCCGGTACAAAGCGGAGCGTGAAACATGCTCCCGGAAAGGAATGCGGAAAACATGTCAGACAGAACAACACAGATGTTATCGGCGCGAGCGGGGATCATCACGAAGGAGATCGCAGCGGTCGCGGAAGCAGAACAGCGGACGGCAGATTTTATTCTGGAGCGTGTGGCGGACGGCAGGATCGTTATCCCTGCCAACATCATGCACAAAAATCTGATCCCCATGGGGATCGGCAGGGAATTGACGACAAAGATCAATGCCAACATCGGCACTTCTCCCCTTTCCGGCTGTGCGCAAACGGAAAAGCAGAAACTTGCAGACGCCATCCGCTATGGTGCCGATACCGTAATGGATCTCAGTACGGGCGGGAACATTGCGCAGATCCGTGAAATCATCATCGAAGCCAGTACAGTTCCTCTGGGAACGGTCCCCATCTACGGGATCGTGGCGGAACACGGCGCGGATTCCTTCTCTGCGGAAACGATCCTCAATACGATTTATGCACAGGCGAAACAGGGCGTCGATTATATGACGATCCATGCCGGATTGCTGTCGCACCATCTGGACGCGGCACTGAAACGGAAACTGGGCATCGTCAGCCGGGGCGGCTCTCTCATTGCACGGTGGATGAAACGGCATCAGCAGGAAAATCCATTCTATACAACATTCGATGACATCCTCAATATCTGCCTGGAATATGATGTAACATTGTCGCTGGGCGATGGTCTCCGTCCGGGATGTCTGGAAGATGCCAGCGATGAAGCACAATTTGCTGAACTGGATGTTCTCGGCGAACTGGTGACAAAATGCAGAAAAGCCGGTGTTCAGGCAATGGTGGAAGGTCCCGGCCATATTCCGTACAACGAAATCGAAATGAACATGAAACGGGAACAACAGGTCTGCGGCGATGCCCCGTTCTATATCCTCGGTCCCGTTGTGACAGACTGCGCACCCGGTTACGATCACATCACGGCTGCCATCGGCGGGACTGCCGGCGCGTACTACGGCGCCGCCATGCTCTGCTACGTCACACCGATGGAACATCTCGGTCTGCCGCAACAGGAAGATGTCCGGAACGGCGTCATCGCATTCAAGATCGCCGCTCACGCCGCAGATGTCGCCCTCAAAAAACCCGGTGCCATCCGCAGAGACAGCGCAATGGCTGACGCACGGGCAGCATTCAACTGGGAACAGCAATTCGATCTTGCACTCGATCCCGATCGCGCCAGAGAATTCAGACAACGCGCCGTCCGCGCCGCTGAAACGCCACAGGTCCACGATTCCAGATTCTGTACCATGTGCGGACCCGATTTCTGCTCCATGAGAATCAGCGCAGAACTGCAGAAGAAAGATTGAAAAAAATCGGGCGCGGCATGAAGCCTGCCGAGGTCATCGGCAGGCTTGCACACCTGCAGCCGTTTCAGCCGCGGCCGCGCGGCTGAAACGCTCGCAGGTGTGCGCACGGACGGCACGCCGTCCGTGCCATACCGCGCCCGATTTTTTTCATATTCAACTTGTATTTTCGGCATTACCTGTTATTTTATATGATATAGAAAAAACACGCAACCTGAGGAAAAAAAAATGCGTTTCTGGATCATCAACGGACTTGTTCACACTGCGGTCACACCGGAGCCTGTGAAGTGTGACATTCTTGTGGAAGACGGTAAAATTGCAGCGCTCGGCAAAGCAGAAGAGGGTGCTGAAACGGTGGATGCATCGGGTATGAATGTTTATCCCGGTCTGGTGGATGCCCATTGTCATCTCGGTCTCCACGGTTTTGCTGTCGGCTACACCGGACAGGACTACAACGAACACAACGATTGTCTCACCCCCGAACTCAATGCCATTGACGGCATCAATCCTTTTGACCCGACGCTCCGTCTGGCATTGGAAGGCGGCGTGACCTGTGTGGGTACGGGTCCGGGCAGTGCCAATGTGCTGGGCGGCACGTTCACCTCCATCAAAACGGCTGGGATCCGTGTTGACAAAATGGTTGTGAAGCCGGTTGTTGCCATGAAATGTGCTTTCGGGGAAAACCCCAAAAACTGTTACCGCGACAAAGGGATCACCTCCCGTATGACGACTGCGGCGAAACTGCGTGACATGCTGTTCAAAGCGCAGGCGTATATGCGTAAAGTGGATGCGGCGAAAGATGATCCGGAAAAGATGCCGGACTTCAATTTCAAACTTCAGGCATTGCTTCCCGTTCTCCGTGGTGAGATTCCCCTGAAAGCCCATGCGCATCAGGCGAATGACATTTTCACGGCGATCCGCATTGCAAAAGAATTCGGTGTCAAACTGACGCTGGAACATTGTACGGAAGGACATCTGATTGCGGAAGAACTGGCGGCGGAAGGATTGCCTGTTGCAGTCGGTCCCACATTGTCCTTCTCCTCCAAGCCGGAACTGTACAACAAAACGTTTGCCACGCCGGGTATCCTTGACAAAGCCGGTTGTGAAGTTTCCATCATCACGGACTCCGGCGTGATCCCGCAGGAATACCTCGGTCTGGTCGCGGGACTTGCTGTCCGGAGCGGCATGGATGAATTTTCTGCGCTTCAGGCGATCACGATCCGCCCTGCCCGTCATCTGGGGATCGCGGACCGCGTCGGCTCCATCGAACCGGGCAAAGATGCGGACATCGTCATCTGCGATGGTTCCATCATGAGTTCTTCCGGCGTGGTGAAAATGGTCTTTCTGAACGGTGTCCGTGAAGTCTGATGCAGTATGACCGTGTTGTACCGGCAGTTTTTTTGCAGCGTCTGAACCGCTTTGTTGCAGAGGTCCGGCTCAACGGCATCACGACGGCGGTACATGTCAAAAATACAGGCAGATGCCGGGAACTGCTCGTTCCCGGCGCAACGGTCTGGCTCTCCGGATCGGATAATCCGGCACGCAAAACGGAATATGATCTGATTTGTGTCGATAAATCCGGCACGCTGATCAATATGGATTCCCAGATCCCCAATGCGGCTGCAGCGGAATGGCTGCCCCGAAGCGGACTGTTTCCGCAGGATGCTGTCATCCGCCGTGAAGTCACGCGCGGAAGATCCCGTTTCGATTTTTCCATCACGGCAGCCGGACAGACCACATGGCTGGAAGTCAAAGGTGTCACACTGGAACAGGATGGGATCGCTCTTTTTCCGGATGCGCCCACGGAACGCGGCGTCAAACATCTGAAGGAATTGACGGATGCCTGCCGATCCGGCGACGGCGGATGCGTGCTGTTTGTGATCCAGATGAAAGGCGTGCGGCGATTTCTGCCTCACGATGCAATGCACAAAGATTTCGGAGATGCTTTGCGGACGGCAGCGGCGCACGGAGTAAAGATCCTTGCCATGGATTGTATCGTCACTCCGGAAAGCATCCGGATCGACCGGCCGGTCACTGTGGATCTTCTGCCGGATCCTCTTCCGGCGGGATCTCTGCCACAATAAGGGCGCGGCGCATCATATTGGCAACATAGTCCAGCGTCAGACTGCGCGCTTCAAAAAAGGAAAGTTTCTCCCGGTCACCGAGCCACTGGATCAATTCCCGGACGGTACGGGGTTTCTCCCGGATCATACGGTAAAGTTCACAGTTGAAATCGGTCAGAAGATATTTCCGGTAATCACGGACTTTATACAGGAGATTGACCAGTTTTGCCATTCTGCCGAGTTTCAGTCCGATCTTGAGCCGGATATAATTGTCCCCTTCCATATCCGGTTTCGCATTTTCGTTGATGCGGATCACGGACTGCATCTGCCGTTCAAAGGAAATGGGAACGATCTTTTTTTTCTCTTTTGCCATCAGGACTTCTCCTGCAGTTTCTGCCGGAAAATATCTTTCAATTTTTCGCGGGGCTTACTCAAATGGGATGCCAGATGTTCAAAAGCATAAACCCGGTTTTCCGATACTTTGTGAAAGGCAGAGCCGAAACCGTGCCACCAGGGACCGAGCAGGAAGTCAAACCCGAATTTTCCGCGGGCGCGATACTGCACTTCCGCCGTTTCATTTCCGGCAACCGGGTCCACCGTAACGGCAGACCGGATCGCAAACCGGCGTGCATACAGACAGCGGTGATAAAAATTCGTCACATTCGCCCCCTGCATATAAACATTCACCATGCCGAAACGGTGCGTTGTGATCGTGTAGTGACGGGCATTTTCAAAAACCATCGTCACTGCCGCCGGATAAGGTTCAAACTTTGTGAAATGATAGTCCGCAGGAACGGAAACTTCCAATCCGCAGAGCGCGTAAAACTGGCGTCCGTCCTCCGGCTCATTCAACGTGAATGTTTCCAGCATGGCGGCAACCGTATCCGCCAAGTCTTTCGTGTATTTCGGAAATACCCATTCAAACAGAAACATCTTCTTCAGATTGAACGCACTGGCATAGAAGCGTTCTCCCTGACGGGTATGCCCCAGAAAGGCTTGTCCGTGACGGGTGAAACGCATTTTCGGTTCTTCCCCCAGATGACGGCGGTGGACTTCTTCCATGATCCGTTCCTGATCCGGAACAGCCTTGACTTTACGCCAGGAAAACTGCCCCTGACTGCCGCCTTCAGTGGAAAATGAAAATTGCCCGCCGCGTGCCACATCTTCCAGAATATATCCGGAAACTTCCCAGTCACGCGGCAGCAGGAAGAAAAAGCCATCCATCGCCATTTTGAAGGCGGGATGGCGGAAATGTCTGGTATCAGCCATGTTCGTCGCGGATGGATCCTGTATCGATATCCAGGTCTTCCACATTTTCAATGTGGTCGATCTTACCCTGATCGATCCAGACGATTCGGGATGACGCCGCCAGCATACGGTGGTCGTGCGTTGCGGAGATCACCGTCACACCGAACTCTTTGGTCATGTTCTTGAAGAGTTCGATAATACCGGCTCCGGTCTTCAGGTCCAGGTTCGCCGTCGGTTCGTCTGCCAGCAGGATCGTGGGATTGTTCGCCAACGCGCGGGCAATGGCTACACGCTGCTGCTGACCGCCGGAAAGTTCCAGCGGCTTATGCGTCAGACGGCCGTGAAGACCCACAAATTCCAGCAGTTCCGCAGCACGCTTTTCCGCCTGTTTCCGGGGAACACCCAGCAGGATCTGGGGGATCGCCGTATTGTCAAGCGCGGAAAGATGTCCGATCAGATTGTAACTCTGGAACACATAACCGATGTAACTGCAGCGGAAAAACGCCAGTTCCAGCGGAGACAGACTCGGCAGAGAAACATCTCCGACTTTGATTTCACCCTGCGTCGGGTGGTCAAGCGCACCGATCATATTGAACAGCGTGGATTTACCGGATCCGGAAGGTCCCATGATGGAAATATATTCCTTCCGGTAAATATCAAGATCGATCCCGCTCAAAGCATGAACGGCTGCATCGCCTTTGCCGAAGGTCTTCCAGACATTTCTGACAACGATAAAGGGTTCTTTTTTATCAATATCCATAATGCTTGTATCTCCTTAGTATGGCAGGGCACTTGACGATTTTGAAAGGAACACGATACCCACACACAACATGGAGATCAGACCGCTTCCCACAAAGTAACCGGCAGATACCACAATGATCGACCGTTTCCAGTTTTCACCATATTTTCTGCGGAAAACAAACTGACCGAGCACGGCTCCGATAAACTGCGGGATCGCAGAGTGAGGCATGGTCTGATTGAATCCGCGGACGATCCCGTAACAGAGCGTCGTGGGCGCCGAGAAGAAGGCAAATGCACCGAAACTGATCATACCCGTGATCGTACCGATGGCAATGTAGGAGAGCCGGAACGCTTCACTGAAGGGCGAGTAATAACCCAGCGTGGAGGAGTAGATCAGCGCCGCATTCTTGGCATTGAATTCCCAGATTTCCATGGTGTAGGGATATGCCGCAGACGGAATATCGCCCAGCGTGAAGATGAAACTCGCAAATCCGATGGATGCCAGCATGATGATGGGATACAGCAGCGCATCCACTTTCCAGATCGACCGGAAACTGGTACCCGTCAGTTCAGCCGTTTTGTAGAACACTGTCTGAACACCGTAGTTCGCCGTGGGCATCGGGATGAACCACACCGCAAGACCTTCATAACCGGAAAGGATGAAGGAGATTTCACGGATGTACGGCACTTCCACCACCTGACCTGCAAGACCTTCCAGTCGCGCAGTCACATAGGAAATCAGCGGCGTATAAACAAACCCGAAGAACAACAGCACGATCATCACGCCCTTGTGCCAGTCGATCAGCCAACCGGAAACAAGGATATAGGTCGTACAGGTTGTGATATAAGACGTCAGGAACAGCCAGTTCGGGATGTCACCGCGGTCCTTCGGGATCTCATTTGCCTTGATCTCTTCCGGCGTGGCGTCCGGTCTTCTGGACGTGCTGCGGATCACACTGATGATACCGATGATCGCGATCGCCAGAGACAGACCGATACCGAAACTGAAGTAGAAGTCAACGTTGTTGTTGAACAGGGTTTCAACCGTACTCTGCTGTTCACGCCAGGACGGCAGCAAACGCATGTGGAACAGGATCGGGTTCAATACAAAGGTAATGATCAGACCGATGAAACTTCCCACCATGGCAAAGAACGGCAGTACCATACCCAGGATCACGTTGCCCAGGTCAAATGCGAGCCCCGTGGCAACCGCAGGCAGGATCTTCGCCGTATTCGGGGTCCAGTCCACGAAGGGGATCGGGAAGATCTGGATCGTGTTGGTCAGGAACGCACCGGACAGTGTGGGGATCCCCATGTAGAGGAAACCGAATGCCATACCGATGGCACCGCCGATGGAGAAGGAGCGCCAGCGCCAGGAGGAATGTGCCTGTTCACCGTTGTCGGAAAAGTCTTCCGCCAGCGTCATCATCCCCTGCGCCTGCATCGGTGCCATGGGGAACGGCAGTTTTTCAACGTCACTGGTCATACGGAACAGACCGTAACCCAGCACCGTGGTATCGATTTTCGCCAGAATACCGTGGAAAATGATCAGCAGGATGGGCGGCAGCCATGCCTTCTGGAAGAAGGTGTTGCGCAATTCACTGATGTTGGAAGGTGCATACCATTCCGGGAAGTGATCAAGCAGACCGAAGGATGTGGCAGCTTCGCTTCGCACCATGAACTGACGGAACAGCAGGTCCGTATTACCGCTGGCGATCACTGCACCTGCCATATAGAACAGAATGAAGATCTCCGCCTTTTTCAGCGTGGCATTGGCCCGTTTTGCCAATTCAATGAACAGGATCACCGTCACCCACTGGGCGGCGGCACCGATACCCACACCGGCGATCAGCTGCATGTAAACAGCACCCGGGATCATAACAAGAGCGATAAAGATCGCACCGAAGAAGGCGGAAAGTGTAAACCCGTCGTCAAAGTGCGACGGCACCTCCATCAGGTTCTTGTATTCCTGTAACTCTTTGTCTAACTGGTGTGCCATTTTATGCTCTTTCTCCTTCCGCAGCCTCGCCCTTCAGGCTTTCAGCCGCAAGTTGCCGGTAATGCATCACTGTTTCCACCGGCAGCGAACGCCACAGGAGGAACTGGTTTCTGATCTCATCCACGAACCGGCGATTCCCCCGCAGCCATGCTCCCATGGAGCCGTCTTTGCGGAGAATGTTCACCGTTACTACATCAACACCGTCAATATCAGACGGAGCGGAATACATACTCAGTTCTTCCGCAACACCCAGGTCAAACGGCGCAAGCGTCAAATCGACCGACAGCATATAGCCGTCCGTCAGTTTGCTGTCGCCATGGGTAATGCGGACATTGGACGCCGCGAAGCTGCCCAGAGAACTGTCTGCATGGTTTGCAAAATGTTCACTGATAAAGACCAGAATACCGCCGAAGTCAACACGGGACACCGTGAAGGGGAACTGGAAGCTGAGATTGTTTCCATCGGGGGGCGGCATTTTCCATTTCCGCGCCACATCCGGACTGGCGGAACGACCCGCTTTGATCGCAGGATAAATCGTGGAGAGAAGCACGATCGCCATCACGATCAGGATCGTATAAACAGTCGTCATGGACGAGAAGTTCATTTCCGGAGCTTCCAGAACACCGCGTTTCGCCAGTGCGATCAGGATCGCATTGGTCAACTGACTCAACAGATAACCGCCGAGACCGCCGATCACAGCATAAACACCGGATTCCGCAAAGAACAGAATACTCACATCCTTCGGGGAAAGCCCCAATGCGCTGAAGGTGAAGATCTCACGTTCGCGGTCCGCAATGGAGCCGAGCAGCGAACTGAGAATGATCAGCGCGCCCAGCAGCAGCGGCACGATCAGATTGCTCACGCCGGACGCGGAGAACACCGGCGCCATAAAGTGACGGTGTACGCCGTTTGCCGTATTGGAGTAAACAATACCGAAGGTGACTTCCGCAATATCCGTGGCATCTTTGATGATGTCGGGGTTTTTACCCTTCTTCGGATAAAGCACCACAGCATTGATGAAGCCGTTGATCCGGTTGGCTGTTTCGTAATCGGTCAACAGCGAAAGGTCCGGAGAACTCCAGATAAAGTTACTGGCATCCACATACGCGTTGTTGAAGATCGAGAAAATACCGGTTTCTTCCGCATTGGCAGTGGACTGGAAGTTCGGGGGAACCGCCTTCCCGTTATCAAGATAGGTGAACGCATCCAGATCCGCAGCTTTGAAGACACCGTCCAGACGAACCTTCAAATTACGCAGATAGAACACATCGCCGGGCTTGAGATTCAGTTTTTCAGCCGTCAGGTCGGAAATATACACGCCGGGGAATTTCTCCGTTCCCGCCGGGATCGCTGCCGGTTTCTGCATCAGTTTTGACAGATGGGCAGAATGTTCGATCTCTCCAGCCTCAAAACCGACAACCGCTTCCAACTGGAGCGATCGTTCTTCACCATTCGCCGCCGGGTTGTAGATGATATTACTCTGCAACGGATAAGTCGGCAGCATGTAGAACGGTGAATTGTAACTGGCAGAACGGTAAAACACATCGTAATCATCTTCGTACAGGTCTTTCACCGCCTGACAGATGGGCATCAGCAGGTCCACATGCTGGGGCAGGAACGATTCAATACGCACTTCACCGGAACCGTCACCCATATACACCGGCCGCACATATTCCGTGGAACCGAAGGATGCAAAGGAAATAATGGTGAAGGTCAGCAGGATCACCGTCAGGATCGTCAGGAAGGTCTTGACAGGACGGTTTCTCATACTGGACACACCGATCAGGATCGCGGCAAGCAGCATACTGTTTTCCGTATTCACACGGTGCGCCGATGTATCCATCCCCTGCAGCGCGAGCAGTTCACCCTTGAACCGGTTCATCACGATGTAAATCACGATCACACTCATCACAATAATGAAGAATGCAATAAAGATGATCATCGGTGCCTGAGACAGGGCAAATGCCGGATGGGTGAAGTACAGCAGCAGGAAGGTCGCAATAAAGAATCCGAGGATCCACCCCATCTGCTTGTAGATATTGGTGGAACCGATCAGCAGCCGTTCCAGCGCGAAGGAGAAGGGGATCGTCAGGATCAACAGGATCAATACGCTCTGAACAAGGTCATTGATGATGTCGCGCAACGGACGGTACGCACGCACCGCCAGAGTCTGACCAAAGACTTCATGAGCTCTGGCAAGATTGATGTCGCCGGCGGCAAGAGCAGCTTTCGCATCCAGCTGATGCTGTTCCGCTTTGTCGTGATACCCTTCGATCACACCGTTGAAGATGTTGCGTTTGTGCAGTTTTTCCAGACGCTGCAGGTTCAGCATAATGGTGTTGTCGATGGCAACACGGCTGACGTTCAGGTTCAGCAGGTCTTCCGGTTTGATGGAAATACCTTTTCCGATAGGATCTTCCGGAGAACTGCCGAGAATGAAGGTTTCATTGTAGAAGTAAAGTTTCGCCTTCATATCGCGGTCGGCAAATGCATAACCTTCACCGGTCGCCACACGGGCATACGTACGGAAGTTTCTGAATTTACCGTCTGTGAATCCGTTGACAAGCTGCAGGCTGCCGCTGAAGTTGGATGTCAGCGGGGCATACGCATAAATATGAGTACCGCCGTACGCACGGAACAACTTATGGAATTCACCGAGAGCACTGATGTAATTGATTCTGCCGTATTCATCGTGTCCGAGACCGAAACCATGAAAGTTGAGAACACCTTTGCCCCAACGACCGCCACCGGTCAACAGCGGCATGCTCGTATAACCGATCTGATTGATTTTCCCCATGGCACTGAGCGAGAAACCGCAGACAGGCGGGATACGGTCGTATTCATTCTGAAGCACAAGCGCCGTTGCAGAGGCAGCAGGACCATCCACTTCCTTGCCGTCAGCCGACAGGTAAGTGAAGATCTGACCGTGGGGTGCACCGTTCTTGTAGTAGTAGTTGAATGAACTGTCGTACATCTTGGAGTCTTTGATCAGCGAGGACATGGAAAATTCCGGCGCTTCTGCGAAAAGCGTCATCAATTCGTCCATGGCAGGGATCAGCCCTTTGAGCTGATAATTGCGTCTGCCGGGAATTTCATCGTAATCATAATCGCCCGGCAGGTTCCGGAGCGTAAAGGATGAAAGTTTCAGCGGCAGGGATGCTGCACTGGGCAGATATACCAGCGAAAGCGTATTCATCACATCCGGCGTGAATGTGGCAGATTTGAGAGACTCTTCAAAGAAGGGAGTTTTGCTCTTCTGCAGTTTCAGATCCGGAAGTTTCTGGCGGAACTGTTCAAAGAATTTACTGTAAACAGATACGCTCATCTCTTCCATATAATGGACGCCTTCATAACCGCGTGTGGCAAAGATGAACGGCTCATCATCGGTGGAGAAGTCGAAATAATAAGAAGCGATCACCGCGTAAGGACGCGTGGCTGTGGCGATTTCCGTCCAGCAGTCTGCCATTTCGATCGCGGTATCCAGTTCCACTTTGCGGAGTGAAAGATTATGTTTCACCTGATCCACAAATTCGCGGAGCAGCGCTCTGTCCTGCGGTTTCGATACGGACCGCTCATTGATCAGTTTACGCATATTGGAAACTTTGACTTTCGCAACATCAAGCTGTTTGCGTTCCGTTTCCAGTTCTTTCTGACGCGCCTGGAGTTCAGCGATCTCTTTCGCATTCGCTTTGGCATCTTCTGCAGTCAGTTTTTCCACCCGTTCTTTGTTTTTACGCAGTTCCGAGTTGATGTCCGCGATCCGGTAGTTCATCTTGTTGTAGTTTCTGATGACCACATCACGGATCAGGATACGCACCTGATAATGGAGCTGATCTTCCGCGCCTTTCAGCAGTTCGTCATAGGCTTCGATCGCAGCATTGTATTTGTTTTCAAGTTCTTTGCGGTCCGCATCTTTCAGACCTTCAGCCGCAAGACGGCTTTCAAGCTGCTTCAATTCGGCAGTCAGACCGGCTTTCTTTGCATCGATCTGCGCCTGTTCATCAGCAGGCGGTGCAGTGGTATAACTTGTATTGAAAATGATCAGCGCAACGATACCGGCAAGAATGATCACACCGCCGATCACACTGCGTTTCACACAACTTGCTTTTTCCAGTTCGCGGAAATCACGGAGCATGAATGCAATGACCATCAGACCGGCAACGATCACCAGAGACATGATCAGATTGGTGATCATCTTGGTATAATCTTCCGGTGAAAGTTCATTGTCGGCCCGGATCATGGGCGACGGCTGATTCAGGATATCAAGTTTCTTTTCGTTATCCGCCTGTTCTTCCCGGAAACCATCGGCAAAATCCGTGATCAGCGGTTCCGTAATGGCATTCCGCAGATGCACCGGATAGTAGAAATAACGCAGGGAGTCATAAGCATTGAAAGCCGATCCGTACAACACCAGGAACACGGAACGGGGCAATTTTTTCCTGGAAAGCGAAACTGCCGTTTCCGCGAACAGCCCCAGGTTGGCATTCTGGCGGTCGCCTGTAACCATGCCCGGAACACTGCCGAATGTATCAAGACGGGCACCGATAATGATCGCTTCTGGACGGTTCAGGTTGAAGATTTGGGGATTTTCAGGTTTGATCTCAGCCCAGAGGTTGATACCCTGCACCTGCTCCCATCTGGTATTGACACAGAGATGACCTTTCCGTTCCTTGCCGGGAGTGGCAGAAAGAAGATTGTGTTTCTCCGCTTCTTCTTTTGAAATGTAGAAGTAGGGGAAAGACACATTGTACTGACTCTGCAGTTTAGCAACATCCCATTGGCTCGCCACATCGTTGCCGACAAAAATAACAGCCTTTGCACCTTCCGTGAAGAAGATACGGGGATAATAATTTTCGCCCCAGTCAAGCAGCACGACTTTGCCGTCGATCCTGCCATAATTTTTGTAAAGTTCATCTTTCGGGATGTAAACCACCGGTGCGTCCACCGGATGTTCACCCGTGGTGATCAGACCGGCATTGTTGGGCGCAAGCGGATGAATGGTAACGTTTTTGCCATCGACCGTAAATTCATTACGCGTGATCTGCGGCACAAGCGTGGGATAGTACTGGCGCTTGACATCGATCCCGTTTTCTTTGAGGATGGCTTCCATCGTATCGACCGCTTTGTAATATTCCGGAGAACCGGGAACACGGTGCGGAAACGCGGAAAATTCCTTTACCACACGATCATAAAGCGGGGTTTTTGCAACAGTCGTTTCAGGAGCTGCTGCAGGCTGGGCAGTCTGGGCGGCAAGGGTCATCCCCGCACAGCAGATGATCAGCGGCAGAATGTTTTTCAATGTTTTCATCATACTTTCAATTCCTGTCCGTCTTTTCTTGCGATCTGGGCACGGCGGATATCGACTTCAGCACTCAGTTCGATCCGGTCGATCAAACCATCGCTGAGCCACAACATCCGGTCGCTGACCGTCAGCATGTTATGGTCGTGAGTAACACAAACAACGGTCACACCGTCGTTTTTATTCAAATCGTAAAGAAGATGGTGCACTTCCTTACCGGTCTTGAAGTCAAGGTTGGCTGTCGGTTCGTCACAGAGGATCAGAGACGGATCGTTCGCCAATGCGCGGGCAATGGCAACACGCTGCTGCTGACCGCCGGACATTTCTTTCGGACGGTGATTCCAGCGGGAACCCAGTCCCACACGTTCCAGAAGACGCATCCCTTTCTTACGGGCATCTTCCGGACTCTTGCCTGCAAAAATCATGGGCAGAGTCACATTTTCAAGAGCGGTCATCACCTGATTCAGGTTGAACTGCTGGAACACATAACTGATTTTACGGCAGCGGAGAAACGCCAGTTCAGAGGCTTTCAGCTGCGCCATATCAACTTCGTCAATGAAGATTCTCCCGGCAGTCGGTGTATCCAACGCACCGATCATATTGAACAGTGTGGATTTACCCGAACCGGAGGGTCCCATGATACAGATGTATTCCCCGCGGTAGATCTCCAGAGAGATGTTCCGCAGAGCATGTGTGATCTCCGCGCCGCGTTGATACGTTTTTTCGATGTGGTGCACCCGCACCAGCACTTCCTTGCCTTTGGCATATTCTACAGGATCGTATGGCATGATATTGTCCTCTCTGTATTATTCCACTCGCATTGCTTCCATCGGTGCCATCCGGGCAGCTTTCGCAGAAGGATACAGCGAAGACAGAACGGAAAGCAGAATCCCTGCCAGCAGGGAGAAGAGTGCAGCATAACCGATCATTGCCCAGTCAAATGTCTGAAATACCCGGAATCCGATCTGACAGACCGCATTGACCAGAGCCACTACGAATCCGAGAATGAGACCGGCAAAACCGCCGATCACGCCCTGGATCAGAGCTTCCAGCACGATCTGGATCAGAATGAAGGAGTCCGTTGCACCCAGACATTTCAAGGTGGCGATCTCACGGAAACGCTCCGTAATACTCATCAGCATGGCGTTGGTGATACCCACTACGCAAACGAGGAAGGAAAGACACATCAGATAAATCTGTGACGCAGAAAATCCGCCGGAATCTTTCAGCAGATTAATGTCAAGCTGCAATTCCAGATCCCGCAGATTGCGGCGCGCACGGAATTCCGTGGAAATATTTTTCAGGTCTTCCACTGTAACGGCTGTACCATCCGCAAATTCGGCATCTTTCAGAATACCGAGAGATTTTGCGGCATCCAGACGTTCCAGTTTTTCATCCATGGTCTTGTACTGGTTCTGACCGTAAACACGACGCCATTTCGTACGGTAATCTTTCCGGGAAAGAACTTCCTGGATCTTCACGATCTTTTCCGTAATGTCCTGATAACGGATGATCGAAGCTACTTCCTGTTCCGACAACTCAAAACCATTGGCTTTCAGTTTGGCAGACCATTCCGCCAATGCGCCCGCGGCATGTTTTTCCAGCAGGAATTTACGGAGACGCGCCGGGTCTTTCTGAAGATTGTCGGCTTCCGCCAGAGCAAGCTGGAGATTATTCCATTTCGCAAATCCGTCATTGCGGATCTGACTGTATTCCTTATATCCATCCAGAAACGCTTTCAGCGCTTCCTGTCCGTTGGGAACACGGATACCGCCGAAATCACGCATTTTCTTGATGCTGATTTCAAAGACTCCGGGTTCAAGGAGATATTCCAGACAGGCTCTGCCTTCCAGACGCCCGAACAGTTCTTTGCGTTTACCAATGGTCAACTCATCAAAGAAACTCTGATAAGTCATTTCCGCATAAGCTCCGTCAACCAGTTTGCTCATCTGATCCTTATTCAGTTTCAGAACAGCACTGATACGGGCAAAATCCACAGGATCACGGCGGGTATCCACCAGCATTTTCACAAAATCCGGTTCCGTAACAGGAGAGTAAAGCATCCCCAGCAGACGGGAGGGTTTCCGGCTTTCCAGAATTTCTTTTTCCACGCCGCCCTTCACGGAGTTTTTGAAAATGTTATTGCACTGCAGGAACATGAAAAATGCCACAGCCAGGATCACCACACAGAGTGTGAGCAGTGAACGGACAAAACGGTGGCGGATACTGCTGATACAGAACTCAAGCGTTTCCGCCAGAGTCATCTGCCTTTGTTTCTTGATTACAATTTCTTCCATGATGTTACACCTGATAGATGATAGTGGTCGGCGTTTTGGTTACGAGATAATAGATCAGACCATAAAGAATGATCAGACCGGATGCTCCGATCTCCCCGAAAATCAATCCGAGGAAGAGCGGTTTCATTTTAATGTAGTTCTTTTCTCCACCCAGACGGACGATCAGCGTTCTGAAGAACCACCCGAGAAGGAAGCTGAACCAGATCGTGTTCGCCGGTGTTGTATTCCAGATACAGAAGATCACCGCATGGAAGGGCCACCACAGGAATCGCGTCCGCATAAAACCGGTGATGAATACTGCAATCAGACCCAGCACAAAGTAGGTCACAAAACTGATCTTTTCCGGTTCAATGGACTGGATACGCTCCATCAGGCCGTCGCATTTCAGTGCATGCGCCCAACGTTCCAGCGTGGAATATTCCGCCGCGGGAACCAGCTGTTCGTTACGGCCCAGACGGTTCACCACCGCCACAGAATCATTCACACCGAGACTCCAACTGGAGGTCTTGGTGGCAGTATCGGAAATACCCATACTGTAATACTGCCACAGATGCATCACCAGCGCAACACCAAACGCCACCAGAATGGAGATCGTCACGATGGCTGCGATCCTGCGGACTCTGATGCCGGCATCGTCCGTCACCTTCATACCGGTGGCAACATAGGGCATCAGCAGCTGTTTCATATCGCCGAACAGCACACCGCTGGTCTGACCGGAAGTAAGAAGGTTTTCCGGACCGAGGGCGGCACCGCCGAACATTTTTGCAAAGAAGGTATTGGGCAGGAAGGGGTTCAGCATCATGGGGATACCGGATTCACAGATGATACGGGTGAATACCAGATAAACCACGATCAACAGAAGAGTCATGGAGACCGCCATCACCAGATCCATACCCATCATGGTCAGGATCGTGACCGTGCCGAGAGCAGTCAGCAGGAACATCCGTGCGCCGAGGACCGCACCTTTTTCGTCATCGCTCACCTTGCGCCACGCGATCGCTTTCCAGAATATGGAACCGTAGTAGCGGCGGCCGAGAATGATCAACATGATCATAAACGCCAGATAAGCTCCGGCGCGGAACACCTGAACCTCCGCAGCATTGGGCGCGGAACCGGTCATTTCATAAACCTGAGTTGCAAACAGCAGATACACAAAACCGTTCAAACCGACGCTCAAACTCAATGCCGGAGCCAGGAAGTAGGCAATACCGATGATCAGGAACATGACCTTCACGCCATAGAAGATCGGACCGCATCCGGCTTTGTACATGATGGGGAATGTCTGCGTCAGACCGCTCAGGGAGTAATACAGGTCGATTTTCTTGAAACCGCTGGTCGGATCGGCTGCGACCGCAAAGTTATAAATATGGATTAAAATAACAAACAGGAAGGAAAACCAGAAAAGTTTGGAACGGAAGATGTCGGAGAAGTAATTTTTTGGATTTTCTTTGTGGAACAGAGATTCTGCCACAGTCGCCAGCGGATAAGTCAGTTTTTCGTTACGGATCCACTGACGGTGGACAATCAGCAGCATGGCAAGGGACATAAGAGCAACCAGAATGATCAGCGTTCCCCAGTAGCAGATGGGTTTTGCCCACGCATCCCACGGGATCTGATCGAGGGAGATCCAGTTCTTTTCAGGGCTGATACCGTTCAGGAAGTTACCGATAACCCGCTCACCTTCAACACCTTTTGCTTCACCGCCATTGGGCATGATGTCCGTGTTGACATACTGCGAAATATGGTATGTATTCCACCTGGACTGATTGAAACCGTCTGCCGCCATCATGATCGGCTGAGTCAGGAACTGCTTCATCCAGCCATACCAGGCAAAACCACCGGCGGTAAGCGTCATGATCATTGAGACAGCCAACTCCTTGATATTCAAGGCGAAGCGGGGGTAGAACCGCTGCCAGAACGGATTCCACAGCAAACATATCAGGAAGAAATAAAAGAATATCCCGATACCGAGCTGGTGTTCCAGCAATGACTGTTTTGCCAGTGTCGGGCTGAATTTACTTCCCCCTGCGATCAGAAGGATCCCGATCAGACCGGCGACGATCGCCTTCACCGTGAAGGCGCGTACTTTTCCGTTCTCTATCTTCTCGTCCATAGCTCTTTCCTGTCAAGTGTAATAACAACGAATCCCGTTACCTTACCGTAATGGGACAGATACTTAATTATATCATAAATTCCCCATTTTTCAAGCGTAGCACGCGCGAAAAAACAAGAAAAAACATCCACCGTGCATATCACGATGGACGTTTATGACACTTCCGTAAAATTGTTATACACAGCGGAGAGCTGAAATCTTACAGACGATTTGAATTTTCTCCTTTTTTTCTGCAAATCACTGTTTTTTTGCAGGCGGTTTGCAGAATGTTGACGGATCACGGGACGGATCAAGAAAATCACTCAAAGTTTTTTCGATGATGGCATCCCTGCCCTCTTTCCGCCGGGCGGTTTCCGCTTTCAGACGCTCCAGCCGCTTTTCCATGTCGCGGAGACGCGCCTCGTTGTCGGCGATACGGCGTTCCGCCAGACGCAGGTAACGGTCAAAACCTTCCGTGACCCGTTTCCGCAGTTCGTCCTTTGCCGCCTGCTTTTCTGCCGGATCCGAGGCATTCAGGAATTTTTTCCGTAACGCGATCATTTCAAAGAGTTTCTTCGCGCGGCGTTCATGGAAATAATTGTGAAGCTGCTTGTAAAATTGTTTCGGATCTTTTTTCAGCAGTTCCTGCAATCTGTCTTTTTCCGTCTGAGGCATATCTTCAGGCAGCATGGACAATGCGCGTTTTTGCATAAATCCGCGGTAATCATGTTTTTTTGCGGGCGGGGCGGGTTCTTTTGCATCGGCAAACACCGGGAAGGATCCGGTTGTCAGCACTGCAAGGAACATCAGCAGAAGTTTCTTTTTCACGGTGTTACTCTCCTTCCTCAATCAATTCAACGGCGGAATACACTGCCGTAATACGCAAGTTCATAATCGATCAGATCTTCCACTGCGGCGGCGGTTTTCAGTTCCCCGGCAATGGTGACAAGACCGGTTTCCACGTCGGTCCAGTCCCAGTCGGCGGAAGAAACATTTTCCGTGGAAACCGCCACAGCCGGTGCGACTCCGCTGCCGGTGATCACATCTTCGCCGGACGGCAGGAACCAGAGACCGGCGGCAAGCATCATACACGCGGCGATACCGGCGGCACGCCAGATGAATTTGCTGAAACGGATCTCATTCTGTTTCCGGCGCGCCGCACCTTTGATGACAAAATCAAGCTGTGCCGGAACTTCGGGTGTTTCCGGCAGGGGCATATTTCCAACGGCAGCCATATCATCTGCCAGTTCACGGCAGCGACTGCAGGACGCCAGATGTTCCCGGACGTCATCCGCCCTGCCCTCAAAAATGGCAATAGCGGCGGCGGCACATTCAGGAGCGACGGCGTCCATACTGTTTTTCATTTCATTGTTGCTGTTGTTCATAGGGACCTCCTTACGGCTGATGATCCATCCATGGCGCGAGACTGCGCCTCAAACTTTTCAATGCGTACTGCATCCTTGCCAGACAGGTATTGATGGAACACTGCTGGATCTCCGCAATTTCGCGGAAGGGGATATTTTCTTTCCGCAGCAGAAAGACCTGCCGAATCTCCGGTGCCAGTTCCGTTACTGCGACGGCGGTGGCATCGATCAGTTCCTGACGGCGGATCTCCGCATCCGGAGCGGCTGAGGGCGGTGCGGGCAGCACCGCTTCCATCCGGTCGTCATACACATCTTCGCTGCGGCGTTTCCGGCTGCGGAAAAAATCGATCGCGAGGTTGCCGGCGATCCGCATAAGCCAGGCGGAAAATTTTTCCTGATCCTGATACCTGGGAAGATGTTCGATGACTTTCAGCCACGTCCGCTGAAAAATATCGTCAATGTTCGCATTTTCGCCGCGGAACAGATTATGGAGATAACCGTACAGCGGCTGTTTATACCTGTCATAGAGCATATCGAACGCGCGGGCATCGCCATTGATCCAGGCGTGAATGAGCTGGACATCACCGATCTCTGTGCTGTTGTCCGTCATCGTCCGATTCCTTTCTTCTCTGTATTAACGCATTGCGCCTGCCATTTATTGCAGCGGCAACGGATTTTTTTGTAAATTCCGCGCACTTTCCGCCAACAGTTCCGCCAACGGCAGGTCTGCGGGCAGAAAAGGTACTTCCGCCAATTCCGCTGTGGGAACCCAACGGATCTCCTGCTGATCCAGCGGAGATGGGGTGCCGGAGGCGATCATACAACGGATAAAATGCACCCGCACGGTTTTGTCGGGATACACGTGAGTCAGAACGTGGATCGTATCGAAGGGGACGACTGTAATGCCCAATTCCTCCTGCAGTTCCCGGACGACACAGCAAGAAAGCGTTTCACCCGGTTCGCATTTGCCGCCGGGAAATTCAAAAAATCCGCCGAGCACCGTATTGCGCGGACGGCTGCAGATCAGAGTCGATCCATTTTTCCGGATCACGGCGGCGGCGACTTCCACAGGTCTCATTGCGCAGCCTCCTGTTCCCGGTTTGCGGCAAGAAATGCGGACCGCGCCTTGTTGTAACGCTGAAGATCGGTCCGCGACAATCCTTTCCGGATCTGTTCACGGATCTTCGTAAACGCCCCGGCGTGGGCATGGACCGTCTCCTGCAGAAAAGGCAGAACGGTCAACTCTCCGGAACTGCAGAGCAGATCCTGACGCTGGACGGTATCGGCGAGAAAACGGTATCCGTCTCTTGCAGCCGCCCGATCCTGAAGTCCGGCAAGGACGATCAGAATATCAAGATACTGCACCAGAAACGCCATCAATTCCATGAAGGCGGGCAGATCTTTTTTATCGTTCGGCAATTCTGCGGCGGCATTGGCAGCATTGTTCCATGCGTCATCTGCGATCCTGCGGCAGCGGGTATAGAACGCGGCACGCACCGCATCCGGCTGCTGAACGATGGAATCCTGACGCAACAGTTCAAGAACGAGTTCAGCCCCGGCATCTGCACAGGCGAGAAACACCGGCACGTTCATCGCTGTAACGGAACCGGTGCGTTTCTTCTCCTGCCCGCTGAATTCCCGGGGCGAGGTCAGGCGCAGAAAAGTATCCCTGATCTTCGCCAGCGGATCGTTTTTTCCCTGCGCTGCAGACATGATCTGTTTTTTACTTCAATGCCGTGGCAGATGCCTGAACATCTTTGTAGAAGAAGAAGAGCGTGGGCGTCAGCCAGACGGAAGAACGGGTGGTCTGGATGTCTGTAAGGGTGGTGCAGTTCAGTTTTGCCTGAGCGTTGCCCGTGAGCAGACGGATGGCATGAGGCACATTCACCGTATCTTCAAACATGCGGCATTCGCCATTTGCGCGAGAACTGCCGGTGAAAATGGGGAAACCGAGAATGTAGATACCCCAGATCTCAACGTTGATGTGGGCTTCACTTTCGTAATTGGGATTGGTCGTCAGCTTCACATCGTTCAGATCCTGACCGATCTGCACTGAAGAACAGGCACTGGCGAGACCGAGAACTGCTGCACAGGCAACCGCGAACATGATTTTTTTGAACATAATTTTGTCTCCTTCTTCCCGTTCGGGATGAGTGTATGGATTGATGATTCCTGATCTTTTCCGATATAATAACCGTTCCCCCCGGAAAAATCAAGGGGGAACTCTGGAAAAAACAGATTTTTCCGCTGTCTTACCGCTTGATAAATGCCCGTTTGGCAATATCTGTGCGGTACTGCGCATTTTCCCAATGGATCTGACGGACAGCTTCATAGGCTTTCGCCACGGCATTTTCCATGGTATCTGCCACATGGGTCACCACCAGTACACGGCCGCCGGAATTGGTCAGTTTGCCGTCCGCATCCGTTTTGGTTCCCGCATGGAACACGATGGAGCCGTTGGCTTCGCCCTCTGCGATCCCCGTAATGGCATGACCTTTATCAATCGGACCGGCAGGGTAGCCGCCGGACGCCATCACGATACAGACGGAAGGATCTTTTGTCCACACCAGTTCCGCCGCGGCAAGTTCCCCCACCGCAGTTTTGTACAGGGCATCCAGCAGACTGCTTTCCAGACGGGGCAGGATCGCTTCCGTTTCCGGATCGCCGAACCGGACATTGAATTCAAGGACCTTGGCACCGTCCTTCGTCACCATAATACCGGCATAAATGATACCGCGGTAAAGGAAACCTTCCGTCTGAACTCCTTTCAGGAACGGAAGCAGCACATTCTGCCGGACTTCTTCCATCACGGCATCCGTCACAACGGGAGCGGGGGAATATGCGCCCATGCCGCCGGTGTTCGGTCCCATGTCGTCATTGAGCAGCCGTTTGTGGTCCTGGGAACTGACCAGCGGCACAACTGTATTGCCGTCCGTCAGAGCAAGGATGGAGGCTTCTTCACCGATCAGCAGTTCTTCGATAACGACCCGCGCGCCCGCAGAACCGAACGCACCGTCGAAACAGATCTCCACGGCATCCAGTGCTTCCTGTTCGCAGCCTGCCACGATCACACCTTTCCCGGCGGCGAGACCATCCGCTTTCACCACAACGGCTCTGCCGGCGGCGTATTCGCTCTTCACATAAGCAATGGCATCTTCCCGGTTGTCGAAACTGCCGTATTTTGCAGTGGGGATCCCGTATTTATCCATAAAGTGTTTGGAGAAATCTTTGCTGCCTTCCAGACGGGCACCGTCTTTCGAGGGTCCGAAAACCGGGATCCCTTTGGCGCGGACCGCGTCCGCCACACCGAGACAGAGGGGAACTTCCGGACCGACCACCACCAGACCGACACCTTTTTCTGCGGCAAATTCTGCCAGAGCATCGATCTCTTCCACTTTGATCGCCACATTTTCAGCGATCAATGCCGTTCCGGGATTACCCGGGGCACAATAAAGTTTTCCGATCCCGGGGCTGCGTTTGAGTCCGTGGCAGATCGCATGTTCGCGACCGCCGTTGCCGATTACCAGTACATCCATAGAGAGTAACTTCCTTTCTCTTCCGTATTTTTTTATGGTTGATTTGTTCTGTATGATCGCGGGACCGGGTCACAGGACCGGGTCCGTCGGGGGCGTAAGATGGATCCGGATCAGTTCACGGAGTTTTTCCTCATCTCCGGCTTCAATGGCATCCAGAAGCTGTCTGTGATTGGACGCGCTCCGCAGGACCCAGCGGGGCGTCTGGAAACGGGTCCGGTAATCTTTCCGGAAAATCGTATAGAGCATCCCGGACAGGATCTTGAGGACGCTGTTGCCGGACAGCGTGAAAAGTTCCAGATGAAAATCACGGTCCAGCAAGTCGGCTGTTTCCGGTTTTTCCGCCGCATTTTCCATATCGGTCACATTTTTCCGCAGCCGTTCCAGTGTCTCCCGGTTGATCCGTTTGATCAGAAGCGGGGCAATGGCAAGTTCCATAGCGATCCGCGCTTCCAGAAGATCGTCCGCCGGTAGATCCGCAAGCTGAAAACAGAATGCCAGATCGTCCTGAATGTGACCGTACGGAACTTCCTGAATAAAAGTACCACGCTTCTTGATCCGCTTCAACAGACCCAGATGGGAAAAATGCATCAGGACCTCCCGGATGTCGCCGCGGGAGATCCCGAACGCTTCCGCAAGTTCAAGTTCTCCGGGCAGTTTGTCACCGGGTCCGAATCCCCGTTCCGTCAGGTACTCGCGGAATCGGTATAAAACTTCGCTTTTCTTCATAATGCTCCTTGATTTTTCGTATTGACAATGGTAATATATTAACATATCGCGTTTTTTCAAACATATTCTGAAATTTTTTCTCTGTTTTTTGAAGCAGTACGGCAATAATCTTTTTGCCGGGGGCGTTAGAAACACAGAAAATGTTTTTCAGTACAGAACAAAAAACAGCCAGAAACAAGGAGCAGGGCTATGAAAAATCCAATTTTGAAAAAGACCGTTTCACTGATCACGACGGTTGCAGTGATCGCCATTCTCGGTATCGTCGGCTGGACGATTTATCAGAATATGTTTACAGTCAGGACGCAGACCCATTATATGACTCAGCCGTTGACCATTGCCTCACTGGAACGCACCATTGCCGCCACCGGGACCGTTGAACCGGAAGAACTGGTGAATGTAGGCGCCCAGGTGGGCGGTATGATCACCACGCTCGGCACAGATGCCGATGGCAAAATGATCGATTACGGCTCACCGGTCAAGGCGGGCATGGTCCTTGCCCGGATCGATGATTCTCTCCACCGTGCGGAATTTGATTCTGCCACGGCACAACTTCTTCAGGCGGAAGCCTCCAAAGCCAATGCGGAAGCCGGGATCCTTCAGGCGAAAGCCAAACTTGCAGAAGCGGAAGCCGGTCAGAAGCAGTCCGAAGCACTTTACAAACAGGCAGCCGCAGCATGGGAACGGGCGAAACGGCTGAAAGTCGTCAATGCCCGCAGTGAATTTGAAGATGCGGAAGCGGCATATCTGAATGCAGATGCGGCAAAGATCGCGTCAACGGCATCCGTCAATTCCGCCCGGGCGAGTCTGACAGCGGCAGAAGCGACCCTGCGTCAGGCGACCGCCCAGATCGCGGCAGCCAAAGCCAATCTCTCCAAAACAGAACGCAATCTCGGTTACTGTGTGATCAATTCGCCCGTGGACGGTGTGATCATTGACCGCCGTGTCAGCATCGGGCAGACCGTCAACTCCAGCATGAGCGCACCGAGTCTGTTCCTGATCGCGAAAGATCTGCGCAAAATGCAGGTATGGGTTTCTGTGAACGAAGCCGATATCGGACAGATCAAAGTCGGACAGAAAGCGACCTTCACCGTGGATGCGTTTCCCGGTCAGGTCTTCAAGGGCGAAGTCCATAAAGTCCGCCTGAATGCAACAATGTCCCAGAATGTGGTGACCTATGTTGTCGAAATCACGACCGACAACTCGTCCATGACGCTGCTGCCGTATCTGACCGCCAACGTCAAGTTCATTCTGGAAGAACGGGAAAATGTTCTCGCCGTCCCCAATGCAGCCCTGCGTTTCACGCCGCCGGATGCGCCCCCTGCCCCGCCCGCAAAGGACGGAAAGCGGATCGTTTGGGTGCTGGAAGACGGCAAAGCACACCCCCGCCCCATTCAGATCGAAACGGGTCTGAATGACGGTATGAACACGGAAGTCGTATCCGGCGACCTGACACCTGATATGAAAGTCGTCACCGGCAGCCGCTCGGTAACACCGGGCGAAGAAAAATCCGGTCCGGCGGCAGGGAACAATCCTTTCATGGCGAAGCCGCCTCAGCGTGGAGGAAAAAGAAAATGAACGACAGAACTGACAATCAAACACCGCTGATCGTTCTGGAACATATCGACAAAACGTATCAGCTCGGCGGTGAACTGGCGGTACCGGTCCTGAAAGACATCAATTTCACAGTCCGGCACGGTGAATATGTGGCGCTGACCGGGGCATCCGGATCGGGCAAAAGCACCCTGATGAACATTCTGGGCTGTCTGGACAGACCGACCGGCGGCAAGTATTATCTCGACGGTGTGGAAGCCGGCAGCGCAACAAACGATGAACGCGCCCTGATCCGCAACAGAAAGATCGGATTCGTGTTCCAGAGTTTCAATCTGCTGCCCCGGACAACGGCACTGGACAATGTGATCATGCCCCTTTCCTACACGAATGACACCCTTTCCGCGAAAGAAGCACGCAAACGGGGCGAGGAAATGCTCTGCCGTGTGGGGCTTGCGGAACGGATGCATCATCATCCCAGCCAGTTGTCCGGCGGTCAGCAGCAGCGTGTGGCGATCGCCCGCGCCCTGATCAATCATCCGCCCGTTCTCTTTGCCGATGAACCCACAGGAAATCTTGACTCAAAAACCAGTATTGATGTAATGAAGATGTTTGACGAACTCAATGCGGAAGGCATTACGATCATTCTGGTGACCCACTCGGCGGAAGTCGCCCATTACGCAAAACGCATCATCCAGCTGAAAGACGGTGAAATCGTCAGCGGCGTTTATGGAGAAAAGGAGTGTGCATCATGACGATCACAGGAACTGTTGCCTGTTCAATCCGTGCGTTGAGCCGGAATCCGACACGCGCCCTGCTGACCATGCTCGGCATCATCATCGGGATCGGTGCTGTCATCACCATGATGGAGATCGGTCAGGGAGCGGACGCCGCCATGAAACAGAACATCGAAAGCATGGGCGTCAATACACTGGTCATTATGCCCGGCGCACCCAGGATGCCCGGCGGAAAACGGGAACAGGGCTCCGCCATGTCCCTGAAGCCGGAGGATTGTTCCGCCATTCTCCAGTCCTGCCCCAATGTCTCCTATGCGGCACCCATCGTCAATTCTGCCGGACTGCAGTTTGTGTTCGGCAATCAGAACTGGACGCCCCGGCAGGTCATCGGGACAACCGACGATTATTTTCATATCCGCGACTGGGAAGTGAGCGACGGCAGACTTTTTGACCGGAACGATATTGAGACCCGGGCCAGAGTCTGTGTGGTCGGTCAGACCATCGTCAAGGAAGTTTTCGGCGGCAATTCACCGGTGGATTGCACGGTCCGTATCAAAAATGTATCCTTCACCGTTATCGGCGTCCTGGAGAAAAAAGGCGCAAATATGATGGGGATGGATGAAGATGATGTGGTCATTGCCCCCTGGACGACCATCCGGTTGCGGATCACCGGATTGAAAACCGGTTCTGCCACCAATACCACAAGCACCGCCACCACCAAACCCGGCAGTGTTTATCCCGGCGAAGGCGTGGCATTCTATCCGGAACAGGCGGAAAATCTGGAAGCGGATACGCTCCTGATCCCCAAATTCACTCAGATCGACCAGATCATGGTGGCGGCGTCAGGACCGGAAAAAGTCGATACCGCCAGTGCGGAACTGACCAGTCTGCTCCGGGACCGGCATAATCTTGCAGATGATCAGGACAACGATTTCCACATCCGCAACTCCGCCGCCTTTATGGAAACATTTTCCGAGACGACGACCCAGATGGGCAATCTTCTGCTGGCAGTGGCGCTGATCTCCTTGATCGTCGGCGGCGTCGGCATTATGAACATCATGCTTGTTTCTGTGACTGAACGCACCCGCGAGATCGGTCTGCGTATGGCAGTAGGCGCGAGAGCGCGGGATATCCTGACTCAATTTCTGGTGGAATCCATGCTGCTCTGCGCCATCGGCGGCATCATCGGGATCGGCGGTGGACACGGTGCCGCCCTGCTGGTGCATGTATGGAAAGGTTGGCCCGTATTGGCAAATTCCGCGATTATGGCGGGTGCGTTCTTCATCTCCACGCTGGTGGGTGTGATCTTCGGATTCTATCCCGCGTGGAAAGCCTCCCGGCTGGATCCCATCGACGCGCTGCGTTACGAATAAAACGGCAGCGTTACGGTTTCAGGCGGAGAATCACTGCGGACCATGAAAGTCCGTGCAGCTCCGCCCGGATCCGGTTGTCCGGTGTCAGCGTCACCGATTTTATGGGCTTGGCGCGGAGTGGTTCGGCGGCGGCGGAATTGGTCAGAGCCGGATCATCGCTGAACATCGTCACAGCTTCTGCGATCTCCGCCCTGCCCCCGATGCAGTCAAACGAACATTCCACCCGGACGGCTTCATTGCCGCGGTTGGTCAGAAAAAATGCCAGTTCGCGCTTCTCCTCATTCCACACGCAGCTTGTAATCAGATCAGCCGCTGCGGCAGTGGTGGTACGGCACACCAGAGCTTCGCCTCTGCCGTATCTGGAATTGTAGCGGAACGGATCATAAATGCTCTGTTTCCAGAGGACGCCGTTTTTTTCTGTGCGGATGGGTGCGATCACATTGACGCTCTGGGCGATACAGGCGAGAGTCACCGCGTTGCAGTGATTGTGATAAAGCGAGAACAGTCCGCCGGTAATGACTGTTTCCAGAATGGTATAATCCTGCTCCATGATATGCGGTCCGACGGTCCATTTTTCCTCCGGGACCAGCCGTCTGCCGAGATCCCAGATGATCCATTCGTCCACCGAAACTTTGATCTCATGTTTCAGGTTGTACTTGATGCGCATTTCCTCACACAGCGCGGCGGCAGTCCGGATCTCATATTCCAGTCCGTCCTGCACATGGAGATAACCGGGTTGACGGGCATTGAACAGGGGATGCAGAGAAATATAATCCACAAACTTTGCACATTTTTCCAGCACGGTCCGGTTCCACGCCGGGTCATACTGATGATAATTTCCGCAGACGATCAATTTTGCATCCGGATCGTGGGCTTTGATGAGTTTCGCCGTTTCCCGTGCGATCCAGCCGTACTGCTCCGCACTCTTCTGTCCGAACTCCCAGCCGCCGTACTGTTCATTGCCCAGACACCAGTATTTGATGTTGTGGGGTTCCGGCGAACCGTTGGCGATCCGCATATCGCTCAGAGTGGTCCCGCCGGGGAAATTGCAGTATTCCCACAGATCCTGCGCTTCCAGTATGCCCCGGGTGGAAAGATTGATGGTGATGACCGGCTCCGTACCGGTTTTGCGACACCATCTGACAAATTCATCCAGTCCGAACTGATTGGATTCTTTCTGGAACCATGCGGGATCCAGCCGGGTCTTGCGGTTTTCTGCGGGTCCGACACCATCCTCCCAGCGCCAGACATCGGTATAACATCCGCCGGGATAACGGGTCACCGGCATATTCAGGTCCCGGATACAGTCGATCACATCCTGCCGGAATCCGTTTTCATCGGCTGTGGGATCCGCGGGATCGTAAACGCCGCCGTAAACATTTCTGCCGAGATGCTCCACGAAACCGCCGTAAATATTTTCACAGACGGTTCCGATCCGCTGCGGCCCTGCTGTAATTCTGATCTGTTCCATCATTCTCAACTCAACTTAAACGGATTTTGTGGTCAAGCGGCAGATTTTCATCAATCCAGTCCGCGTAAAATGAATCAGGGTGACACTTCACCACATAGCAGTGAGGTCCCTGCGGATCTTCTTTGAAATGATTGCGTCCCGTTTCCGGAGAAACCGATGCCCACCCCCGGACCGCACGGTATCCGGCAGCTTCCGGCGAACCGCAGAGCGCGAGCAGGATCAGCATGGGATCCCAGGAGGCTCTGCCGTTTCCGGAGCCGTGGGCGATCATTGCCTTTTTCAGCAGATCGTCCGGAGAAAGTTTTGTTCCGGTGATCACCGTATTCCCGATTTCAAATCCCAGAAATGTAATGGGGGAACACCATTCACGGCAGAGAATATCGCCGCTGCGGCTGGCAAGCGGGGTATTGCAGAAATTGTATTCCCTGCCGCCGTCTTCATCCCATTTTCCTGCCATGATCCACAAATGTTTCACCTTGGCGGCGACCAGTTCCCTGCCGCCGGGCTGCGAGACCAGATCGGCAAGGACCTGCGTAAAGCCGATGGAAAGGATCTCCACCGTCCCGTCATCCGCGCCGGACAACAGACGCCGGTAGAAATCAACACCGTTTCCGGCATCCGCATTCCGGCGGAGGGGCGAACCGGACTTGGCAAGAAATTCCTGATACGGGGGCGTTCCGCCGTATTCCGTGGCGTCGGCATCCAGTCCGAAGGGGACCTCCACACCGCAATCGCGGGTGAACACATCCAGCGCGGCGATGGAATCGGACATACAGGCATTGATGTTGATGCCCAGCAGTTCAATCACGTTCTGCCGGTGAGCATTGCAGAGAAGGCGGATCGCCACAACATCATCACAATCTGTCCACCAGTCTGAATCAAGGATCATTTTCCGCATCGTATCTTCTCCTTACCGTAAAGTTCATTCACAAACAAAAAGTACAGTCCGCCACGGGGGGATCAACGGTATTTCAAAAACCGTGCCGGAATCGCTGTCAGCCGTTCCCGCAAGAACTGTCGTGTTCAGATCCCATCCGGTCAAGGTGCCGTTTGCAGACGCGCCGGTGATACGCAGCCGGACATTCTCCGCCGGATCAAGAGAGGCGTTGCACAACTGGACCACCGTTTTGTTTCCGTCACGCCGCACCCACATGGCGATCCGGTGATAAGACAGCAATTCTGCAGGGATCCGGTCATCAGCCAGCCACCGGAACAAACGCTTCAGCGTGGTGATCTTGCGTTCAAAAAGCACATCCCGCATGGGATAATAACCGGAAACCGCGACCCGTCCGCCCAGTTTGTTTACGGCGATACCGAGCGAACACGGTGCGATTTCATTTCCGCCGTAATCCACCAGACGCGCCAGAGATTCTCCGGCATCTGCAGTACACTCAAGATGATATGCAAATTCATGTCCCCAGGGAAAACTCTGGCGGCAATCTCTGCGCCATCCGGCGGCGCCGTCATTCAGGGGATGCGGCAGCAATTCCTCCACCGCATCATAACGGGTTTTTCCTGTGATCCTGAAGCAGACAAGATCGCTCATGCCCCGTTCTTCCAATATCGGGATCACAGATGCAGGACAATACACACCGCGGCGGAACACTTCCAGCAGTTCCTCACGGGGCAATGCCCCTGCACTTTCCGGGGTCAGGATCGTTACCGCTGCATCCTGCAAACGGTATGCCGCCGGCAGACCTGCTGCAAAAAGCGGGCTGAAATGAGGATTCTGCCAATCGCCGAGAGACTGTTCCCACGGCGTTCCGGTATGGATCCCCGCAACCGTTGTCAGACCGTGCCTGCCGCTGTGCCAGATCCCTTCCGGACGGATGCGCGACCACTGCGACTGCAGATCCAGAAACGGCTGGATCCCGGACAACGAATCGATCAGCGGTTTGTAAACATCCAGCGGGTCATCAGCCTCCAGACAATTCCACGCGCAGCCGGTCACGCCCGCCGCAAGGTACAAAGTCGCTTCACACTGAACGGCAAGTTTCGATTTGCAAAGACGCTGATAATTGAAATTTTCAACTTCCGCCTGAATGTTGTTCACAAAGTCCGGGATATTTGCACTTTCCGAACCGAGCCAATGCGCTTTCACAAGAAAATCGTCCGGCCGTTCATCGGTGTATGCGCCGCCGCCCGGACGCCACCGCAACGGCAGATCACTGCCGCCCCGCAATGCCGTGGCAAGTTCTGCCATAGTGGCATTGTCTCCGGCGTGATGCGCACCGTCCATGGCACCGAGCCGGACAGATGGATCGACGCAGTGGACAACTTCCTCTGCAAATGTGAACAGACGGCAAAGTCCCTCCGTCGAAAATGTCAGCCACCGGTCCCGCCATTTCAAACGGTCTTCAACGGAGCCGCTGTCGAAACAGTTTTTCAATGCCTCACGGGTGAGAGCCGTACCGTGTTTTCTGTTGAATTCTGTCATACAGTGGTCGCAGAAACAGACAAGTTTGATGTCGCCGTGACCGCAGAAACGGATATCGTCATCCAGCCAGAGATAATCCGGCGCGGTTTCAACATAAAGCGTCCACAATTTGCGGAGATATTCCCGGTTGCCCGGCTGACGCGGACAGAGCGTGCCCGGACAGACATTTCCATTCATGTCAGTAAACGGCACGATATCGGGCGGGATCGCCGCCCCGTTCTCAAAATGATGTCCCGTTGTGCAAAGCAGATTGATCCCCGCACCGAAGCCGAACGACCGGATCTCTGCCAGCGCCTCACGGATCCGGGGGATCTCCGCCGCGGCGAGTTCAAGTTTCCGGACGGAATGGGTCACGCCCACCAGCAGTGCAATATCCTGAACGCGATCCGGCTGGGCGGCAAGATATTCAAGCAGGGGAAGAAATTTTTCTTTTTTCTGCCAGAAATGCCCGGAGATCCGGTAACACATATCAGCTTTTGACATATTCCGGCTCCATACTGATTTGCAGATTCCGACTCAAACCGTAAGGTCATATTCTGATTTGCCGCGGTCGCTCCAGTTTTCAGCATCGTCTGCCCAACTGACAGTCACATCCCGCAGCATCACCCGTTCTGCATTTTCCACATGGAATGCCGTTGTGTAAGCCGGGGAGCCATCATACCAGACGCTGCCTTCTGCCGTCGCGCCGCAGTTATCACCGTGAATTTCCAACGCCACATCCTGCACTTTCACATTCCGGACAATGCCGCCGCAGCGACCGGTGATGTTGCCGGACCGTGACGCCCTGCCCCGCCAGTGACGGATGTCAATGCCGCTCAACGATCCGGGAACTGTAACATTTCCAGTCACAATGGCGACCACATTGGTGATGTTGAAGGGGCGTTCTGTATCGATGAAGAAATCGTGGAAACTCACATCTTCCACCGTGACGCCGACACCGCCCTTCCAGCGGGAACAGATATTGACGCCCACACTGGCACCACGGATCACAATATTGCTGAATACGGCTCTGCGGACCAGACCGCTGCCGACACCCACGCGGATGCCGCATTCCTGAGTCCGGAGAATACAGTTGCTCACCGTGACATATTCCGTGACGCCGGGCCCCTTCAGGGTATTGCCGCAGCCGCGCAGCGTGATACAGTCATCACTGCCTTCGATCTGACAATCGCTGATGGTCACCTGCCGGGAGCAGTCAATCGTGATACCGTCGCCGTTATGTCCGTGGAAATCCGATGCGATCCGTACATTCCGGACCATGACCTGACAGCATCCGTGGAACATGAGCGCCCAGTAGGGAGCATCTTCAATGGTAATATCCTGCACGCGGATCTGACTGGATTCACAGAAATAGATCAACTGTCCGGGTCTGAGCCGGGGATAGGTATCGATCACCGTTCCATCGGGCTGAGTTTCGCGGCAGAGCCAGGATTTGCCGGAACCGTTGATTTTTCCACCGCCGCGCAAAACAATATTTTCCTGTTCCAGCGCAATAATGAGATGAGCGCCGGTGGTTTGCTCTGAGGAATACACCACATTCTGAGCGCAGAAATCATCGGCATTGTAATCGTTCAGATCGGGACTTGCCAGAAGCGTTGCGCCGGGATCCAGATCCAGACCGCCGTTGCTGCGCAGATAGATCGTTCCGGTCAGATAAACTCCCGGGGGGAAATGGACCACTCCACCCGCATCGATCGCGCGCTGGATGGCAGCCGTATCAGACGCGACACCATTTCCGACCGCACCAAAATCCCGGACATTGTTCATTTTCAGTACCTTCTGCCGATTCAGGCGTTTTCTTTTTCTCCGAACTTATAGAAATCGATGACGATAACGATAATGTTGAAGAGCATCCAGATGGCGATCAGCCCTACGGCGATCAACTTGATGGGAAGGCTGAGATTTTTCACTTCTTTGGCATAGCCGTCAGACACAAAATAATCACTTGACAGCGCATGAGTCTGGAGGTAGTTCTGAAGTTCATCAACTTTTTTGCCGGCAGCAATCAGATCGGCATTCGCCTTTTTCAGCATTTCCTGAAATTTTTCCGGTGTGATCTCTGCAACAGGAGCAGTATTTTCCGCTTTCAGGAACATATCAAAATACAGATTTTCCGCATTGAGCGCGGCAATTTTGTCACTGCTCTTTTCCATTTTTTCAAGGTAGGGAACGATCAAATTCTGCGCGGCAGTTTTCTGAACCAGAGCGCCGTATCTGGTCAGGAATGCGGAATCAAGCTGAAGGGTCGCATCCTGCTGCACAGCAGTAGTTGCAACGGGTGTGTTTTGAGTTCCGGCAGGCGCAGAAACTGCAGTATTGCCGTGGATCGTATTGATGATGTTCACGACATTATTCCACAATTCGTTTTCACGGAGAAGTTCCTGACGGATATGGCTGACGCGGCTCTGGACAAATAATTTATCCGCAGGCTGCTGCAGTTTGGCGTTGCACTGGATATACTGGCGGAGAAGACTCAGTTCAAACCGTTCCAGCTGCTGAAGATTATGCAGGAGATCGCTGAGCGTTTCACCGGTCTTTGCAGCAAAATTTCTGTTCTTCGCCAACTGGTCATCAAGCTGTTTGCAATGCTCCTGAAGATTCCGGCAGTAAAGATACGCTCTTTCCAGCTGCAGCAGATTGCCGGAGACGGAGGCGGGATCGTATGCTGCAAGATTCTCCACCGGCGGAAGCGGTTCTGAATGGAGAACAGAATACTGTTTGAACCAGATCACCGGGATCTTGCTGAGAATATTCTGTGCTTCCAGAAACGAAAACGGCACTTCAGCATTCATCATGACACTGAAACGATTCTTCGGCAGGGCGTCGATCTTGTTGGTATATTCGTCCTGAAGTTTTCTCAAATCCACAAGCGAAATATTGCGTTTTGCCATTTTTTCCCGATATTCCGCATCCAGCAGAGTACGTTCAATGTCGCTGTTGACCACCATAAAGATCTTCTGAAAGTCATTTTCGGGCATGCGTTCCTGCAGTTTGCATTCGCGGTAAATCTCATTCAGCACAGAGGGGCTGATGAGGTCGGCAGTGCTGAACTCCGTGCCGTCCGGATAGGAAAATGTTTTTTCGCCTTTGGGCAGCATCAGCATAACATCCTGGGAATACATGACTTTCCGCGGAGAAAATGCCCATAACACCGTCAACAAAAGAACCGTAACGATCAGTGAAATAACACCACGGAAAAAAATTGATTTGAACCGGACTTTCAGATAGGAAATAACCTTTGCAAAAAGATCTGTTTCACCGTTCTGTTGGACTGCATTTTCGCTCATGCTGAAACCTCTTGTATTTATGTTGTTTATGTTATCCGTATTTTCTTCAAGCGCTTACTATACAGCAGAGACCGCAAAAAAGCAAATCACCCGCTGTAATTATTTTCATATACGGCTGCGGAAAGAGATCCGGGGATCCGCCGCCACATAAAGGATATCCGCCAGCAGGATCCCTGCCAGCGTCAGAAATCCGCTGAAGGAAAACAACCCCATCATCAGCGGCAGGTCCCGGCTGTTCAGAGCAGACATGGAAAGCGTTCCCATACCGGGAATATCAAAAATGTATTCGATCATAATACTGCCGCCCACAAGTGCGGGCAGGATCCCGGCAAACAGCGTGATCATGATGATCAGAGTGTTGCGGAACGCATGACGCAGGATCACATCGCTTTCCGGTACACCTTTTGCTCTTGCTGTACGGATGAAATCCTGACGGATCACATCCAGCATCCCGGCGCGTGTGTACCGGGCGATCACGGCAAATCCGCCGTAACTCAAACAAAAGACGGGCAGGACATAATGCATGGCAGTTCTTCCGAGGATCTCCCATGTGGACATACCGTTGGTCAGCGCCGGTGTCAGTCCCGTCAGCGGGAAGATGGGGAACAAGCCGCCTTTGCAGAGCAGCGCACGGAGCATCAACGCGGCAAAAAGTACCGGCAGTGCATAAAGAAACAGCAGAAACAAAGTCAATGTCTGATCGGCTCCGGGGCTTTTGGATGTGGCAGACTGTATCCCCAGTGGGATCGCAAGCAGATACGTGATCAGAATGGCAAAAATATTCAGCCGCACCGTTACGGGCAGCCGTTCCATGATCAGTTCCGTCACCGGGCGCCCCTTGTCAAACGCCACACTGGTCCCGAAATCGCCCCGGAGCGCATCGCCCACCCAGATGGCGAAACCGATCGGCAGCGGTTTATCCAGATGGAGTTTTTCCTCCACAAGTTTGTTCCGCTGGAGTTCAGCCTGATCGCTTTTCATGACCCCGGCATCGCCGCTGATATCGAAGATGGAACTTTTTGCCGCATCGCCGGGCGCAAGGCGCATGAGTGTGTAGCTGGTGAAAAGGATCACAAACAGAGTCAACAGCCCCAGCATAAACCGTTTGATCAGATATTGTGCCATAAAAATTCCGTTTTGTAATGCTTTCAACTTGACTTTTTTAAAAAATAGTGCATATTTCAATGTTTTCAACCGTTCCGCGGATGAAAATATGATTTTTGCGCGGTGCCGTAGCTCAGTTGGATAGAGCGGCTCTCTCCTAAAGAGCAGGTCGTGGGTTCAATTCCCGCCGGCGCCGCCATTTTTTATGGTGAACGAAGCCGCAGTTTTTCTTCACATCTTCATCAGACGCTCAACGCCGGTATGTCCGCACAAAAAAACAGTCTGCCGCAGGGATCCGTGGCAAACTGTTATTGTCTGTTGCAGCAAAAGCCGATCACCGTTTGAATGTCACATAGAACGCGGCGGAACCGTGTCGGTTTTTGAGCAGGGTCAGTGTTCTGCCGTCCCAGATGAGCCGGGCGGGGAACTGGTTGTGATCATTGTCAAGGACCTCTGCGGAAACAGATACAGCATCTTCCATGCCGTTGACTTCGATCTCCACGGTTTCGCCTTCGCCGCGGTAATCGGTGACCAGCAGGATGCCGTCGTTTCCGTTTTTCGCTTTGGCAGCCAGTGTGTAGACCGTATTCGGCAGATTGCAGCGGGCGGATTCCACTTTTTCCTCTGCTTCGAACAACAGTCTGCCGAACATCTTCATGGAAAAACTGTTTTTGTTTTCTCTGCAGTTGCCGTCTCTGAATCCCCACGGACCGAAGGGAGACGCCCCGTAATAGAACGCGGAATCCAGCGGACCATCCTGCCAGCCGGAAAGGACCGCCAGATTGAAACAGGCGGAGTCGATACCGTGCATCCCGAAAGTGCTGTTCATGGCACTGTCCCGCAGATCGGCGGGTGCCAATACAGAAATGCCCTCCCACGATGTGAGATAATGCCATTCATTGATGCAGAGTTCCGTTTCTGTGAAGCCGAGTTCGTCCAGCAATTTTCGTGCGCGGACGGGCAGATACACCATCTCGTCCACATTCTGGGAATAACGGTGCCATGAGATGAAGTCGGGCGCGATACCCGCTTCTTTACAGGCGGCAAGCAACTGTCTGAACAGCGGTTCGTTCAGAACTTTGAGTGCGGGACCGCCGATCTTGAGTTCGGGAAATTCCGATTTCAGGCGTTTGAGAACGATCACAAAAAACCGGACGAATTCCTCATACGTTCCGCACCACATACGGTGGAACAGATCCGGTTCGTTCCAGATCTCCCAGTATTTCATATCGTCATACTCGAAGCCGTCTGCCCAGCCTCTGGTGTAGTGGCGGACGATCCCCGCGAGGACTTCTGCATATTTATCAAAATCCTCCGGTACCAGCGTATTGTAGTGATCTGCCGTATTATTGGCTCCGCTGTGTTCAATACTGGTGCCGAGACGATAGAAAACACGCATATTGCAGTCGTGCGCCATCTTGATGATGTCGTCCGTTGCCCGGAAATAATAATTGGTGGGATCGGCAGGATCCAGTTTCATCAGCGGAAAAATAAAATGAGTATCCACAATACGCTGTCCCGCATTCCACAGCGCCCAGTCATGGGTTCGGGTCGCGTAGAAATTCATCTTCAGAAAATCCTGACTGAAGGTGTAGTTGTTGCGGTTTGCCAGCGATGGACAGTTATTGCTGCCATGCAGCGCATGATTGAGTTTTCCGGTAACTTTTGTAAAATCGACTGTTGCGGCTGTATTCAATGTGGGCATTTTCCGAACCTCTGTCTGTGATCACCGTTTGCCGGAACGCACACGGTAAAAATGATTGACGACCATATCTTCAAATGTGTTGAAGCCGTGGGTGGCAGTTCCGTCCGCCAGATCATGATTGCCGTGATCGGCAACCCAGGCAACGACACGGTTTTTGTCGCCCCAGCATCTGTCAACCGTAGCCACAAGAGATTCAAAATATCCGATGATGTTGTCTAGAACGCCCAGCGCTTCGGGAGAATCCGATCCAAAACCGTGGGAACGGTCATCATAACCGCCGCAATAACAGACGATCACATCGTACGCATCTTCTTCGACCAGTTTTTCCGTGATCTGCCAGACACGCTCATCCGATTTCGCAGAATAATATTCCATGTCCCGTTTTCTGAAAATCATGTCCATACTGCAGCTGTTCGTGGCAACGATCGTCACGCGTTTGCCAGCCGCAATGAGAATATCAAACAGCGTTTCCAGACGCAGAACAGGCTTCTCATATTTCTGGATCCCATGCACCTTCGGAGATGCCCCGGAAAAAATCGAGGCAAAAGATACCGGCGTACAGCTGGGCATCACACCGGATGAAAGAAGACGGATACCCGCCAGCTTCTCCACACGGTTCAACTGTTCCGGATATTTCTGACGGTGGGTCTCACCAACAGCATCCGCACAGAAAATCAACATCCGTTCCACTGCCGCATCATCTCCGTTCGCACGGACAGCCTGATCCACCACAGCAGCGATCGGATCCGCTCCGCAGCCGGCAGGTTCAGGTAATCCCAGCAGCGCACAGACCGTGGGCGTCACGGACGCAATGGGATAATCCGCACCATATTGATCACGGAACAAATTCAATTCAGTACGGCTGACAACTTTCCGGTCAACAGTTTCCGTCGAAACTTCTTCTGACATAAAAAAATCCTTTCGCTTTATCATTGATCAAAACCTGTATCGTGTAATATCTTATCACAAAATTACAAAAAAACAATCCGCTTTTCTGTTAAAATGTCAACATTTTTCGGACAGGATGATGCTCCGGCGCCACGCGGCAGAGCGGCACCATGCCGCAAAGCCCTCGGCTTTGCGGCATTCATCAGCCGGGCGCTGCCCCGGCTGATGGCGGCGCTGGATGCGCCGCGGTGCCGCCCGGCCGCCGGGCGCCGGGATTTCCCTGAAAAAAGCGTTGAAAAACGCGCTCTGTACTTGAAAAACAGCTTGTCGCCCGTTATTTTATCTCAACATAATATTTTTTATCAACGCGAAGGATGCTGAACATGAAACTGTATTCGGAAACAAAAGTCTGGAATTTTGATCTCCCGCCCTATCCCCGTGAAGGATTATTTCATCTTGACATGTCGGAAAACTGTCAGATCACCCGTCTTCTGCGTTTCAAAGCGGGTCAATTCTCCCGGAAGAATCAGCTGGATACGATCACGGATGCGAAGGAGCTGCGCCGTTTTCAGCGGTCGCTCCGCAAAAAACTCATTGAAAAGATGTATCTTCCCTACGATCATTCCCTGGATCTTGACACGACTGAATTCGGGACCATCCGCCGTGACGGGTTCAGCATTACAAAACTGATTTATCAAAGCCGTCCCGGTTTTTATGTGACGGCGCTGTTGTATGTTCCGGATGGAGATGGTCCGTTCCCGGCGGTCCTGCTGATGCACGGTCACGATTCTCTCGGCAAATTTGCTGCGACCCAGCAGGACATGGCAACGGAACTGGTCAAAAGCGGCTATGTCTGCCTGAGTGTGGATGCCATCGGCACATACGAGCGTGCGGATCAGTATGGTAAACTGATTTATCATGGTGCATCTTTCGGGGCGGCGATGCTCAATCTGGGCGAAACCCTGATGGGGGCGCAGGTGGCGGACAACATGCGTGCTGTCGATCTGCTCCGGTCTCTGTCATTTGTCAGGAAGGACAAAATCGGTGCTGTCGGTGCATCCGGCGGCGGCAATCAGACCATGTGGCTTGCTGCCATGGATGAACGCGTGGCGGCAGCCATGCCGGTCGTCAGTGTCGGATCTTTTGAGTCCTATGTGTACGGAACGAACTGTGTCTGCGAACTGCTGCCGGACGGCCTTACTTTCACGGAGGAATCCGGGATCCTTGCGCTCATCGCGCCCCGTGCGCTGCGGATCGCCAATGCCCATTACGATTGCAATCACGACTTCAGTGTATCGGAAATGCTCAAGACCTATCACCCGGTGGAGCGTATCTACTGGGCGCTCGGTGCGGCGGACAAGATCTCCTTCAATGTGGCGGACCGTGTTCACGGCTTGAAAGACCGTCAGCAGGAATCTGCGTTGGGCTTCTTCGCGCTCCACCTGAAGGGAGAAGGCTGCGGCAATCCCCTGCCCCTGCCGGAAGCGGTGGAACTGAAAACCGGCGAACTGGAAATGTTCACAGCGGAAAACCGCCCTGAAAAAGTCCGGACGCTGTCGCAGCACTACAAGATCACAGGTGCGGCACTGCGCAAAGAATATCTCAGCCGCAAATCCATTTCTGCCGCTGATGCAAAAAATGAACTGAAGAAAATGCTGCGCCTCAATACCGCCCTGCCCGCATTGAAATATATGCCGTACGCAGAGATGGAAGGTATCGGCAGAGCGGCAGTGGAAGCGGCTGAACATCTGATCCCGTTCCTGATCCGTCCCGGCAGAAAAGCGGGCAAATACAAAATCGTTCTGCATCCCGGCGGGAAAGCGCAGCTGGACGCACAAACACTGTCCGATGCCGCCGCCGACGGTTCAACACTGATCCTGCCGGATCTGTTCGGGACAGGCGAAACCTCCCAGTCCAATCACCTCATGGGGCTGCATCACCAGTTGTTCCGTCAACTGCTGTGGATCGGTCAGAGCCTTGCGGGCGAATGGGTGTACGACATCCTTGTGCTGGTAAAACTGCTGAAAAGCCAGTTCAAAGCGCAGCAGATCGAAGTCACCGGTCTCCTGGATGCCGGCGCCGCCGCCATTTTCGCCGGATGTTTTACGGACGGGATCAGCAAAGTGACTGCCGTGAATGCTCCGGCGTCGTTCCTGTTCGATAATACCACCGTCTCTTTCGTGCTGCAGAACGCCTTCGCACATTATCTGCCGGACGCCATTTACTCCATCGCACTTTCCATTCCGGGATTCCTGAAATGGGGCGATATTTCTCTGGCAGCCGCACTGAACAGCGGAAAAGTCGATTTCGTTTCGCCGCGTACTTTCGACGGCACACCCGGCACACCGGCACAGATCAAAGCGTGGAAAGCAGAGATCAGCGCCGTCCGGAAAAAATTGTCGTAAGACGGAGAAGATTTCAACCGATCTTCAGCCAACCGATCTGCCACGGGGCGATTGCCGGAAGCGTGACAGAACATACGCCGTTTTCCCGCCGGATCTTCAGCGGGACCGGCGTTTCAGATGGACTCCACCAGACCGCCGTTTTCACCCGGTCCGGTACGCCGCGCAGCAGCAGACGGAACGGACGCTGTGTCATGATCACCGTATTGAGGACCGTGACGCTCCGCAGAGTTCCGTCTTCCAGCACACGCGGCACGATACTGCACTGGACAGGTTCCGACGGCAGAGCGGGCAATGCGCCGCCGGCAAGAAAATCAACAATGCGGTACAGGAACTGCAGAGCGCCGGAGGAAACATGTTCCGTGGCAAAGGCGCTGCATCCTGTCAGGGCAACGCGGGTCCCGTTTTTCCGGGTGAAAAGCAAAGTTGAAATGCCGTGATCGTTCCCGTTCAGATCAGTCAGCCGCCCTGCAACCGTCGCGCGTTTCAGTTTTTCCGGAACCGTCAGCAGATAATGGTCGCCGTGGTGGATACGGACCTCGATACCGTCATTGAAGGGATCATCCGTCAGCATTTCCATCAGTGCCCGGCTTGCGGGTTCGGCAACAACGCCGCCGATCAGTGACTCAAGCCCCCGGTCCGCAACGGCGCGGGCGGCAGCACCATCCAGCAGAATGGAATGTTCTGTCAACAGTTTACGCAACGGATCTTCCGGCAGTTTTTTGATCGACTCCGCGCTGATGGCTTTACAGTTTGCGTAAGGCGAATACAACGCGGCAGGGATCCCGATGGTCAACAGCCCGGAAGGACCGAACGCCTCTGCGGCAAATCCGACACCGCCCGGTTCAGAACCGGCATTGTGTTCAGCGAAGGCATCATAACACGGTGCATCGGCGGCGAGGGGCGCAAGGAGTTCTTTTCCGTACCACTCCGGCGTTTCGAGACGGGGATCCATAATAAAATAGGAAATACTGTCCATGCCGGTGGCGAGATAATACAGCGTTTCCACACGGAGTCCGGCGGCAGTCTTGCTGGAAAAGACCCGCGGGCAATCTTCAATTTCCGCGCAGACCTGACTCAACACATCATATCCGGGCTGCAATGCCTTCATAGACGCCATCTCAACGGCTTTTTCCAGAAAGGCGAAGGGCGCATGATCCGAGTACGCCCCTGCCCCGGGCCGCGACCCGCTGCGCAATCCGGTTTCCGACTGGAAAATGTGAAAGAGATCCACTCTGTCCATGGAAGAATTATGCTGAAGACAGAGTTGTGTACCGGGCGAGACTTCTTTCAGTCCGGCGGCAATGGCGTGGGCGACTCCGCGCAGACTGTCCAACGCAAATTCATCCCATTTTTTCTGCAGATCAGGATCATTTTTACAAGCCTGCAGCAATGTTTTGCGTGTGAATTTTCTGCCGGTGAGTTGTGAAAATGCCTTCATACAATCTTTGCAGTGACATCCCCCCGGTTCACTGGCGGGAGAATGATTGTTCAGCCGCAGATCGTCATCGATCCAGATGGATGCAGGATGCCAAGCGCCGTAGATCCGCGCCATTTCATTCACATACCGGAGAAAACCCGCCTGACGCGGACAGTTCATATATTTACACTGTTTGCCGAACCGCCCCACATAACCGCCCCAGGTTTTGCCGGAGTTGTCGTACGGCGCGGAAATATTGTCGCTGTGCCCGATGGTGGCCTGAAATTGCAGGCTGGGAATGATGCCGATCCGGCGCAGTTGTTTTGCGTTTTCAGCCATGGCGGCGGAAAGTTTCCGGTGGGTATCGAGAGGAACAACGCTCAGTCCGGTGGAGAACCAGACTTCATCACAGCAGTCCGGATATTTTTTCAGTTGTGCGAATGTGCGTTTCCAGATCTCTCCGGATTCCTGACCGATCCTGAACCGCAGCATCATCAGCGGTCTGTCTGCTGCCGGGGAATGTTTCTTCTCTGCCATAAAGATCTCCGATCGATTTTTCTCTGTTGTGCGTGTTTTTCGGGAAAGGACTGTACCCGGTTAATATACCCGCCAGATCCGTTTTGGCAAGACGGCAGAAAGTTTTTTTGATTTATTTCCGCTTTCCAACTTGCATTTTTCAAAAACGGGTGTAGATTTCAGGAAATGCACTGTTTGACGACAGTTCCGGAGAGATGCCTGAGTGGCCGAAAGGAACGGTTTGCTAAACCGTCGTAGGGATCAAACCCTACCGCGGGTTCGAATCCCGCTCTCTCCGCCATTTTTTTTGCAAAAATGCGGGATAGCCTGAATGAAATGAAGGCAATCCCATAAGAGCATTTTTGAAAAGCAAAAAAAAATGGCGGAATGAAGCCGTCAGGCTTTGCTTCATGGCACGCAGTGCCGCTTCATGCATCGCAAGATGCGCTTCATATTTTGCGGCATCGCCGCAAAATGCTTCATAAAAAACGCCTGACGATGAAGCAGCTCCCGTCTTCATTTCATTACGCCGCGGCAAGCCATTTCATTCTGCTATGAAGCATTTTCCGTTTTACTCCAAATATGAAGCATTCGCTTCGCTCATATGATGTAAAAATGAAAAATGAGAGTTCCAGTTTGCAATACTTCATCACAGATAGTATATTAACCAACGGACATTAAACAACAGTTGC
>JAZNPK010000042.1:0-93202 GCA_045589595.1 Victivallales bacterium
TAATGGAGCGTTAGCGGAATGAAACGTCTTCACAAGTAAGTCTTCTCTGGAGTTCGGTGAAGATGTGAAGAAAACCTTCGGTTTTGAGTGAAGAGCTTTTGTTGGCACAAAAGCGTGAAGAGAAGACTTACGTCTTCGTTCCGCCATTTTTTTTGCAAAAAAAATGGCGGAGAGAGTGGGATTTGAACCCACGATAGAGTTTCCCCTATACAGCATTTCCAATGCTGCGCCTTCGACCACTCGGCCATCTCTCCGCTTGGGATTTGATGGTGTCTAATATAGCATCAAATCCGTGTATTGCAAGCCGGAATTCCGGCTTTTTTACGAAAAAAAACAGTTATTTTGTCTTGCCCAGTTCTGCAGAACGGTTCGCCGCTGCGATCACTGCCTTTGCCGCCGCCGCCTTGAACGCATTTTCCTGCAGAACAAGGATCCCTTCCGCCGTCGTTCCGGCAGGGGAGATCACCGCATCACGGAGCGTGGCGATCGCTGCAGGATTTTCTCTGCACATCGCAGCCGTACCGAGAACGGTCTGGATCGCCAATTCCAATGCGGCATCACGGGGCAGACCGCAATGAACGCCGCCATCTGCAAGTCCCATAATAAATTCCATAACATACGCCGGACCGCTTCCGCTCAAACCTGTAACGGCATCCAGTTGTTTTTCCTGAACCTTACGGACTTTTCCCACATGACCGAGGATGGCGGCGGCGATTTCTTCATCTTCAGCCGTCACATCAGCCGCAGGAGCGTAACAGCTCATTCCTTCTCCTGCAAGAGCAGGGGTATTGGGCATCACGCGGACGATCCGGGAGATCCCGGCATGTTCGCGGAGCGTGGCAATGGTCCAACCCGCAACGATGGAGATCAGCAGTTTCCCCTGAAGATATGTCGCGGCTGCGTTCAGTGCCTCGGCTGCAAACTGGGGCTTGACTGCCAGCACAACAACTTCCGCCTGACTCAATGCCGATTCCAGCGTATTGCAAACAGGATAACCGGTTTTTTCTGCGAATGTTTTTGCTGCGTCCGGCGAGACATCATACGCGGAACATTGGAATGTTTCCGGTGTTTTAGCAAGTCCGGCTGCGATTGCAGTTGCCATTTTTCCGGCGCCGATAAAAGTGATTTTCTGAGGATTCATGCGGTCGATCTCCGTCGGTAATAGTTCCGTTTTATTTTTCGGCAATGGTCAGAATGTCCATACAGGTCTTGGCATCATTTGACGCAAGGAACGCGGCTTTCATTCTGCCGTCAAACAATTTTGCAATGGTACTGACCAGTTTGATATGGATCGTTTTCCGGTCTTTTCCGGCAACGATCATAAAGACAAGTTTCACCGGCAGACCATCGGGTCCCTGATAATCCGATACGCCTTCCGGCACAACAGCCAGCGCCACAGCAGCATCGTCCACTTCATCAAGACGGGTATGAGGAACGGCGATATTATTGCCGATCCCGGTACTCAGCAGGGTTTCCCGATGAAAAATATCGTGGGCAAATTCCTCCCGGCTGTCGATATCTTCATGTTCTGTTATGAGGTCGATCAATGCGTTCAGAACTTCGCTTTTGTTCTGTCTGCCGCGCAGAAAAAGAATATTATCCCGTGTGAGATAATCGGTCAGTTTAATGCAGTTTTCGTTGGACATATTCCGTCATCTCCTTTCAGGTGGTGATCCGCCGTACATAATCAAAGAGGATCACGGTAGCCGCCTGCGCCACATTCAGCGATTCAGCGGAACCGGGCATCGGTATATTCAATCCGGCAGAGCCTTCCAGCTCGGAAACGCCGGTGGATTCGCAGCCGAGAATGATGGCGGACCGTTCAAAAACATTTTCAGCTGCAAAGAGATTGCACCCTGCATCGGGCAGGGTCCGGTAGAATGTTTCGACGCCCAGACCGCGGAGCGTTTCCGCCAGTGCGGGAAGATCCTCATAATGCCGCATCGTCAGGGCGAACTGGGCTCCCGACGCCGAACGGATCACCTTGTCGTGAAAAGGATCGGCGCAGCCTTTTGTCAGAAATACTTCTTTCAAACCGACGGCTCTGGCAGTCCGCAGGATCGTCCCGAAATTTCCGGGATCGCGGACCTGATCCAGCACCAGGGCGAAAGGATCGGCAAGCGGTGCTGCGGGATCACCCGCTTCGGGACGCCGTGACACGGTCACGATCCCCTGTGAGTGGACCGTCTGGGTGATTTTTTCAAAATCAGATGCGCCGAGGACCACCGGTTCGACGGGGAAGTCGATCCCCCCCGGAAAATCATCCCGTATCAGGATCATATCCAGCAGATCGGGGCGCAGAGTAATGACTTCCGAACACGCGCGGAGACCATCACACAGGCAGAGACCGGAATCTTTTCTGCCGTGCCGTGACCGCAGAGACGCGATCAAAGCAGATTGTTTTCTGGTCAGAGCGGCGCTGGTCACGGGCAGATCCTCCCGGATTTATTTTGCGGGAACAGATGCGATCTGCAGTTTGAGAGCAGCGCACTGGGCGACCCAGTAGGTCTTGGGTTCCTGATTGTAATTGACCATCGCAAGGAACCGTTCCGCATCCGCTTTTTTGTCAAGTTTCAGACTCAGGCGTGCGGCGGCGAAGATGGCTTCCGTACGCTGATTTTCGTTGGCATTGGCGTCATTGGCGATTTCGGTGAAGCTGTTGATGGCTTCTGCGATCTTCTGATCTTTTTCCAGCATATAGGGCGCGAGGAGTCCGGCACGGACGCGGAGGAACGCATCGGCGGAATTGGAAAGATAGATATCGCGCAGCGTTTCGTATGCGACGCGGTAGGATTTCTGTTCAGCATAAAGTTCAGCCAGACGGAGTTTCGCCGGAAGTGCGGCGGGGTGATCCTTGTTTTCGCTGATGATTTTTTCCAACTGTTCCGTGGTTGCCGCATCGGCGAAAGCCTGACGCAGTTTGTTGTCGGCAGATTCCATGGCGAACTGGATCAGGATCAGCGCAACGATGATCACCGCAATGGCGCTGACACCGATGACCAGCTGTTTCCAATACTGACCGAGAAGGAATTCAAATTTTTCGACGCCGGAGAGGATCTCATCGGTATCAAGCTGTTTGACATTTTTCGGGGGCAGGGGAGTTTGTTTGTTGAACTCGACCGTTTTCTTTTTCTGTGACATTTTTTTGCTCCGTTGTATCTGTAATTTTCTGTTTTTGTTTATATTTGTAGTGAAATATAGCGCGCGAACTGTTTTTTTCAATGGCAAAGAAAAGATTTTATCTTAAATCTGTTCGTATTCGCTCATCAATGCCTCCAGTTCGGTGGCTGTTTCTTCCCATGCAATAGTCGCTTTTGAAATATCGTAGTCCAGATCCTTCAGTTTTTTCTGCAGCGTGGAGAAATCGGTATCTGCCGACGGATTGGAAAGAATGGCGATCAGTTCAGCCTTTTCCGATTCTCCCGCCTCAATGGCTTTTTCCAGCCGGGCGACTTCTTTTTCCAGACGCTTTTTCTCCGGTGCCAGTTCGTTTCTGCGCCGTGCTTTTTCGCGACGGACATCTTTCTGGCTTGTCCCGCCGGTACGCTGTTCGTTTTTGACCGTGTTGTTTTCTGCGGCGGCAGTTTCTTCTGCGGTCTTTTCCTTGTAGTAATCGTAATTACCCGGGAAGAACCGGGCGTGACGCGGTGTCATTTCCAGGATCGTAGCCGCTGAGCCGCGGAGAAATTCAATATCGTGACTGACCAGACAGACGGTTCCCTTGTAAGTGCGGATCGCCTCCTGCAGCATTTCACGGGCAGCCACATCAAGGTGCGTCGTCGGTTCGTCAAGGATCAGCAGATTGGGCGGATTTACGAAGATCCGGGCAAAACAGAGACGGATCTTTTCGCCGCCGCTGAGGACACGGCATTGTTTTTCCGCCGCTTCCCCGCTGAAACCGAATGCGCCCAGGATCTCGCGCACCCGCTGGGAACTGACATCGTTCCCCTGCGCCGCAGTTTTGACAACGTCGAACGCAGATTGTTCAGCGGGAAGAAGTTCTGCGAATTCCTGCGCCTGATAGCCAGTCACGACTTTATGACCGAGGCGGCATTCGCCTTCCGACGGCGGAAATCTTCCGGCAATGATCTTCAACAGGGTACTTTTTCCCATGCCGTTATAGCCGATGATGCCGAGTTTTTCCCCTTTCTGCAACGCAAGATTCACATCCTTCAATACCTGACGGGTCCCATCATAACTGTGGGAAAGATTTTCCAGACGGACGATCTCCTGTCCGCAATCCGGCGGTTCGGGGATCCTGATCCTGCCCTGAAAATGCAGGTCTTCCGGGATCGCCACATCTTCGATTTTTTCCAGCATTTTGATCCAGGACTGCACCTGTGCCGCCTTGGTGGCTTTCGCCCGGAAACGGTTGATATTGTCCTGCAGTTCTTTTCTGCGCCGTTCATTGTTTTTCCGTGCGGCTTCCGCCTGGATCCGGCGTCCGGCGCGCTCCTGCACGTAATAGGTGTAGTTGCCGGGATAACGGGTGATCTTTCCGCCGTTGATCTCAAGGGTGATATCGGTAAGGGAATTGAGCAGGAATCTGTCGTGGGAAATGAGCAGCAGCGTACCTTCATAATTTTTGAGTTTGCGCTGAAGCCATTCCACTGCAGGAATATCCAGATAGTTGGAGGGTTCGTCCAGCAGAAGAATATCCGGTTCACCAAGCAGGACTTTTGCCATACAGGCGCGCATCTGCCATCCGCCGGAAAATTCGCCGATGGGTTTGCGATAAACTTCCTCCTGAAAACCGAGTCCTGCCAAAGCTGCTGCGGCGCGGTGTTCCATATCGTAACCGCCCAGATGTTCAAATGCGCTCTGGAGTCTGCCCAGTTCGTTCAGCGTGGCTTCATCGGCGTCCCGGTGTTTGAGTTCAGCTTCAATGGATTCGATCTGAGCCTGAATGGCGGGCAGTTCTCCGGAGGCGGTCATAACATAGGAAATGAGGGGGTCTTCCGCTTTGAAAAATCCCAGCTGCTGACGCAAAATACCGATCCGCGCCTTTTCCGGTTTCAGGATCTCGCCTTTGTCCGGAGACATATCGCCGCAGATCATGGAGAAGACGGTGGTTTTGCCGGACCCGTTCGGTCCCACAAATCCGATCCGTTCCCCTTTGTTGATGCGGAATGTTACATCTTTGAGGATGTCCTTGCCGCCCAGGAGTTTGCTGACATTCTGAAAATCGATCATCAGTCGGGGAGCAGTCCGCTCTGTTTGAGTTTGCTTACATGGACGCGGCGGCGTTCCAGCGCGGAGAGATACCGTTTGCGGAGCCGGATGTTCAACGGAGTCACTTCCACAAATTCGTCATTGGCAATGTATTCCAACGCTTCTTCCAGACTCATTTTCTGCGCCGGAGCGATCTTCAGGTTGCGGTCGGAACCGGATGCACGCATATTGGTGAGTTTTTTCGCTTTCTGGAGATTGACTTCCAGATCGTCGCTTGTGCAGTGCTGACCGACGATCATCCCTTCATAAGTCTCGGTGGTCGGCTCCACAAAGAAGAAACCGCGGAGCTGCAGACCATCGATGGCATACGCTTCGGCTCTGCCTGCACCCATACTGACCATGACCCCGTTCTGACGCTGGGGGATGTCGCCCTTGAAGGGTTCGTAATGATCGAAACGGTGGGAGATGATGGCTTCCCCGGCAGTGGCTGTCATGATCTTGCTGCGCAGACCGATAATGCCGCGGGTGGGAATATTGAATTCGATCAGCTGCCGTTCGCCGTGCTGTTCCATCTTGGACATTTCGCCTCTGCGCTGTCCGACAAGTTCGATGGCTTTGCCTGCAGCACCGCCCGGAACATCGATGGTCAGAACTTCAACAGGTTCGTGTTTGATACCATCGATTTCTTTCACGATGACCTGCGGCTGCGTGATGGTCAATTCGTAGCCTTCACGGCGCATGGTTTCGATCAGAACGGCAATGTGAAGCACGCCGCGTCCGCTGACTTTGAAGGAGTCGCCGCTGTTTTCTTCCACACGCAGAGCCACATCGCGCTCCGCTTCTTTGAACAGACGCTCACGGATGTGACGGCTGCTGATATATTTTCCCTCCTTGCCGAAAAGCGGGGAATCGTTGACACGGAATGTCATGGAAACCGTGGGTTCGTCAATGGCAATGGGGGGCATGGCTTCCGGAGATTCCGCATCCGTGAAGGTGTCGCCGATGTCGATGTTTTCCACACCAACAATGGCACAGAGGTCGCCGCAGGGCACACTCTGGACTTCGGTCCTGCCGATCCCTTCAAAGGTGAAAAGCTGTTTGATCCCGGCAGAAACCGTAGTGCCGTCGCGTTTGATCACGACAAGAGGACGGTCCATGGAAAGCGTCCCGCGGTGAACTCTGCCGATCCCGATCCGCCCCACATAGTCGCTGTAATCCAATGTGGTGATCTGCGCCTGGACCGGACCGTCAATGATCGCCGGAGCAGGGACTTTGTCGATGATCGCATCCATCAGCGGCAGAATGGAATCACGGCTCCCGTTTTCCAGATCTTCTGTCGCCCAGCCGCTTCTTCCGCTGCCGTAAAGGACCGGGAAATCCAGCTGTTCCTCCGTTGCATTCAGGTCGATGAAAAGATCAAAAACTTCGTTCAGAACTTCCATCGGACGGGCATCGGGACGGTCCACTTTGTTGATCAGAACGATCGGTTTGAGATTCAATGCCAACGCTTTCTGAAGCACAAAACGCGTCTGGGGCAGGGGACCTTCCGCCGCATCGACCAGCAGCAGCGCGCCGTCCGCAAGATTCAGGACGCGCTCCACCTGACCGCCGAAGTCACTGTGACCCGGGGTGTCGATGATGTTCACTTTTGTATCGCGGTAATTGACACTGATGTTTTTTGCAAGGATCGTGATCCCGCGCTCACGCTCAAGATCGTTGTTGTCAAGAAAACGTTCGTGCATTTCCTGATTGTCACGGAAAAGTTTGGACTGTTTGATGATCTGATCCACAAGCGTCGTCTTGCCGTGGTCAACGTGAGCAATAATGGCAATGTTTCTGATCTGCATGATAAATAAGCCTGTCCCAATTGGTGTTCAGTAAAATTTCAGGCATATAATATATCATAAAAAAATAAAAATGCAAACAGAAAAAATGAAAGATACATAACACGAAAACGCCGGGGGCGGCACCACCGTTCCGCCGGGCGCGCTCCGCGCAGACCGGCAGGAACGGAACACCCGCCGGCAGAGCGAAACCGCTCTGCGGCGGGTGAGCGCGGTAACCGCGCGGTGCCGCGCCCCGGCGTACCATGCCGTGGCGTAGTATCCCGGATCAATCCGGATATGATTCCGGTACGATCTGCCAGATACTTCTGCCGGATTTTTTATAATCTCCGGCGATATTCATATCCTGATCCACCTGTCGCAGATAGCCGTTGAATGTCGATTCTCTGCAGCTGACACCACTGTTGGAAACGGGCTGACCGGGATTCCATGCGCAGCACGCGGACACGATAAATGCGTACGGCATTTGGAAGCCTCTGTTTCTGTGCCATGTGGTCTGAAGGACGCCGCCGAGTTTATTTTGTGCGGCGAAGCGGATGATTTTTCCAGCTCCGATCCGGTCGTACCACGGGCAGACCAGCACATTGAATCCGGCTTCTTTGAAGAAGATGCTTGTGGGCCATTCAGGATCGGCGCCTTCTTTCGGCTGACCGTACTGCCAGTCACAGATCAGAATATCGTCCGGCAGGTCTTTGTAGAGATCGGAGATGCCGTTTTCTTTTGAGCCGCAGACGATATATCCCTTCCAGCGTTCATCTTCTCTGTTCAGCAGCATATCGTGCCACATCAGCATTTTTGCACCGCGTTCCCGGAGGAATCCGTAAAAATGCAGCAGATGGTCACGGACAAGTTTCCGTGGCTCTGCTTTCCGGCAGAGGGAACATGAAAGCATATTATCCGCCTCGTCGCATCCCGCATGGAAATACGGCGGATTGCCGAAGACTTCCATGATCTCCGTGATCAGATCTTCGATGTACTGTCTGGTATGGGGATTACTGAGACACCAGCTCCATCCATCCGGCTCAAAGAGGCTTGCCAATTCAAAATGGCTGCCCAGCGTAGCATGTTTTCCGCTTCCGCTTCTCGCCCACGAGGCATGACCGAAAATATTGATCTGCGGGATCAATGTAACGCCCAATTCTCTGCCGAGAGCCACCAGACGGCGCACATCTTTGCGTTTGATCTTCATGCTGCTGAAATAAAATTCAGGATGACACTTATAGGGGAAGATCCCCCACGGCTCCAGAACCACATAATTGTACTTGAAATAAGCGGCGAGCCGGATCTGTTTTTCGATCTCCCAAAGCGGCGTTTCCGGGAACCAGCAGATATGGATACCGCGAAAGGAAAATGCAGGTTCATCCGCGATTTCGCAGCGGGGCAGGATGTAATGTTCAAAATGTTCCACGCCCCGTTCCGGTTCTGCAAGCTGACGGAGCGTTTTCAGCGCATTGCGCAATCCGTCAGGCGTCGAGGCGGAGATCGTCAGATCTTTTGTCCTGATGCTGATCTCACAGCCTTCCGGGTGGATCTTTTTTCTGCAGGTTCCAACGGTGATTTCCGGCGTGATCTTCCATTGGTTGATGCAGATGGACTTTGCAAGAGCAACGCCTTTCTCTGCGATCTTTGCGGGCAGATTCAACTTCACCGCACAGCCGGGTGTCAGTCGATAATCCGCTCCGTCTTTGAAAACAGCTTTCACCGGTTGCGGCATGAGTCTTTCCCGCAGGATCTGTTCTTCGCGTTCTGTCATATCCCAGTCTCCTTTTACTGTACCATCCCCTGAAATCTTTCGGGAGATATCTGATATTGAGTGTTGTATCCAAAGTCTTCATACTGTTCCAGATTCATATCCTGTTCCACTGCGCGGATATGACGGTTCCAGCCATGAAGTTTATTCATGCCCTGAATACCGGCAGCCGGATTCCATGCACCGACAGCAGTTGCGAGAAAAATGGATTGGAAATCACTGGCAAAGCAGGTATGCCATGATGTCCCCAGCAGACCGAACCCGTTATTTTTCCAGATATACCGTCCCTGACTGACGCAGTTGACAGCCACCTGCCACGGACAGAGCAGGGTATCGAACCCGGCATCCATAAAGAACCGGGTGGATTCCCATTCAAAATCCTGATCGCGCGGCGGCACGCAGTTGCAGTATTCCCAGTCGCAGATCAGAATGTCTTTCGGCAGTGTTTTGTACATTTCCGTTGTGCCTGTTTTCTGATTGCCGCAGACCACATATCCCTCCCAGCGTTTTTCTGCGTGATCCAGCAGCATATCGTGCCAGATCATCATCCGGGCGCCGCGTTTTCTGAACAGATCATTGAAATAGACAAGGTGATCTTGAAGCAGATCTGCGGGAAGATGTTCCGCACATTCCGCACAGGTGACCATATCGTGCGCTTCATCACAGCCCGCATGGAAGTACGGGGGATTGCCGAAAAATTCATGCAGTTCCTCCACCATGGCAGTCAGAAGTTTTCTTGTTTCGGGATTGCTGAGACACCAGCACCATCCGCCCGGTTCAAAAAGCGGGGCGTATTCCGGATGCTGATCCAGTACGAAATGTTTGCCGGATCCGCCGCGTGAAAGTGAGGCGTGTCCGTTCAGATTCAGCTGGGGGATCACGGTGATGCCCAGACTTTTTGCCAGATTGATCATCTTTTTGAATACGGTGCGCGGCACGGCTTTGTCTTTCCAGCAGAAATCCGGCTCACATTCAAAAGGAAATACGCCCCACGGTTCCAGTACGATATAGTTGTACTTGTAGTAACCCGCCATCCGGATCATCTTTTCGATGTGGGTCGCTTCCGTTTCCGGGAACCAGCAGATGTGCATTCCGCGGAACGACAACGCCGGGGCGTCTTCGATACGGCATTGGGGCAGGATGTGTTTGGATATGATCCGGACTCCCCGTTCCGGCTGTGCCAACTGACGCAGTGTACGCAGCGCATTGCGGACACCGGCAGCGTCCGATGCCTGAAGCGTGATGGAATCTGCGGTGACAGTCAGTTGATATCCCTCTGCAGGCACAGCGGGATCTGCGTTGCCGCAAGTGACATCAAACTCGATCTTCCAGTAGAGAAAAGCATCTTCCCGGAGAATATCCGCCGCGTCAGCGGGGGCGTTGAATAAAAGTTTTGCACCGTTGCACAGTTCATAGTATGCGCCGTCCTGAACATCGATCTTCTGCGGCGGCGGCGTAATGGATTGAATAAAGTAATCTCTCGTCCGATCTGTCATGTTATGTTCTCCTGTGTTCAGATATAAATTTTTTCAGAGACCTGTAATGTGATGCGTCCTGCGGCGTAATAATCCCGCAGCCCCATATCGTTTTCCACCTGACGCAGCATCCTGTGCATCAGACACATGGCGTCGGCGTCCCAGACATTGAAAAACCGTTCTGTCAGCCGTTCCATATTGCCGCCGTGCCAGATGGCGCGCGATCCTTTGTAAACGGTCGTAAACATCCCGGTATCCAGATCCGCCCAAGTGGTTTCGAGTACGCCCATCAGGGGTTCTGCGGCAGCCAATCCGGACAAGGCGGCGAGCCCTTTCAGGTTCTGGCAGGGGGAGACAAGTACATCAAAACCGTTGGCTTTGAAGAATTTACTTGTCGGCCAGAGGGGAGGTGTCCCGTCTTTGCCTTCCGGATAATCGTACTGCCAGTCACAGATCACAATATCGTCCGGCAGTTCCTTGTAAAGATCGGTCAAGCCGTCCTTGACGGAACCGCAGACGATATAGCCGTCCCAGCGTTTATCTTCGCGGTTCAGTAGCATATCGTGCCACATCATGATCCGTGCGCCCTGATCCGCCATCAGACCGTGAAAATGGAGAAAATGATCTTTGATCAGTTCTTTTCTGTTGGTCCGGCGACAGGTCCGGCAGGTTGCCAGCAGACGGGCTTCATCGCTGCCGATGTGGAAAAATCCGGGTTTCCCGAAACATTCGTACATTTCAGTGATGCATGCGGAGAGGATCTTTCTTGTTTCCGGATTGGTGAGGCAGAAACTCCATCCGTCCGGTTCAAAGAGAGACGCATATTCCGGTGAACGGTTGATCGCCACATGTTTGCCGCCATTTTCCCGGGAGCCTGACGCATGACCGAGAATATTGAACTGCGGGATCACCGTCACGCCCAGATCTTTAGCGTCGGCAATGATACGCTTGAGTTCATTTTTATCAAGCGCTTTATCCTGCCAGCAGAGAAACGGGGCAGATTCAAAAGGAAACACGCCCCATGTCTCAAGTACAACATAATTATATTTGCAATACGCCGCCAGGCGGATGGCGCGTTCGATCTGATACGGCTGATTTTCCGGGAACCAGCAGAGATGCAGACCCCGGAAATTCACGGCGGGTTCATCGCTGATGGTACAGACCGGCAGTTCGTATGCACTGAAAGTGAGAACGCCGCGTTCCTCTTCCGCAAGCTGACGCAGCGTTTTGAGCGCATTCAGAACACCTTCGCGATCGGGTGCGGAAATGCGGATCTGATCTTCTTTCACGGTCAGACTGTATGCGCCTTTTCTGCGGGAATTTTCTTCTGCACTGTACCGGATCGAAGGCGTGATGTTCCAGAAAAGACGGATGATCTTCTCCAGTCCGTCAACGGGTTCCGGCGCGGCGATCATAAATTCAACACTGTTATCCAGACGGCAGACAGCATCGCCGTCAAGCCTGAAATCGACGGGCTGCGGGTTCACCCGGGCGGTAAGGATCTCATGTTCCGTATAAGACATGGGGGCAGGGTCCTGTTTTTATTCAGCACTGATGGTTACAGGCTGATTGTTCCTGATGCTTTCATAACAGCCGAGCATGGCTTGAATGGTCTGTTTATGCCATTTGAGATTGATCTTCGGCTGTTTGCCGTTGCGGATGCAATCCACAAATTCATCGATCAGTCCGACCCATTCATCAAAATAGGTGTACTGAACGGTGTAACGGTCGTTGGGCGCGCCGTTGTGATAGACATTCGGTCCGAAGCAATCGCAGGCGAGAACACCTTTTTCCCCGGTGATGATGAGATTGACTTCCATCCGTTTGGGGAATACTTCCCAGCCCGGTGCGGGGACGGGGATCCGTTCTTCCAGACGGGACCAGGAGGGGTCAAAGAGAAACGCCGTGCCGTCTTTCATCTTACCGTTGGCGAGCAGCATATCTTCCACTTGCAGATCTTTCCGGAGGTTGGGGGCGACCTGGGAGTAGATGTAATCGAAATCACTGCCCGTGAGCCAACGGATCAAGTCGAAAATGTGGGGATGGTCACAGAGCGCACCGCCGCGGAAACGGGTGTCGCCGTCTTTCAGCGCGACCCGGCTGCCGAAGGATTCTTCCGGAACGCCCTGCCACGGGAACGCCCAGACCGGGGACAGCGTGATGTTGGTCGCCTGAACTGCAAGGATCTTGCCGATCGCACCGTCCGCAAGAAGTTTTTTGAGACGGAGGACGACCGGGTTGTAGTGCATTTCCAGTTCCACCTGACAGACCACACCGGCTTTGTCGCACAGTTCGATCATTTCATCATATTCTTTCATATCGAACGTGGGGACTTTCATGGAAAGGATATGGATGCCCCGTTCTGCGCAGAAACGGATCTGTTCCATGTGTTTGCTGTTGGCTGATGCCAGAACCACTGCTTCGATGTCGGGATGTTCTTCAAACATTTTGACCGGATCAAGGTAGCAGGGGACACCGGTTTTGTAAAGGTCGTACACATCTTTTGCACGCTGATCTTCCGCACAGCTCGCCACCCAGTCCAGTTTCGGGTTGTCGCGGAGGACCTGATAATATTTTCTCGTATGACCGTGGGTCAGACTCATCATTGCGATCTTCAAAGGTTTCATATCGGTAAACTGCCTTTCTTTCAGAGGAAAATGACTTTTTTCTGTTCGTCGGATGCCAGTGCGGATCCCGCAGCCGTGATCATGGTGGCGTATGCCGCATTCCAGACATCAAACAGGCTGGTGTCGGCAAGTGCGGCGAACGCGGCGCGGATCGTCCAGATCTCCTCATAACTGAACCCGAAAAGTTCCGTATCCGTATCGGTGTAGCGTTCTTCGCCGTCCTGATTATACACATAGACGCTGGACTGGGGGACCTGGGTGTCGACAACCTGATCGGATGCAACACCGCGGGAGGCGATCAGTTCATGTCTGTCGATGGGCGTGGCAGAACCGGGCAGACGGTTGGAACATTCAATGCTCACATTCACATCGTTTTCCAGTTTTGCAATGATGTTGGCAGCACAGCCCTGACTGCATGCGGCAAACACACTTCTGACCGGGCTGCCGGTGAAAAAGGCGGCAAGATCCAGTTCCTTTGCGATCTGGGCTTTCAGGCAGCCGCCGTTTTTGACGGTGCAGAAGCGCAGAGTGGAAAGATCTTCCAGCGTGCCGTCCGCCAGCATCTTTTTCAGTTCAAAGAAACGGCGTTCCACACGCCACGGAAGAAGGATCGTTTCCTTGCCGCAGGTGCAGGTGAGTTTGGAAAAACCGCAATCGGCGGCAGAGATGGTGCCCCGTGCGGCGACACTGTATTTTTCGCAGAGTTCAAGCAAAGCCTGATTCATTTTTTCGTAGTTGTACATAGGTCAGAGACTCTTGATTTGGGGTTTGTATTTCTTGAGATAAGCAGCATTCTTTTCATCGCCGCCAGGCGCATTCGCACTGTTCCAGACCGGGGGAACGATCCCCTGTTCGATGCACTGACGCACCGTTTCGATCTCAAGCAGATGGGCTATGGTGAAGTCTACAATGTTGGATACCGGCGCAATGGGCGTATCCAGACCCGGCACATTCACAATGGCATCGCCCACAGGATTGTAGTCGTCGATACAGACATCGGCAAAATCAAAAAGATTTTTTCCGGAAGGGTGCCGGATAAAATGGTCTGCGGGCATTTCATTCTGCCAGTAACTGCTGGCAACTGCAATGATTTTTCCGCCCCGTTTTTTGACTTCCATTGCCGCATCGATGGTGGCGGGATTGATCCCGATATTGTGGAAGAAAAGCACCACATCATCCTTCTGAATATCGTAATATTTGATGATGGACGCACCGAAGTTCACCGTCCGTTCCAGCTCCAGATATTTCAACGCCTGATTGAAAACGGAAAGCGCTGTTTCCATCAGGGGATTGATATTGGCAAGTCCCCCGGCACGGAAGAACATTTCTCCCATGGCAAGTGTGGTATGTCCGCCGCCCGCGTACACATTGATCAGACGGTCATTTCTGATCGCCTCCGCCATGAGCGCAGCACCCGCACGGATGTTGTCCGCCTGTTTCTCCATGACTTCGCGGACATTGGCGAAGGCATTTTCCACGTAGCCGAAATCGTTGAGTTTTTCCATTGTGATCACCTTATTTCTTCAGAACGCGTTTGTAGTTTTCGCCGATGGCATCCCAGAGTTTGAGCGCATCCGGAGCCGCCAGAACGGTTCCGTAACCGCCCCGGTACGTCCACGCGGCAATGCGGTCAACGCCCAGAGATTCGTAAAGATCCACCACTTTGTCGATCTGGGCAAAATCTTTCGGCTGTTTGAAGTAGCCCATGATCCAGCGTTCGGATTTCTTGCCGTATTTTTTCGCCATTTCGACGGTCCGTTTCGTGATGTTTTCGAAGAAAGGTTCCGGCAGTTCCCACGCAATGATCGTTGTGGAAAAGACATCAAACCACGGGCAGGACGCGACCATATCCCAGTTGTCATAGCCGCGGTATTCCGTTACATAATATGTATTCAGCGTTGCGTGGACGCAGCAGGTGATCTCCAGATCCGGGTTGATCTCTTTGATCTTGCGGGATGTGTCCGTGAGGATGAACAATGCTTCGCGCCAGCGGAACTGTTTTACATCATCGTTCATGACTCTGGGCATTTCATAGCCGTAATAATCCTGGAATTTTTTCATGCAGACCGGACAGCGGCAGGTCCAATCTTCCCCGGCGCCGCCGGTGATGCTGGCATAGGATTTGGGGAAGGCGTAATGGGGTTCATCCCAGAAAAAGCCGTCGGCTCCCGCTTCTCTTGCCAGAGAGAGACACATATTCTGGAAGTAGTCCCGGAAACTGTTGGTATTGAAACAGGCGTACGGCAGTTTTTCGCCGGTGAGCGCGGAAACCTGACGGTTCTCCGTATTGTTCTGCAGAAATTTACTGACTTGTTCGCCGCCGAAATATTTACCGATCCCCCACGGATCCAGCAGAACGCGCAATCCGAGTTCATGGGCTTTTGCCACGATCTTCGGAATGTTGGGACGCCAGAAATCAAAATCAAATTCTGTTACGGCGAGGATCACCGTGGTACAGCCGTGATCTTTCATTTCCTGAAAATCTGCTGCGGCATGTTCCACATAGTTCATCCCGTAATAACTGATCGCTGTTTGTGTGATCGCCATTTTTTCTTTTCTCCGTTGTTTGTTTTTTTTGTATGTTGTGTTGGTGAATTCTGATTTATACATTACCCGCACTGCTTTGGCGGACGATCAATTCCGGTTCAAGATAACGTGCTGTCCCGCCTCCGGTCCGCCCCGTTGCCATACGGGTGAACAGGATCTCCACCGCGCTGCGTGCAATACTGCGGATGGGATACGCCACACTGGTCAGAGGCGGCCAGATGGCAGATGCGACCGGCAGATTGTCGAATCCCGTCACGGCACATTTTTCAGGAATACTGATTTTGCTTTCGTGGCAGAGATGGATCACGTGCGCTGCAAAAAGATCGTGATAACAGAACACGCCCGCTCTGGTCCGGCAATGATTGAGTTTTTCTTTGAGCCGTACCAGACTGCTGTGTTCATCCGGCAGCCGGATAATATGTTCTGCCGGCAGTTCGATCCCCGCTTCAAAAAGTCCGATCCTGAACCCGTTCAGACGCTGATCGTCCTGAAGATTGTCCGGTCCCACATAGAAAAATTCACGGCACCCGGTCTCGATCAGATGATGTGCCGTCTGCCGTGCCGCCTTCAGGTTGTCCACAAGAACAGATTCCGCATTGCCCCCCGGCAATGTTCTGCCGATCAATACATACGGGACGGGCAGCTCACGATAACTCTGCTCGTTGTCTGACAGTGCCCACGGACAGGCAATGATGCCGGAAACACCGTTTTTGAGAAAATCTTTCAGCCGTTTCCGTTCCAGATCCGGATCATAACCGCTGATGGAGATGAGCAGTTCCGCTCCGAGTTCACGGGTGATCTCCTCCAGATTGGATGCAAGATTGGAAAAATAAGGCGTATCCAGACGGGTCAGAAGAAGCCCGATCCGCTTCTTCGCCGCAGGAACAGAGGCGGCGGCTGTGTCACGCAGATAGTAGCGTTTCCCCTTGACTTCCAGCAGACCTTCCGTACAGAGTACCCCGAGAACTTTATGTGCCGTCTTGAGGGAGATCCCCTTGTAAGTCATCAGGTAACGGGTGGTCATGAAGGGCGAGCCGCTGGTGCCGTGTCTGCCGTCGGAGATTTCCTGGCGGAGTTCACTGGCAATGCGCTCCATTTTCGGATAGTATTCCAAACCTGCTTTCGGCATAAGGGATATCCTTGCGGTATTTTGTTCTACTTTTGTTGTACTATAGTTATCCGTTTCCGCTTTTTCAAGCCGGAAATCCAAAAAAAACGGATTTTTTTCCCAATCCGGAAACCGCGTAACGGCGAAATGCTGACTTTTTTCTGCTTTTTCTTGCTTTTTTTTCGCAAGCGGATATATTATATCATACAATGAAAAATGATGACACTCTTTCAAGATGAAAGGTCCGATTTATGAATCGTATGATTTTCCGCCCTGTGATGGCATTCGTGTGGTGCAGTCTGTTTCTGCTCGTGACCGGTATGCTTTCTGCATCGGAACTCACAATTTCCCGTACCCGTATCACTGCAGCGGGTCCTGCACAGACTTTGCGCGCAAATGCGGGCGCCTATTGTGAATTTGAATTGCGGAACGGTGGCGAAAAAGACCGTGTGGTAAAGATTCGGATCGCATCGGAAAAGAAGCAGACGGACCCGGAAGCGTATTTTTCTGCGGAATTTTTTGCGCCTGCCCACTCGACCCAGCGGACTTCCATGCTGTTTCAGCTGGACGGCTCACGGGAATATATCATCAGTTCCAATGATTGCCGGATCTCCGATCCCTACATTCGGATCTATCCCATGAAACCCGGTGAAGCCGCTTACGGATTGATCGCGGACCGTGCTTCCCGTTTTATACAATTCTCATCGAACCCGGGCTTCAAAAAACAGAATATGATCTTCCGGCTTTATTCAACGGATGTGCCGATGGATGCGGACAGCCTTGAAAATTTCCGGATGCTGGTTTTTCATCAAACCGACTTCACCCGGTGGCACGCCGCCTCCTTTGAGGCTGTACGCGAATATGTGAAGCGCGGCGGCACGATCCTGTTTCTTTCGCCCGAAATTGCGTATCAGGCATCTTTGACGCCCCTCGCGGAACTTGTTCCGGCGATCCCCGATCCCGCCGCGGACCCGGAAATGATCCCGGCATCTGTGTTGGAATCCATGTTCGGCATACTGGAAATCGAAAAGACGCCGTCTCTGCTGTATCCTGCAAAACTCCGGTCCGGAGCAAAAGCCCTTTCCGCGACGCCGGACGGAAAGATCATCTTTGCGGAAAAAGCTTATGAAAAAGGATCCTGCCGCGTATCCATGATCGATCTCGGCGGTGAGAAATTTCACTACATGGGAGCGGGTTGGGACAAGATCATCAGCCAACTGCTGACCGTTCCTGCGGTCGCTCCGCGCAAACTCGTTTACGAACACAAAACGCTGCCGGACGGCGCATCATCGTTCCAATTTGCCATGCCGGAAGGAAAGCGCCTGTTCGGGATGCTTCTGGTCGTTGCTGCAGGTGCGATCCTGCTGACGATCATCTCGGTATTCATCAAAAGCCGTCTGCTCGCGTGGGGCTTGATCCTGCTCTGGCTGGCACTGTCTGTCGGTGCCGGATTTTATAATCAGGGGGAACTTTACGACAAGGTTCCGGTTGATACGATCAATCATTTGATCAGCGGCGGGAACGAATGACCTGCTGTTGACGCAAACATAAGAAACGGAGTAAAAGAATGACACAAGAAGAACTCAAGAAAGCCAGTTGCACCTATCACGAAGAGCCGCGTCCGGGCAAACTGGTCATGATCCCGTCCAAACCCTGTGAAACGCAGGATGATCTTTCACTTGCCTACACACCCGGTGTGGCAGTTCCCTGCATGGAAATCAAAAATGATCCGGAAAACATCTGGAAATATACCGGCCGCGGCAACTCCGTGGCGGTTGTCAGCGATGGTACTGCAGTGCTGGGACTCGGCAACATCGGACCCGGTGCAGGTCTGCCGGTGATGGAAGGTAAAGCTGTTCTTTTCAAGAAATTTGCGGATATCGATGCTGTTCCCCTCTGTCTGGGCGGCGTGTTCAATGAAGAAGGTAAGACCGATCCGGAAAAACTGATCGCGGCGGTCAAGCCCATCGAACCCACATTCGGCGGTATCAATCTGGAAGACATCGGTGCGCCCGCCTGTTTTCAGGTGGAACCTGCACTGAAAAAAGCCATGGGCATCCCTGTGTTCCACGATGACCAGCACGGCACCGCCATCATCTCCCTTTCCGGGATCCTGAACGCTCTGGAAGTTGTCGGCAAAAAGATCGGCGACTGCCGCTTCGTGATGAACGGCGCCGGTGCGGCGGGTATCGCCTGTGCGGAATATTACATATCTGCCGGTGCGGACCGCGCAAAGTTTACGATCTGTGACTCCAAGGGTGTGATCCATGCCGGTCGTACCGATCTGAACGAACAGAAAAAACGCTTTGCCCACGAAACGGAAATGCGCACTCTGGCAGATGCCATGAAGGGCGCGGATGTCTTTGTGGGTGTGTCTGTCGCCGGCGCGGTCACGCCGGAAATGGTGGCAAGCATGGCGCCCGGTGCCGTTGTCTTTGCCATGGCGAATCCCACGCCGGAGATCTTCCCCGATCAGGCAATTGCCGCCGGTGCGGCTGTGGCTGGTACGGGCAGATCCGACTTCTGCAATCAGGTCAACAACGTACTCGGCTTCCCCGGTATCTTCCGCGGTGCGCTTGACGTGCGTGCAAGCGATATCAATGAAGCAATAAAACTGGCTGCATCCCGCGCACTGGCATCCATTGTCCGCGAAAAAATGCCGGAAGATGTGTATAAAACGCTGGTTTCCGCCTATCCCCGTGAAGCGGCACTGGGTGTCTTTGAAGGGGAATCCCCCCTCAAGAGTACCTTTGTGATCCCCAAACCCTTTGACGTCCGTGTGGTTCCCCGTGTGGCGAGAATGGTGGCGGAAGCTGCCATGGAGACCGGTGTTGCTCAGGTGAAAATCGAAGACCTGGATGCATACGAAAAATCCGTTGCCGCCCGTATCGCAGCCGCATTGAAATAAGGAGTCTGCATCATGACAAAGGTGATCCATGCCATACCTGAACTGCAGGCGTGGAGTCTGGAAATGAAAAAAGCAGGAAAGACCGTGGGGCTTGTGCCGACCATGGGCTTTCTGCATGACGGTCACATGTCTCTGATCGATACCGCCCGCAAAAACGGCGCGGATGTGATCGCTGTTTCCATTTTTGTGAATCCGACACAGTTCGGACCCAATGAGGATTTTGACCGTTACCCCCGGGATTTTGAACACGATTTTGCACTTTGCGAAGCACGCAATGTGGATGTGATCTTCGCACCGGCTGTCAACGATATGTATGAAGCGGATCTGACCTGCTATGTGCAGGAGGAAAAGATCTCGAAAGGTCTTTGCGGCATTACCCGCCCCATTCATTTCCGCGGTGTGACAACGGTCGTGGCGAAACTGTTCAATGCCGCGCTGCCTGATCTGGCTGTTTTCGGACAGAAAGATGCCCAGCAGGCGGCTGTGATCAAACGCATGGTCCGCGATTTGAACTTCCCCGTCCGGATCGTGGTCTCCCCCATTGTCCGCGAACCTTCCGGACTCGCTCTCAGCTCCCGCAACAAGTATCTCTCCGACGACGAAAAGGCGCGGGCGTTGTCCATTTCCCGTTCTCTGTTTCAGGCGAAAGCCGAACTGGAAGCGGGGCAGGTGGATCCGGAAACTGCCCGTCTGCTGGTTCAGGAAACCATTTCCGCCGCTGGTGGAAAGGTGGACTATGTGGAGGTGCTGGATGCAGAAACCATGCTCCCCGCAACTGCCGGTATGAGGTATCTCACCATTGCAGTTGCCGCATATTTCGGTACGACCCGTCTGATCGATAATGTTCAAATCAACCTCAAATAAAGGGATTGGCAAATGACGCTGACCAACGGACTTTTTTACAGCTGCGGCTGTTCCCCTGAAGCCCGGGGCGGACTTTATCTCTGCCGCGAAACTGAAAACGGTACAATTGAAAATGTGGCGTTCACTCCGCTTGCCGGAACGAATTATCTCTGCTATTCACCCGATGGAAAAAATCTTTATGCCACATGGAATGAAGGAAAAACAGGCGGTGTTGCCGCTTATACTTTGAATCCGGACGGCACGATCGTTTGTCTGAACAGGGCGGAAACGGACGGCGCGGCGGCGTGTCACCTGACCACATCGCCGGATGGAAAATTTCTTTACGCCGTCAACTATCTGGATGGCAATTTTGCCGAGTTCCGGCTTGCGGCTGCCGATGGCGCCATTGAGGAACGGACACAGGTCATCAGCCACAAAGCATACCCCGTCGGTCCCCGCCCGGACCGTCAGGAATGTGCCCACACCCACTGCACCCGTTTTACGCCCGACGGCAAACGGCTGTGTATCGTGGACCTGGGCGTGGACCGGGTGTTCCTTTATCCTTATACGCCGGGGCAGGGACTGAAGAATGAGCCGGAAATTTTTGTTGCCGATCCCGGTGACGGGCCCCGCCACATCATCTTTACCGGAAATATTGCGTACATCATCAATGAACTGGGCAACAGCATCACCAGCTGCCGGTATGAGAATGAAACGCTTACAGCCATCGGCAAGATCTCGACTCTGCCGGAAAACTGCGATGCTGTGACCAAAGCCTCCGCCATCCGTATCTGTGCGTGCGGAAAGTATCTTTATGCGTCCAACCGCGGATACGATTCCATTGCATGTTACCGGATCGTGGAGCCGGGGAAACTGGAGATTTTCGATATCGTGGATGCACACGGCGACAGCCCCCGCGACATCAATTTTCTCCCCTCCGGCAGATACTTTACGGCATCCAATGAATTTTCCGACAGGATCTGTTTCTACGGATTCGATCCCGCCACCGGCAAACTCACTTATCTGGAAGGACAGGATGTGACGGATCAGCCGCGTCCCCTTTGCATCGAGTATTGATCGAAGCGTCTGTAAAGCAAACGGCAGGACTTGTGAATGATGCAAGCCCTGCCGTTTTTTTGTGCCGTTTTATTATTCCGGAAGGATCATGCCCGGCGTCAAGGGAACAACTTTTCCTGTTTGTTTCAGGACGGCGGGATCGACCGCCTTGTTGTCAACATCGCCGCAGAGAAGCCAGATATCTCTGCCTTTGTCCTTCATCCGGTCTTTTGCCTCCTTGAAAAAGTCCGCAGATGTCATTTTTTCAATGGCATCAAATTCCCGCCGGGTGTAATCAAGGGGCTGACGGAGCCGCACGGCATTTTCGTACACTTCCGGCAAACTTTCCGGTTTGATCCGGATGGAGCGCAGAACGCTCAGGGCATTCAGCCGGGTGGAGTGGAACAGATCTTCATTTTCCGGCAACTGATTGACAAGCTGCCGGATGCCGTTGATCCCGGACGCCAGTTTATCGGGCTGGGTTCCGAGGATCGCCCCGAAATAGGAATAGTTGTCCGGCTGGATCGCGGGGATCGCATAATATCCCTGCGCAACATAACCGAGGGATTGTTTTTCCCGCAGTTCCGCGAAAAAGGTTTGTCCGGCATAATTTTCAAGCAGCCGTTCTATGACTCTGTTGCCGGGGATCTCGATCCGGTCACAACGGATGAAACCGGTCAGGATCTGTGCGCCGGGAGCCGGAATGGTATAGACCATATTTCCTTCCGGTTGAGTGATACGGTATTTTTTTGCCGCCGGATAGGGAACGGGATCTGTGATCTTTTCAGACAGGATCGTTTTCTGCAGAACTTGTTCCACTTCATGGCGTTCTGCCGGTCCGTAATAGATGAGCTGGAACGGTCTGCGGAGCAGATCTTTCAGGTAATCCGTCAGAATGGCGGGATCCAGCTTTTTCATTTCTGCGGACGACACCACATTCAGTTTGGGATTGCTCTCCTTTGTGCCGCCGTAAAGCGCGTAGTTTATGGTTCCCCGGAACAGTTTCATGGGATCTTTTTTGGCGTCCTGACGGCTTTTTTCGGTGCGAGCCGCGTATTTCTGCCATGCATCAACATCTGTTTTTGCGTTCCTGAGCCGTTCATTCAGCAGTTGACAGGCTTCGGTAAAATTCTTCTGCAATCCGGTGAGTTTGATTTTTGTTGAATGAGTATCGCAGGAAAATTCCAGTTTCAACGCATATTCATAGAGTTTGCTGTTGAATTCCGCAAGAGATTTCTGTTCTGTACCGATGAGTTCGGCATAATCCAGAACCAGCGGCAGCAGAAGATCGTTGTAACTTCCGGCAGGAATGGAGATCGTCAGGGTAAACCGTTCATTTATATCGTTTTTGATTGCGATCAGCCCGCCGGAATCCTTTTGCAGAAAACTGAAATCCGGCACTTCCACTTCCGGTGCGGGTCCGGCAGGGATCGCCGCCAGTTCCGCAGCAAACGGGGAGGGCGTTTCCGGGATCTCAACCGGCGTGATCAGCGGTTTTTCCGCCCGGACAAGATCCTTGTTTTCCCCTTGAAGTTTTTTGAGCGTCAGCGGATTCTTCAAGTGTTTCTTTGCGTAAGCCGACACCATTTCCGGGGTCGCTTTCTCCGATTTTTCCATATCGGAAAGAATATCGTTTATGGTCAGACCGTTCTGAAACAGATTCAATGCCGCATCTGCGCTGCTGCCGCGGTTTTCCGCCATGACCATCAGATTCAGACGGTCATTATTGGTGATCGCGCGGATGATCGCCGGATCGAAATCACCGTTCTGCAGTTTGCCGATCTCCGCAAGGATCAACGCACGCAGTTCGTCCAGGCTCTGCCCCTTCAAAGGCGTTGCAGTGATGACCAGCACATGATCCAGCGAATTGGTCCACACACCGCCGGAAACGGAGAGGACTTTCTGCGCCTGCTGCAGATTCTGATCCAACAGACCGCATCGGGCATTTTTCAATATGGAATAGAGCAGATCAAAAAGATAATCTGTCTCCCGGTTTTTGGGGACACGGTATGCAATCGCCAGTTGTTCCGCTCCGGGCGTGGTGATGGTGACCTCCTGTTCCTTCTCCGGAAGCGGCATCGGGGGCAGGGGCTGTACCGTTGTCTTTCCGGCGGAAGGCAGTTTTCCAAGGGTGCGTTCCACCGCCGCAACCGCCTGTTTGTGATCGATGTCTCCGGCAAGAATGACTACCATGTTTTCCGGAATGTAGTATTGTTTGAAGAAGGATGCGACATCACGGATGGAAGGATTTTTCAGATGACCGGGCAACCCGATCACCGGTCTGCCGAGGGGGTGATCCGGATACAAACCTTCCGCGAGACGGGAGAAGACCTGTCTGGAATCAGATGCCTGGGTGCGGTTGAATTCCTCATACACCGTTTCCAATTCCGTATGAAAGCGCCGGAGCGCGATATTGGAAAAACGCTCCGCCTCCAATGCCAGATAGCGGTCAAGCATATTTGCCGGGATGTCACTTTCGTATGCGGTGATCTCATAAGAGGTGAATGCGTTGGTATCGACAGCGCCCATCTGCCGTACGAGCGTCCAGTATTCATCGTTTGCCAGAGCTGATGCTTCGCCGGAAATACGGTCGATCTCTGCGTAGATCGCTTTCCGTTTTTCCTCATCTTTTTCGGCGCGATACTGTTCAAACAGGGATTCCACCTGATCCAGCAGCGGTTTTTCTTTTTTCCAGTTCAGCGCACCGATGCGGCTGGTCCCTTTGAACATCATGTGTTCGAAGTAGTGGGCGAGACCCGTGGATTCGGCAGGATCCTGCGCCGATCCGGCTTTGACCGCGGTATAGATCTTGATATTGGGCGAATCTTTATTGACCGATGTAACGACCGTGAGACCATTGGGAAGGACCGTTGTCTGGAATCCGAAAGGATCGCCCGATCCGTAAATTGCAGTGGGGAGAATCAGCATGGGTAATATCTTCAGGAATTTTATCATATTTTTTTTGAATCCGGGTTGTTATTTTCTGTTGAGCCAGTCATCCAGTTTTTTCGCGGCAATTTCCCGTCCGCCGAGACCGAACGCGATCGCCGCCGCCACTGCCACAGCACCCAGCAGCAGGGCAAACGCCGTCTGGATGATCGGACTGCCGATACCGGTGGCGTGAAGTGCCATCGCGCCCGTCAGGAAAAGGATCGAAAGCCGCACCGTCCAGCGCAGCAATGTGTTTTCCGTCATACCGGATGCCAGATTGGCAAGATAAACACCGATCAGAAAGACAGCCGCAGCCAACAGCAGATTTGCCGCAAAGGGGATGAATCCGCGGATCAGTTCCGCCGGATAATCGAACCCCATCACTTCCAGACCGCCGAGAATACCGAACAGGATCACGCCGAGCTGAACGATCCTGCCGACCGCTTTCGATGCTTCCGGTGCTTCCTCTTTTTTCGTCAGACCGAGTGCGTGGAACATCCGGTTGAACCCGAAAGATTCCAGCAGCGGTGTTACGATCCCCGCCGCAAATGTACCTGCGAGCCAAGCCGCAAAGACCGTCACCAGCGCACCGAAAATATTGCCGGCGGCATTCAGCATCCGGCTGAAAAGTTCTCCGGTGGAACCGGAAAGGACTTCGATATTCAGCGCATCCAGAGCCGCCGCGATGACCGGCAGAGCCACCAGCGCATAGACCGCAATGGATAGCGCTTCCGCCACTTTATCACCGTGTTTGATCCCCAGTTTTCCGGGCAATGCACCGCCGAGAATGCCGCGGACAAGTTTCCGGAGGATCCCTGCCGCGATCAGACCCGCCACCGTGATGGCTGCCGCCGCCGCAAGATTGGGCAGAAACAGCAGAACTTTCTGCAGGACTTCCTGAAGCGGTTCCGTGATCCCGCCGATCTTCAGCGCGTTCAGGATCGCCGGAAGAAAGAACAGCGCACCGAGCAGAGCCGCAGTATTGGCAAGAGTCCCGGAAAGTTCGCAGGGCAGGTCACCATTGGCGCCCATGTTTTCGATCCGTTCGTCCAACCGCAGTTTGCAGAGCAGAAGAGAAGCAGCATATTTCAACCCCGAACAGATGAGCCATGTTACAAAAATCAGCAGCGCGGCAGCCGTCAGATTCGGCAGATAAGCCAGGAATTTATCCAGTACCGCCTGCAGGGGAGATGCCGCCTCCGAAAGATTCAAGGCGGAGAAACAGACCAGAAGCGTCAGAAGCATCACGATCGCAAACGCCGTTCCGGCAAGAATACGGTCAAGGATCGCCGCTTTATCACCATCTTCCTCCGGCAGACAAATGGCAAGTTTCCGGCTGAGTTTGCTTTTCTGCAAGGCTTTCTTCACGCCTTTCCGGACAAGCAGCGCCACGATCCAGCCAAGCAGAAGCGCAGCCAGTGCGGCAACAATGTTCAGTAATTCCGTCTCTGTGAGAATGTCCATCGTATCTTTGAAAAATTGCGACATATTCCGTCCTTTCTATCTTCAGTTGTTTATACCGTGTTTCAGAATGGATGCCAACCCCGGCAGCAGAAACTTCCGGGTATCGTCATCAACCAGACTGAACCGGTTTCCATCGTTCGGCGTACTCAAATAATTCCATACACAATAAGGGATCCCGGCTTCTTCCGCAATACTGATCACATCACGCATCCAGCTTTCACGGGATTCCGGCGGCGCATGGCGGATGGTGCCGAACTCGCCCAGCCAGAGAACTTTTTCCGGATGATCTTTGCGGAACTGCAATGCACCCGCCATCATTTCGCGCAGGACCTCTTTATTCATTTCAGTATATTCCGGCAACGGATTTTCCTCCCCGAGAACGAATCTGCGGTAATCCCGGTATGGCTCAATGTCTCCGGGATAATACATGACCCGGTTGTAATACAGCGGTCCCGGCTGAAAAACTCCCCGCTGGTGGGTGAACTCAAAGGGGGCGTACATGTGGAAAGTATAAATGATACCGGGATCGTCAAAGACCTGCAGGTGACGCAATTCGCCGGGGGCGTTCCAACAGGTGCCGCCGATGATCAGACGCCGTTCCCTGTTCATTTCCCGCAATCCTGCGATCGTCCGTGAGAGCAGGGCGTTCCATTTTGCCGGATCCACATTTTTGACTTCGTTCAATAATTCAAAGATCAGATCGTTCTGATCGTGCCAACGGCGTTCACATGCTTTCCAGAACATGATAAAACGCTCCTGAAGCTGTTCATCATCAAGCAGTTGGATCGGGGAGGGGACATCGCAATAATTTCCGACCGCTTTATGCAGATTGAGAATGCAGACAAGACCGTATTTTCTGCACCATCCGATAAAGCGGTCCAGCAGCAGAAATGTCCGTTCACGATACCGGTAAGGTTCCTCTTCCAGCACGATCTGGTCAAAACCGACCCGGATATGATCCACACCCAGTGATGCGATGTTTGCCACATCCTGTTCCGTGATATAAGATTCAAAATGTTCATAATCGCCGATGGTCAGGGGCATTTTCCATTTTTCCGGAAGGGCAACGAACCGTTTGTAATTCGTCAGCCACCCGCCGATGCCGATGCCGCGGCGATATGGAAATATTTCATTCTGTTTCATTATGGATACAAAAATCCTTTCCGTTTTTTAAATTATTGTTTGAACTATACCTCAAAGACACCGAAAAAACAAGCACGATCAGAAAGAATTTGAAAAGAAAGTCAAAAAACATCTGCATCCTGAATAAATGACGCGCCTGAACGGTGCAAATGGTCCGTTGTACAGCACTGCGGAGAAAAAACTCCGGCAGAAAACCGCCTTTTTTATGTTGTCAGCCTTGTATTTTTCTGTTTGGCGTGTATTTTAATGAGATTATGGAAAAATACGACTTTGAAAGAAAGGATGTAATATCATGGCTCAATTTCCGCTTGAAGTGATCCGGCACAGTGCGGCTCATGTGATGGCTGCCGCTGTTCAGGAACTGTATCCCGATGTAAAATTTGATATCGGCCCCTCCACCGCCGACGGATTCTATTACGATTTCGATACCGCCACTGCCATTACCATGGAAGATCTGCCGGCGATCGAAGCCAAAATGGAAGAAATCGCAAAACAGCACATGCCCTTCATCTGCACGGAAATGAACCGTGAAGATGCACAGAAATTCTTTGCAGAACGCGGTCAGACCTACAAACTGGAACGCCTTGCTGATATTCCCGACGGCACCCCCATCACCTTCTATCAGTGCGGAAACTTTACCGACCTCTGCCGCGGTCCCCACGTGGACAATACGATCCAGATCGGTGCGTTCAAACTGATGAGTGTTGCCGGCAGTTACTATCGCGGCGATGCAAAAAACAAAATGCTGCAGCGTATCTACGGCGTGGCGTTTGCCGATAAAAAAGAACTCAAAGCCTATCTCAACCGTCTGGAAGAAGCGAAAAAACGCGACCACCGCAAACTGGGCAGAGAGTTGGATCTCTTCAGTATTTCCCAGACCGTCGGTCCCGGTCTTGTGCTGTGGCATCCCCGCGGCGCTTATGTCCGCAACGTCATCGAAACTTTCTGGCGCAAAGAACATCTGGAACACGGGTACGAACTGCTCTATACGCCTCACATCGGCAGATCCCAGCTCTGGGAAACCAGCGGACACCTTGATTTCTACAAGGACGGTATGTATGCCCCCATGGAAATCGATGAGACCAATTATTATGTAAAACCCATGAACTGCCCCTTCCATATCGAGATCTACAAGAGCGGCATCCGCTCCTACCGGGATCTTCCCTGCCGCTGGGCGGAACTGGGTACGGTTTACCGCTATGAGGAATCCGGCGCATTGAACGGTCTGTTCCGTGTCCGCGGGTTCACGCAGGACGATGCTCATATCATCTGTACCAAAGAACAGATCATGGACGAAATCAAAGAAGTCCTTGAATTCTGCCTCTTCATCTGGAAGACGTTCGGCTTTACGGAGATCCAGGCATATCTCTCCACCCGCCCGAAAAAAGAAAAGAACGGCAAGGAAAAAGCTGTCGGCGATCCCGAACTGTGGAAAGAAGCCACGGAATCTCTGGAAAATGCCATTAAAGCCAGCGGACTGGATTATCAGGTGGACGAAGGCGGCGGCGCTTTCTACGGTCCCAAGATCGACCTGAAGATCAAAGATGCGCTCGGCAGAGAATGGCAGACATCCACCATTCAGTTCGACTTCAATCTGCCCCAGCGGTTCAATCTGACGTATGTCGGTGCCGATGGTCAGCAGCATCAGCCGTATATGGTCCACCGCGCACTCTTCGGTTCTCTGGAACGCTTCTTCGGTATTCTGGTGGAACATTTTGCAGGTGCATTCCCCCTGTGGCTCTCCCCCGATCAGATCCGCCTGATCCCCATTACGGACCGGCAGCACGCATACTGTCTCGAAGCCGAAAAGAAACTGAAAAAACTCGGTTTCCGGGTTCAGACAGATGTCCGCAGCGAAAGCATGGGCGCAAAGATCAAAGATGCCCGCAATATGCGCGTCCCCGTACTGGCAGTAGTCGGCGATAAGGAGATGGAAGACAACACATTCTCCATCCGGACACGCCGCGAAGACCAGCTCGGAGCCATGACTTTTGAAAAATTTGTGGAAAAATTGAATTCTGAACTTGAAAATCGTTATTGATGTGCTATCTTACTTACTCAATACGCTTTTACCTCAACCATTAATATAGGAGGGCGATACCATCGCCAAGTTACTGAAAAGCAACGATCGGGCTTTTGCCGATGTCGATCTTCTTGTGATCGGCGCAAACGGCGAACAGCTGGGGGTCATGAAACTCGCGCAGGCGTGTCAGGCTGCAAAAGACGCAAGACTGGATCTTGTTCTTGTTGCAGAAAATGCCACACCTCCGGTCTGTCGTATCCAGGATTTCGGCAAACTGGTCTATGAGCAGAAAAAGAAACTCAAAGATCAGAAACGCAATTCTGCGGCACAGAAGACCAAAGAGATCAAATTCCGGCTGCATATCGATACCCATGACTATGAAACGAAGCTGAATCACGCGAAAGAGTTTCTTGCGGAAGGCAACAAACTGAAAGTGACGCTGATGTTCAAAGGTCGTGAGATGACCCATCAGGAAATGGGTTTTGAGCTGATCAACAGAGTGATCGAAGACCTCAAGGAGGACGGCGTTGTCGATTCCCCCGCGAAGTTATTTGGTAAAAACATACAGATGTCCTTCAATCCGAAGGGCAACCATTGAGGATGGCCGGATGGCGTCTGCCGCCTCAAAGGAAAAACGAACCTCTAAAAGAATAACAAGGAGAAAAAGATGCCGAAGCTGAAAACAAGAAAAAGTATCGCAAAACGCGTGAAACGCACTGCCTCCGGCAAGTACAAGTTTTGCAAACCGGGCCGCCGCCATCTCATGACTGGCAAAACCGGCAAGAAGAAACGTCAGATGAGAAGCGCGGGCGTCCTGTCCGAAGCACATGCTCAGAGACTGAAAAAGGCTCTTCCCTACGGATAAGCCGCAGCAGAACAACGACTAACACTGGAGATCATTACAAATGAGAGTTACAGCAGCAGTTCCGTCCAGAAAGCGCCGTCGTCGCGCGTTGGAGAGAGCGAAAGGTTTTTACGGTGCCAGTTCCAAGCGCATCCGTACAGTATATGATGCAATCGATAAGGCGGATTCCCACGCATATGTGGGCCGCAAACAGAAAAAACGCCAGTACCGCAGACTGTGGACTGTCCGTATCAATGCCGCCTGCCGTCTGCAGGGCATGACATACAGCAAGTTCATGAACGGTCTGAAGAAGGCGAACATCGAAATGAACCGCAAGGTCCTCGCGGATCTGGCGGTCAATGATGCAGCTGCGTTTACGGCTCTGCTTGAAAAAGCGAAAGCCGCCTGCTGAATCACCGTCTGATTTTTGACACATTGCGCGGGCTCTTTCGATGGAAAGAGGACCCGCGCTTTTTCTTTTTTTCCGAAGAAACCTATGTTTGACAAGGAAAACAAAAATGCTTGAGGACCTTCTGAAACAACTGCAGGAAATCTCCGCCGCCGCAGCCGCCGATCTGGAAGCGGCAAAAACGGAAGCGGATGTGGAAGCAGTGAAGAACCGTACGCTGGGACGCAGCGGTGCCATTACCGCCCTCAGCCCCATGATGGGGAAACTCCCCAATGAATCCAAACGCGATGCAGGTAAAGCGTTCAATGAGGCGAAGACCGCCATTCAGAACGCATTGAACGCAGCCCGTGAACGGCTGGAAAACACGGTGGACGAAAAGGACCGTCTGGATGTGACGCTCCCCGGCAGACGCTGGGCGATCGGCGGCAAACATCCCGTTTCCAAAACCATCGAAGAAGCATGTGCCATCTTCCGCCGTATGGGATTTATTGCCGTTACCGGACCCGAACTGGAAGATGTTTGGCACAACTTTGACGCTTTGAACGCTCCCCTGACGCATCCCTCCCGGGATCCTCAGGATACTTTTTATCTGCCGGACGGCAGACTGCTCCGCACCCAGACCAGTGCGGTCCAGATCCGTACGATGATGAGCCGCAAACCGCCGGTGCGGATCGTTTCTCCCGGCCGCTGCTACCGCCGGGATACGCCGGACGCGACGCATGGCGTGCATTTCCACCAGATCGAAGGTCTTTACATCGACAAACAAGTGTCTCTTGCCGACCTGAAAAGTACGCTGATGACCTTTGCCAGCGAATATTTCGGACGCGAGATCGAAGTGCGTATGCGCCCCAGTTTCTTCCCCTTCACGGAACCCAGTGTGGAGTGCGACTTCTCCTGTGTGATGTGCGGCGGGAAAGGCTGCAATGTCTGCAAAAATTCCGGTTGGCTTGAAATCGCCGGAGCCGGTATGGTAAACCCGAAAGTCCTGGAAAATGTGGGATATGATCCCAAAGAAGTTCAGGGATACGCATTCGGGTTCGGGTTGGAACGCCTGACCATGATCAAGCACCGCATCAACGACCTGCGTCTGTTCTCGGACAATGATGTCCGGTTCCTGCATCAATTCTGAGGAGAGCCGACTATGAATATTTCTTATCAGTGGTTGAAAAAATATGTGGATCTGCCCCTGACGGCAGATGAACTGCCCGCCAAACTGACCATGGCAGGTCTGGAAGTGGAAGGGATCGAAAAGACCGGAACGGTGCCGGAAGGCGTTGTCACCGCAAAGATCCTGAGCCGGAAAAAACACGAAAACTCCGATCACCTTTCCGTCTGTGAAGTGGATAAAGGGGACGAAGTCCTGCAGATCGTCTGCGGCGCGCCCAACTGTGATGCGGGGAATATCGTTCCTCTTGCGACCATCGGGACCGTGTTCAAGGACGGGGAAGGGACCTTCACCATCAAGAAGGGCAAACTCCGCGGCGTTGAATCCTGCGGCATGATGTGTTCCGCAAAAGAACTCGGTCTGGGGGAAGATCACGATGGTTTGATGATCCTGCCGCCCGATACAAAAATCGGCGTGCCTCTGGGTGAAATGCTGGATTCCGATGTGGTGTACGATTGCTCCGTGACGCCCAACCGCCCCGACTGGCTTTCCCATTGCGGAGTTGCCCGCGATCTGGCGGCGCTGTTGAAGACGGAACTGCATCTGCCCAAGCCGCCCATGCCGGAAGTACCGGCTGTGGACGGGCTTGTGACAGTCGAAGATGCAGATCTCTGTCCGGTTTATGCGGCGCGTATCATCAAAAATGTACGCGTGGGCGAATCTCCGGACTGGATGAAGAAAGCGCTGACTGCTGTGGGTATCCGTCCCATTTCCAATCTGGTTGACATTACCAACTATGTGATGATGGAACTGGGTGTTCCCCTGCACGCTTTCGATATCCGCAATCTGAAAGATGAAAAAATCATCGTCCGCCGTGCAAAAGCCGGAGAAAGCATTGTTGCTCTCGACGGCAAAAAATACGATCTCACCAGCGATAATCTGTGCATTTGCGACAGCGAAAAACCTGTTGCCATTGCCGGTGTTATGGGCGGTGAATATTCCGGCATCCGGAACGACACCACTACCGTTGTGCTGGAAAGTGCCTGTTTCGATCCCGATTCTGTCCGTATGACATCCCGCCGTCTTGGTCTGGCTTCAGATGCCTCCTACCGCTATGAACGCGGGGTTGACAGAAATATGGTCCTGACTGCCGGATACCGTGCGCTGCAGTTGATCCTTGAGATCGCAGGCGGCGAATATACCGGCTGCTGTGAAGTCGCTGCAGAAGCGCCTGCCGCAAAGATCATTCAGTCTGATTTTGACCGGATCCGCGGTCTGCTCGGCATGGATGTGACGGACGGACAGATCGATGCCATTCTCAAAGATCTGGGCTTTGGTGCAGTTGGGCAGGGAGCCTATGCTGTTCCCTCATGGCGCGTCTATGACGTTGCGGGCGAAGCCGATCTGGCGGAAGAAGTCGCCCGGATCCACGGTCTTGACAAACTGCCGTCTGTGCCGATCCGCGCGGTTGCGGATGATTTCAAACTGGATGGTTGTCAGGTTCTTGAAACCCTGCGCACCCAGCTGACCGGGATCGGTCTGGATGAGATCATGTGCGGCAGTATGATCGATGAAGCGTCTGCCATTGCGGACAAAGTCTTTACCGCCGATGATCTGATCCGCATGAACAATCCCATCAGCCTTGATCTTGCGGTGATGCGTCCCAGTCTGCTGCCCGGTATGCTGACAACGATCCGGCACAATATTGCCCGCAAGAATCTTGATCTTGCTCTGTTTGAGATCGGACACGTTTTCTGCAGCAATCCTGAAAAGTTTGCGGAAGAACGGGATGAACTTGCCATTGCTCTGACCGGCAGAGTCCACCCGGAACGCTTCTCGGCAGAACGGGCAGTGTTGGCTGATTTCTACGATCTGAAAGGGATCATCGAATCTCTGTTGTCCGCCCGCCGGATCAAAGGTGTTTCCTTCCGTGCTGCGGAAGATCCCCGCTTCATCAAAGGACATTGTGCCGAACTGGTGATCGGGAAACGCGTTGCCGGTGTCTTCGGTGAAATCGTGCCGTCCCTGACAAAGGGGATGCGGCTTTCCACGCCGCTCTTTGTTGCGGTGATCCAGTTGACGGAACTGCTCAGCGCGGAAGAACGGTCCGCTCTTTACGAACCGATCTCCCAGTTCCCGCAGACGACCCGGGATGTGGCGTTCCTCGCACCTGTGGAAATGGAACACAAAACAGTGGTTGACTTTATTCAGCGTGCGCATCTGCCCCACTTGGAAAAGGTCGAACTGTTTGATATTTTCCAGGATGCGTCCCTCGGTGAAGGCAAAAAGAGCATGGCATACAGCCTTGTTTTCCGTTCGCCGGAACGCACTCTTACCGACGACGAAGTGAATGCCACTTACGAGAAACTGCGTCAGAAACTGGCGAAGGGTCTCGGTGTGGAATTGCGGTAACGCACTGCAGGGTCCCGTGGTTGATACTGCGGGACTCTGTGCGCAATGATGCCGGTCATGAGAATTTAATTCTCTCCGGCACTTGCGAAAATAAAAAAACGGACTACATTATATTACAGAAATAAAACGCAGTCAACCGAACAGGAGCAGGAGTCATACCGTGGCGGAACAGCAGTTTCAGCGCGAAAAGCGTATTTTTTATTGGATGCCGAAACTTGACTTTTATGTGGTCAGGGAATTTTTTATTCCGTTCTCGGTCCTTGTATTTGCATTCACGCTTCTGTTTCTGATCGGCGATGTTTTCAATGATGTGGACCACTTCCTTGAAAAAGAAGGTGTTGCATGGGATGCCGTGCGTTATTTTGCGTTGCGTATTCCCGGGAACATCCGTTTTGTTCTGCCGATCACGGTGCTGCTCTCCTGTATGTACACTCTGGCGAATTTCGGCAGACACCGTGAGATCACAGCGATGCGAGCATCCGGTATCTCGCTGTTCCGTTGCGGATTGCCGATCTATGTGATCGCATTCTGCGTGATGCTGGTAAATTTCTGGTTCAATGAAACATTGATCCCGGATTGTACCGCAAAAGCCCACGAAATCATGTTGTCCCTCGGTGAAGACAAGCACGACAGTGCAAACCGTCAGGGGGACCTTGTCCAGTATCCTTCCACGGATAATATGCGGAACTGGGTGTTCGGTGTGTTTGCTGAAGATGGCGAACAGCTGGATGTGCGGTTGAAATTTTTTACCGAATACACCAACGATGAAGGGGAAATATCCCGCCGTCTGCGGAAACAGCTTGATGCGAAACGCGCGGAATATATGCCGGAAACCGGCTGGGTGTTCTTTGATTGTGAAGTCAAAGAGATGGCGCCCAACGGCTTGATCATCCCCAAGGGGACCCACGCACAAGTTATTGTGCCGCACAGTGAAGCGCCGGAATCGCCGGATATGATCATCAAGGCGATCTCCGATCCTGAAATGCTGTCTGCCAGAGAGATCTATCTCTTTCTGGAAGAAAATCCCACGCTTGTGAAACGGCTCCGGATCGTTTATGAAACCTTTTTCTTCCGGCATCTGGCATTTCCGTGGGCGTGTTTTCTCTGCGCTTTTCTTGCGCTGCCGCTGGCGGCAAAAAATGAACGGTCGGGGATTTTTACCGCCATCGTCTCGGCGGTGGGTGTCATTGTGGCATATCAGATCGTTTCCGAGATCTTCCTGATGATGGGGAAAAGCGGTACGCTTCCGCCGTTTATTGCGGGTCTGCTGCCGACGATCGCCTTTGCCGGATATGGTATCTGGCTCGCCCGTAAATCCGGATGATCCGAAACGGACCTGAACTTATCTTACTGTTGCTGTTCGAGCCTTTTCAATGCTGCTTGTGCCGGTTCATCACCCTGCACGGCAGCTTTTTTATTTTGTTTTTTGCGTCCATATTTCTTTGGGATAAGTCGCGTAATAAACGCATAAAAAATCCCGCAGGGGGATATCCTGCGGGATCGTTTTGAGCAGAAATCGAATATCAGATCAGGGGCGTTTGCCGGTGGCAAATGTCACATCTGCGGCACTGCCGATGTCGTGATGTCCGGGGAAGGGGAGTCCCAGAGCAGGCACACAGTTGTGAATGACCATGATCTTCCACGATTCATTGCCGGGTGTGGTGACGCCGAAGTTTTTGAACGGGATCGTGATCTCATAGATCAGTTTTTTGTTCTTTGTATCGTTGATCACGTTGTGGGTCCATTCGCCGTTCCAGTTGCCGTTCATGGCTTCGCCGTCGTAGTAATCGCCGTTTCTGCCGGCGGCAAACTGGAAGTATGACTTTGCGCCGGGCGCCTGAATGAAGAGTTCCACGCTGTCGCCGCCGTACGCCATTTTACCGTCTTTATTCCGTTTGAATGCGGGGGCAGGGGTATCATTATCAGCTTCCACGCGGATAAGGATCGCATTTTCGAGCCACGCGATCGCGGCGGTCGCTTTTTTGGCAGTTGGCTTTTTGTTCCGGGTCATCAGGGGTGTTCCGGGTGCTTTCGCAAGATCCGCAAACTGTTCCTGATAGGCACTGATCTGAATGCTGCTCTGCATCATTTTTTCGTGAAGTTTCAGCCATTCATTGTAGGTGTCTTTTTCAAAAGCAACGGCTTTTTTGTACTTTTCTGCCAGAGCCGCTTTCCGGAGTTTATGCACATCCTTCGGTCCGATCTGTCCCACAGGCGTGAATTTATCCAGTTGTTTTTCGGCTTCAGCAAATGTTTTTGCGGCAAGTTCGCGGAGGGCGGGCGTCAGATAAAGTTTTGAAGTTCCGCCGGGATTATTGAAGCAGCCGGTAAGGTGTGCGTTCATGGCATCCCAAATTTTTGCAGATTCGCGGTGATAGTTCAGCATGACTTTTGCCGCAGGACCGTAAATGGCGCGGCAGTAATTTTCCAGAACCTTTTCTTCATCCAGCGCCGGATCCCACATCAACTGCATTGCAACAAATCGTGCAGGACGGGAGAACTTGAGGCAGGGACCGCCTTCAATAAAGAGTTTGACAAAGTTTCTGCTGTGGAAATTCCGGATCTGGTCCGCCATGTAACTGTAAACCGGCATATTGTATCCGGGCTGGAAAACATCGAAGGTATAATCCCAGATTCCGAGGGGGATATTCTTTTCCTTCTCCCAGCGTTCCAGACGGGCAAAGTCCTCCTTGTTCGTGGCGCAGGTGGGGTTGCCGATCTTGTGAATAAAGCAGCGTGAATACTGACAGTATTCCACGAACTCCACTTCCTCCACATCGCAGGCGGGGACATCCCGGTATTCCTGATAGGCAAGGACGGAATACCGCAGATCGGGAAATTCTTTTTTGATCTCGCGCAACAGACGGGCGTTGTATTTGAAGAAACGGGAAGATGCATCGGGATCGATCATCTTTTTACATTCGTCACATTCGCAGCGGCGCATATCATCGGCAGGATGCAGACTGATGTGGTTCGCCAGATTTTTACGGATGCCTTCTTTGATCCGTTTCAAACACAGATCGGTGAAGCCTTCATTGGACCAGCAGCCGTTGATGACCCAGCTCCAGCCGCCCGGAGGAGGCAGATAGCGTTTGCCGTCGCGCATGGCAAAATATTCGGGATGATCCTTGAAATCGGAACGGTAAGGCTGAATCGTTTCGCCTCCGTAGTAGCGTTCGCCGCCGAACCGGAAATCGCCTTCGTGCGCAAAGTTTCTGGCGTTGAAATACTTGCGGTCATCGCCGGTACGGGAGGCATAACCCATATTGCGGTAACGGAAACCGTTTTTGTGCGTGCGGAAGAAATCCATGGGGATGGAAACATCGTTTTTCGTGCAGAAAGTCCCGTCTTCGCCATCGAAAGCCCAGACGACACCGAACTGACGCTGCAGAAAATCATAGGCGCTGTAAAGCGCGGCGCGGGGCGTATTTCCGGCAAGGATCAGGTTGCCGTCAATGACCGCCTGAACGATGATGTCATCGGCAGTACCCGCATCTTTCAGCCCCAGTCTGTCCACAAGATCCCGGATCAGCGGCGATTCCACATCACCGATAATGATCCCGTTTCCAGTCGGACGCGTATCCATGGTAATGATCTCGCCGGTGCGTTCTTTTCCATAGGATGCAATATCGCGCATCACTTTCTGGATCTCCTGCGCTGCTGTCATTTCCGGCAGGGTGAACCGTTTTGCCACAAAGATCTTGAATTGTGATCCGTGCATCGTGGCAAGCTGCAGCCGCGGCTGTTTCTGTTTCGTTGCCGGGGCTTGTTTGTTCTCGGGTTTTACTGCAGATGGTTCCGGAGAAAAACATGCCGTTGCTGTAAGCATAACGGAACATAAAGCCGCTCCGCAGACAGCAAGATGATTCCTGAGTCCGATTTTCATTGATCATATCCTTTCGATAATTGTAGTAAATCACTACTGTCCGGTAAAAATTACCGGAGTTAATTGAAATTGTCGGGACTTGCTATTTATTAAAAACGCTCAAATCTTTAATATTTAACACGAAAGTCCCGAACGATGGACTACAATAGCATATATTCTCAACTTTTCAACTTCATAACCCGATATCGTTTTGAAAAAATCAAATCTTATTCCGGATAATTCCTCATTATTTTCAGCGCGCGCGTGGGGGGATTTTCCGGGTACTGCAGAAAAACCGGAAATAAAATCCTGTATTTTTTTGATTCCGCACTTGAAAAACATTTTCAGGCGGGTTATAGTGATTGTACAAATTCATATTTTAAGAATAGGTTTTCAGATATGAAAAAAGAAACAGCCTTTGAACATACAGTCCCTGCTGTGGATAAAGCGGTTCTGATCCTTGAAACGCTGATCAATGGGGATACCGGTATGAGTCATGCCGCGCTGGCATCGGCGTGCGGGATCACGGTGAGTACCTGTTACCGTATCCTGCGTTCTCTTGTGCTTGCCGGGTGGCTGGAAAAACGGCAGGACGGCACGTACCGCCCCGCAGCCGGACTGCTCCCGCTTGCAGTGCGGGTCTGCACTCTTTCCGGCGGAAATTTTGACCATGCACAGCAAATTCTGGAATCTCTTGCCGCGGAAACCCTTCTTTCCTGCAAACTTTCTGTCCGGAAAAATGATTGTCAGCTGGTGATCGCCAGAGCGGAATCGCCGGGTCCCTTCAGTGTTTCCGGACGGACGGGCGCAACATTCCCTCTGACGGAAGGCTCTGTGGGGGCGGCGCTGTTGGCAGATTCCACGCCGGACGAATGGCAGACACTGCTCTCCGGCTGTACCGATGACATTCCGGAAAAACAGGATCCCGCCATTCTTGAGCGCGGCATCGAATCCGTCCGGAGCAGGGGGTACAGTTTGAATACGACCGACAACCGTTGGCGGATCGGCGCGCTGTCCGTACCGCTCCGGGATGCATCCGGAAAGATCGTTGCGGCATTGACCATGCTCGGTGTGGCGGATGATTTTTCCCGAAAGCGTCTGCCGTCTCTGTTGAAAGCCCTTGACGCTGCGAAAAAGAAATTTTCAAAATAAACATACAGACATCATCAAGGAGAACTGAATATGAATCCGAACATTGATCCCTCCACTCTCAAGATCACCGATGTGCGGTTTGCCGATATTGACGGTGCGCCGAAACGCTGTACGCTGATCAAGATCTACACCAATCAGGGGATCGTTGGCTACGGTGAAGTGCGTGATGCCTCCAGCCGTACTTATGCCGCGATGCTCAAAAGCCGTATCCTCGGCGAAAATCCCTGCAATGTGGAAAAGATCTTCCGCCGCATCAAACAGTTCGGCGGCGATTCCCGTCAGGCGGGCGGTGTCTGCGGGATCGAAGTTGCGCTCTGGGACATTGCAGGAAAAGCCTGGGGCGTTCCCGTGTGGCAGCTTCTCGGCGGAAAATACCGTGACCGCATCCGTATCTACTGCGATACCGATTCTGAAGGCGGCGGCAGAGATATGGGCAAAGCCCTTGCTGACCGTATGAAACAAGGCTACACATTCCTGAAAATGGACCTCGGCATTGAACTGCTGATGGATGTGCCGGGCGCGCTCTCCGCTCCGCTGGGTTTCCTTGAAAAAATGCGCGAATACAAAAAGACGGTGTTCAGTACGCCCCACGGTTCCATCGATCCCAGAGCCATGCGCGGAGAAGCGTACGATCTCTTCAATACGGCGCATCCCTTCACAGGGATCCACATTACGGAAACGGGTCTGGATTATCTGGAAAATTATATGGCGGAATGTCGCGCGGTGACGGGGTATGAGATCCCCATTGCCATTGACCATCTGGGGCATATCCCGCTGGAAGACTGCATCAAGCTGGCGAAGCGTCTGGAACGGTTCAATCTTGCGTGGATGGAAGACCCTGTTCCGTGGCAGATGACGAATCAGTATGTGCGTCTGGCAAATGCCACTACTACGCCCATCGGCACCGGTGAAGATATGTATCTGAAAGAATCCTTCAAGCCTCTCTTTGAATCCGGCGCACTGGCAGTTGTCCATCCTGATGTGCTGACAGCGGGAGGTATTCTTGAGACCAAAAAGATCGGGGATATGGCGGAAGAATACGGCGTTCAGATGTCGATCCACATGGCGGAAAGCCCCATCGCCTGTATGGCGGCTGTTCATGTGGCGGCGGCGACACGCAACTTTATGGCGCTGGAAGTTCATTCTGTTGATGTGCCCTGGTGGGCGGATCTGGTGAAACCGGCGTTGAAGATCGAAAACGGTTATATCGCTGTTCCGGACAAACCCGGTCTCGGTATTGACGAACTGAATGAAGACCTGATCGCTGAAAAACTCCATGCCGATTTCCCCATTGCATGGGAAAGTACGGAACAGTGGGACAAGGAGTGGGCAAATGATCGCCAGTGGTCTTGACCGTCTCGGAGGCAGCACCATTTATCAGATCTTTCTGCGTCCTTTTACGCACGAAGGAACCATTGCTGCCGCGGAAAAACATCTCGCCGCCATTGCGGATCTGGGAATCAAGATCGTTTATCTCTGCCCGGTCGCATTTGCGGACCGTGACGAAAACCGTGACAACTGGTCGCCCCGTCAGAAGCAGTCCGGCTGCAACAACCCCCGCAATCCCTACCGGATAGCAGATTTTACCGCGATCGATCCGGAGTATGGAACGGAAGACGATCTGAAATCGTTTATCCGGACAGCCCATGAACTCGGCATGAAAGTCCTGCTGGATCTGGTGTATTATCACGCCGGACCCGGCTTTGGCGCGGCGCACCCCGACTTCGTCAAAGGGGACGGTGAATATTGTTTCCCCTGTCTGGATTTTTCTTCGGAAGGTTTGCGCGCCTATCTCGCGGAGAATATGCGCTATTATGCCATTGATCTGGATGCGGATGGTTTCCGTTGTGATGTGGGCGATAAGATCCCCATGGATTTCTGGGGACCTGTCACGGAACAGCTGCGCAGGATTAAACCGGATCTGATCATGTTCTGCGAGGGGGAACACCGTGCTGTGGAAGAACAATCCAGCGGCGTCTTTGACCTGAATTACAATTTTTCCTGGTGCTATGCCTGCCGTGATGTTTACAATGGAAAAGAACCGGTGACACTGTTGCCGGCCGTCTGGAAAAACAACGCCCGGTACGCACGGTATTTTGATAATCACGATGTGGCAAATGATGCTTACGATGAACGGCTGGAAAAGACAAAAGGCGCAAAAGCCATTGAATCTCTGATTTTTCTGTCGTTTATGATCGATGGTGTTCCGTTCCTTTACAACGGTGTGGAATTCTGCGACAGCAACCGGCACAGCATTTTCGCCAACCCCGGACAGTTCACCATCGACCGGTCCAATGATGCCCCCGTGCGCAAAGCATTGATCCGGAAACTTGTTGCCCTGCGGCTTGCTGAACCGCTGCTGCATCAGGGATCGACACAATGGCATGAGGTCCGTAACGATCTGCTGCACTTCACCCGCGGCGACAGGATCGAATGTTTCATCAATCTTTCTGAAGGTCCGGTAAAAATCACGATCCCGGAAGACGCAGAAGTGCTTGCTGCATCGGTTGATACAGCATCGCCGGAACTGCAGCTCGGAACGTACGGTTTTGCCGCTTACAAAATATAAAACCAAACGGGAGAAATGGAATCCTATGAATGGACTTGCACAGAAAATGATCTCCGGCAATGCGGAGGAACGCCGGAATTTCATCAAAGCTCTGACGCAACTCCGCCTCAATACGCCGGAACTCTATCAGGAACCGGTGGAGTCGGCGCGCGTGGAAAACGATGTGCTGCGCTTCCATCGCGGCGGAAAAATCTTCTGCGCCGTAAATCTCGGACAGAGGGAACAGAAGATCGCCATTCCCGCCGGAGCGGATATTTTTATTAAAAGTAAAAAGGCACAACAATTTGAAAATAAAGTAATACTGCCGAAATTTGGATTTGCGGCGTTTCAACAAAAGGAAAAAGAATGAGCAAACGGAATGAAGTTTTGCGTTTTGTCAATGCCAAGCGCTCCTACATGGAAGACCGGATCAAAGACGGGATCGAGACCAATCGCAAAGGCGTTGCCCATGTGACGCTGACCGATGCCGATGGCAAGGCACTTTCCGGCACGAAAGTGAAATTGGTCCAAAAAAATCATGCGTTCCGGTACGGGGCAAATCTGTTTATGCTGGATGAGTTTGACTCTGCAGAGAAAAATCAGTTGTACCGGAAATATTTTTCCGAAGGCTGCAATATTGCCACGCTGCCCTTTTACTGGAGCGATCTGGAACCGGAGCAGGGCAAGCCCCGGTTCGCCGCAGACAGTCCGAAAGTTTACCGCAGACCCGCACCGGATCTGTGTCTGGATTTCTGCGAAGCAAACGGGATCGAACCGAAGGCACACTGTCTGAACTACGCCATCTTTACGCCGGAGTGGGCGCCGAAAGATATCACCGGGATCAAGCTGGCGCTGGAAAAACGTTTTGCGGAACTGGCGGAGCGCTACAAACACCGGATCAATCTCTGGGAAGTGACCAACGAAACTTTCTGGGGCGGGACCGGTTTCCGTTGTCCGTTCTACCACCAGCCTGATTTTGTGGAGTGGAGCTTCAAGACGGCGGAAAAATATTTCCCTGCAAACCGTCTCGCCATCAATGAAGCCCACAGCCGGATCTGGCAGGAAGAGTATTTTTTCTACGACCGCAGCCCCTATTACATGCAGATCGAACGCGCCATGCTCAAAGGCGCGCGGATTGACTCCATTGGCATGCAGTATCACATGTTCTACCGAGCGGAGCAGGAGGCGGAACTTGCCGCGCCGTTCTACGATCCGGAACGGGTCTATGACGTGATGGATACTTACGAAAAATTAGGAAAACCCCTTCATATCACAGAACTTACGATCCCCGCATACAGCAATGGGATGGAAGATGAAGAACTGCAGGCGGAGATCATCCGCACCATCTATTCCATGTGGTTCAGCCATGCCGCCATGGAGGGGATCCTGTACTGGAACCTCATTGATGGCTATGCTCATGCTGCGGAGCCGGGGGATATGACTGCCGGAGAGAATTACTATCACGGCGGTCTGCTGCGGTTCGACTTTACGCCGAAGCCCGCTTACCACATGATCCGGGATCTCTTTACGAAAGAATGGCACACCGAACTGGATGCGGAGTCCGATGCGGAAGGGCAGGTGGTGTTCAAGGGATTCTACGGCGATTATGATGTGATCACGGAGGACGGCAGAAAAGGTTCGTTCTCCTTCCGCAAAAATCCGGGACGATTCTACATTAACACGAAATTAAAATAATTGGAAAGAAAATACTTATGCCATCATTGCAGGATATGCGTGAACGTGCGCAGGAAGCCGGGTTGATGAAGCTGAATAAACTCATCAAGCTGCGTCAGCACATCCCGACCAGAAGTGCTTGCTGCATCGGTTGATACAGCATCGCCGGAACTGCAGCTCGGATCGTACGGTTTTGCCGCTTACAAAATATAAAACCAAACGGGAGAAATGAAATCCTATGAATGAACTTGCACAGAAAATGATCTCCGGGATGACGGAGAAAAATTCCGAACTGGAATTCAAAATCAAAATGAACACGGAACTTTACCGGAAAGGCTTCGGGAGGATCTGGCTGTTCAATCCGGACAAAACTCTTTACGAAGGCAACGCACGGATACGGCTGAAACTGAAAAAGCACGAATATAAATTCGGTGCCAGTCTTTTTATGCTGGGTGAATTTCCGTCGGAAGAATTGAATGCAGCCTTTGAAGAAACGTTCAGCGATACCTTCAATCTGGGCGTGATCCCGTTTTACTGGAAGGATCTGGAGCCGGAACCGGGGAAACTGCGTTTCGATAAAAACAGTCCGAAGATCTATCGCAGACCGCCGCCCGATCTTTGCGTGGAGTTTTGTCAGAAATACGGGATCGCCGCAAAAGGGCATCCGCCGTTCTGGAATCAATGGCTGCCGGATTGGCTGCCGAATGACCGTCGGGAATTTATGCGCTTTCAGGAAAGACGCGTAGCTCAAATCGCCGAACGGTATGCGGATAAAATCTTTATCTGGGACGCCATCAACGAAGTTTTTTCAGCCAATCGCGACATCAATACGCCGTATCCTGAAAACATTATGGAAGAAGCGTTCCGGCTCTGCGAAAAATACTTCCCCAATTCTCAGCTTGTACTCAATGAAGATGCCCACTGGTGGACTTATCACGGGATCCACAGTCCGTTCTATCTGCTGACAAAGGAATTGATCCGGAATGGTTACAAACCCGGCGGACTCGGCTTCCAGTATCATTGTTTCCCCCAATATTTCACCGGCGCAGAAGAATACAAACGCTTCATGAATGCCGAAAATCTCTACCGGATGCTGGATGTTTACGGCAGACTTGAGATCCCCTGCAGCCTGACCGAGACCAGCGTAATGGCACGCCCCGATATGATGGGCGAAGACTGCAATGAAACACAGGCGATCGTAACGGAACGCCTCTATCGTCTCTGGTTCAGTCACCCCGCCACGGAAGCTCTGGTCTGGTGGAATCCGGTGGACGGAACTGCCGCAGGTGCCCCCTTCGGCGACTACGAACACGGCGAAAATCCGCTCCGCTCCGGACTTTTCTTCCAGGATCTCCGTCCGAAACCCTCCGGAGAAATCATCCGCAAACTGATCAAGGAAGAATGGCACACAGAAACGGAAGTTGCCTACGAGAACGGCGGCGACAACCGGTTCCACGGTTTCTATGGCGATTACGACGCCGAGATCTGTACCGATAACGGAACATACCACAAAACGATCACCCTCAGCAAATACGCCCCCACCAATATCCGGGTGAAACTTGCCGATGATGACGATCATTTCCCGGTCCAGTATCAGTGGATGAGATTGTGTAATAAATCCATGTAAAATAAATATAAAGCAGAAATAAGGAGAACAACTCATGCCTTCCTTGAAAGACATGCGCGAAAAAGCGCAGGAAGCCGGTTTGATGAAGCTGGGGAAACTCATCGAAAACCGACAGCACATCCCCACCAATGAATTTCCCATTCCCGTAAAGGAACTCTGCGAACGGTACGAAAAACTTTATACCGGCTGCATCAATGACGTCCTCCGGGAAAACTGTCTGCTGGATCAGAATCTGCCCAGCGACATTATGCCCCTCCGCGACCACATGGTCGTCTGCGGCGAAGCGTTCACCGTCAAGAGCGCCCCCAACGTGATGATCGAAGGCGAAATGACATTCCGCGCACAGATGCTGGACGATATGAAGCCGGAAGGTCTGGTCGTCTGGGATACATCTTCCGATGTGGAAGCGTCTCTCTGGGGCGGCGTCATGACCGCTACCGCAAAAAGCAAACAGATCCGCGGCGCCGTGATCGCCGGCGGTATCCGCGATACGAAACAGATCCTGGAACAGGATTTTCCCGTTTTCTACAGATACAAGACCAGCAACGGTTCTCTCGGACGCTGTATGATCACTCATTATCAGGTCCCCATCAAAGTCGGCAAAGTGACCATCCGCCCCGGTGACATCATTTTCGGTGACATCGACGGCGTTCTCTGTATTCCCCGCGAGATCGCATATCCTGTGCTGCTCCGCGCGGAAGGGATCGAAAAGAACGAGATCGACATTTTCTCCTGGGTGCGTCAGGGCGATTCCATTCAGGAGATCATTGCCAAAGGCGGCTATTTCTGATCAGACAATCTTGCGAAATCAACATAAGGAACATTCATTATGGAACTTGATCCGAAACTGAAGAAAGCGATGAAACCCGCTTATTGGAAACGCTGGAACGAGAAGGTCCAGAAGACCATAGACGAAAACATCGAAAAATACCGCAAAGCAGATGCCGACTGGAAGATCAAAGGACTGAAAGCCGGAACAAAAGTGGAAGTGGAACAGATCTCCCACGCATTTATTTTCGGCGCCCATATCTTCAATTATGATCAGCTCGGCACCGATGAACGGAACGAAAAATATAAAGAACTTTACGGCACGCTCTTCAACTCCGCCACCGTCGCATTCTACTGGAAGACACTGGAACCCGTGGAAGGCGAACCCCGTTTCGATGGCGAATACCGGGATACTGCCGCATACTGGAACACGGTCAAAGATCCGAAGAACGAACCCCACTGGCGGCGTCCCGCACCCGGTCCGGTGATCGATTTCTGCGAAAGCAAAGGCATCCGCATCCACGGTCATCCGCTGGTCTGGGGCAATTTCAAATGGCATTTTCCCGAATGGCTGAACGCAAAACTCCCCGCCGCTCTGCACAAGTCCTGGCTCCCCGAAAACTGGAGCAACGGATGGTCTCCGGTCTCGGAAAAGATCAATATGGAAAATGATTTTTCCGCTGAACAGCTGGAAGCCATGTTCCCCGATTTTGCAGTGGAACTGGAAACCAGTATGGCAAAACGCATTGCCCGGATCGCATTCAAATACGGCAAACGCGTCCAGAGCTGGGATGTCTGCAACGAAAGCGCCGAAGATTACAATCTGGGCAGAATGGTCCCCGATTCCGCCATTTGCAAAAGCGTTTACGGCATGATGCCGGGTGACTATACCTACCGTGCATTCAAACTGGCAGACTCCATGCTGCCGAAAACTGCGAAACTCAATATCAACGATTATTATTTGAAACAGCCCTATGTGGATCAGACCAAAGATCTGATGGAACGCGGCTGTAAAATCGACATCATGGGTGCGCAGATGCATCTGTTCGATCCCCAGATTTGTCTGGATATTGCCGATGGCAAGAGCGATGTGCAGGATCCGCTGGTCGTGATGAAAACAATGGAAACATTGAGTCAGACAAATCTGCCTCTCCACCTTTCCGAAATCACCATCACATCTCCCAACAACGATGAACGCGGTCAGGCGATCCAGGCGGTCATCACCTACAATCTGTACCGTCTCTGGTTCAGCATCAAAAATATGATGGGGATCACATGGTGGAATGTGGTGGACGATTGCGGCGCGCCCGGCGAACCTTCCGTTTCCGGTCTCTTCTCCCGGGATATGGAACCGAAACCCTCCGCAAAGATCCTGCAGGAACTCATCAATAAGGAATGGAAAACCAGAACATCCGTCAAGGCAGGTGCGGGCGGCAGCGTCAAGTTCCGCGGTTTCCGCGGCAAATACAGACTCACCTGGACCGATGCCAACGGCGAGATCCACATGAACTTCCTCGATCTGGAATAATACACAGGAAATCCTGAATATGTCCGTATTCCAAAATATGAACCTGACCGGAAAACGCGCACTCGTTACCGGTTCCAGCCGGGGGATCGGTAAGACGATCGCCTCCGCCCTGGCTGAAGCCGGAGCAGAAGTCGTTTTTCACGGCACAAAGGAAAGTCCCGCACTGACGGATGCCGTCGCTGCCGCAAAAGCAAACGGCTGGAACGCGAGCTGCATTACCGGCAGTCTCGGCAATGACGATGAACTGGAAGCATTGATCCGGTCCGCCGGCGATATCGATATCCTTGTACTGAACGCATCCGTACAGGAATATCTGCCGGTGGAAGAATACAATGCCGCATCCTTCGACGAACAGTTCAAAGTCAATGTGGGTGCCTCTTTCCGGCTGATACAGGCGTTTCTCCCAGCCATGCAACAGAAGAAATGGGGCAGGGTGGTCGCCCTCGGCAGCGTCAACCAGTGGCGTCAGTCACCGCGGCTGCCCATCTACGCGGCAACAAAATCCGCCCTCTCCAACCTGATCCAGAACTGCGCCAGAAAATATGCCGCCGACGGTATCACTTTCAATGTGATCGCACCCGGCGTCATTGCAACCGATCGCAACCGCGAAGCCCTCGCCGATCATTCCACCGTGGATAAACTGATGACAGTTATCCCGGCAAAACGGTTCGGCACCGCTGAAGATTGCGCCGGGATCGCACTCCTGCTCTGTTCTCCTGCCGGAGATTATATCACCGGCAGCGATATCCCCGTTGCAGGCGGTATGCAGTTGTAAAAAAATACAGGCTCTCGGTCTGCGGCACCGGGGCACGGCACCGTCATCCTGCGGATGACTGGGGACAGCGCCAGCGCTGTCCCGCGGCGGCTCGCCGCCGCAGTGCCGTGCCCCGGTGCCTGTTGTATGCGTTTTTTATATTTATTTTTTTTGTTTTTGAGTTTGTTTTTTTTATACTTTATGGTATAATAGGTGATTGTATTTGAAACAAGAACTTCAGGAGTTGATTTTTTATGGAAACGAAATCGCGTGAACTTTTTGCATCGCGTATCGGTTTTATTCTGATGAGTGCAGGTTGTGCCATCGGTCTGGGGAATGTCTGGCGTTTTCCGTATATTGTCGGTAAATATGGCGGCGGTTTATTTGTTCTGCTTTATCTGTTCTTTCTGATCGTGCTTGGCTATCCCTGTTTGCTGATGGAACTCTCGTTGGGGCGAGCCGGACGCAGCACCTATCCCGGCGCGTTCCGGAATCTTCAGGATCCTGCGATCCGTTTCCGCTGGGCGGGATTCGGACATGTTTTATTTTCGGGGAATCTTCTGCTTCTGATGTTCTACACGGCGGTTACGGGTTGGCTGATGGCGTATGCGGTCCGTTTTCTCCGTGGAGATTTTATGAAACTGGATGTTGCCGGATGTCAGCAAGCCTTCGGCACGTTTCTGGATTCGCCCGGTGAACAGACTTTTTATATGCTTCTTGCGCTGGTGATCACGGTCGTGATCTGTATCGGCGGGGTTCGGAAGACCATTGAAAAATCCATCAAACTGATGATGGTCGGTCTGTTTCTGCTTTTGATGTTTCTGGTGATCCGTTCACTCTGTCTGCCGGATGCGTGGGATGGAGTCGTCTTTTTCCTGAAGCCGTCGGCGGAAGCCATTTCTGAAAACGGTTTTGCACAAACGTTGCATGCGGCGATGGCACAGGCATTTTTTACATTGAGTATCGGGATCGGCAGTATTGCTGTCTGCGGCAGTTATATGAACCGCGACCGTTCTCTGCCGCAGGAAGGTTTGTGGATCCTTGTGCTTGATACTTTTATGGCGATCTGTTCCGGCTTGATCATCTTCCCCGGTTGTGCATCTTTCGGGATTTCTCCGGGGGCGGGTCCCGCGCTGATCTTTGTTACGCTGCCCAATGTTTTCCGCGATATGAGCGGCGGTCTTTTCTGGGGGACATTGTTCTTTATCTTCCTCTTTATCGCAGCATTGTCCACGCTGATTGCCGTTTTTGAAAATCTTGTGGCGTTCGGAATGGATGAATTCAAGTTGAGCCGCAAGCGTTCCTGCGGGATCGCCGGTGTACTGCTGGCTGTCCTTTCCATGCCCTGTATTCTGGGATTCAATCTCTGGCGTTCCTTCCAGCCGCTGGGGAAGGGGAGCAATATTCTTGATCTGGAGGATTTTCTTGTCAGCGACAACCTGCTGCCGCTGGGTGCATTGTATCTGACGATCTTCTGTACAAACCGTATCGGCTGGGGGATGGATCCATTTTATACGGAAGTCAATGCCGGAAACGGTTGGCATCTGCCCCGTATGATCCAACCGTATCTGCGTTGGGGATTGCCGGTTGTGATCCTGCTGATCTGGATCACCGGACTTGCAAAAAGATTTCTGCTCTGACGGATCTGTTCTTACACTTTGCGGCGGAGCAGAGCCGCATACGCACCGTCATGCAGTTCTGACGGCAGCAGCAGTCTGGAGCGTTCCAGAACAAAATCGCTGTGCGTTTCCAGAAAATCTGCGATCTGCAGATCATCTTCTTCCGGCTCGATACTGCAGGTGGAATAAAGCAGTTGTCCGCCCGGTTTCACCAGTGCAGACAACGCACAAAGGATTTGTTTCTGAAGTTTTACGGTATCTGCCAGACGGTTTTCAGTAAAACGCCACGGCGCATCCGGTCTGCGTCTGTAAACGCCGCTGTTGGTACACGGCACGTCCGCCAGAATAAAATGGAATGTGCCGGGTGTGAAAGGCGGTTTGACCGCATCTGCCGCGATCCCTCTGCTGCGGACACCTGCACGCTGAAGATTTTTATTCAACTGGAACAACCGTTTCTGAGATCTGTCGCAAACGGTCAGTTTGACTTTTGACGGTTCTGTGATATCCGCAAGCATCACGGCTTTTCCGCCGGGAGCCGCACAGGCATCCAGCAGATATCCGGCGGGCGCTTCCTCCAGCAGACTGAAGGGCAGGGCTGTTGCCGGATCCTGAATGTAAAGACGCGCTTTTTCCAGATAATTGCCGCTGAAAAGAACGCCGGGATCTTTCATCTCATAAAACCGGAAAGATCCGGTATGATCCATAGTCTGCATCTGCACGGCTCCGGCAGATTCCAGTTCTGCAGCCGCGCTTTCGTCACGGAGACGAAATGTCATTGCCGGATTACTGGCAAAAAGTGAGGTGAGGCGCTGCATCGTTTCTTCGCCGAGAGCCGCCTGCCAACGCTGTTTCAGCAGATCGGGGAAGGAAACGGGGATCTTTTCCGGATCAAATGATTTGTCACGCAGAAAGGACCGGAGCATGGCATTGACAAAACCGCCGCCGCCCGGACCGCGCAAGGCTTTCCCGGTTTCCACCGCAATGTTCACAGCAGACTGAGGCGCGATCCCCGTCTGGAAAAAGATCTGAGTCGCAGCACACGCCACCAGCAGACGCATATCCTGCCGGACGCGTTCATGTTTGGCATGTTTCTGGATCAGTCCGTCAATAAAGCCTTTATGTCGGAAATATTCAAAGAGAAGGTCGGAAACTGCCGCCCGTTCCGGCGCACCGGATTCCCGGAGATCGTCCAGCAGCACGTCCAGCGTCAGTTCATCGTTTTCCCATGACGCCGCCAGATCCATGGCGGTCGTAAGGATCCTGCCGGAAATACCGCTTGTTTTCTTCATGGTCATGCCTGCACAAAATTTGCACCGAGTGCGGAGAAATCATCAAAGAATCCGGGATATGTCACCGATGCGGCATCAGCATCACGGATCACACTGACATCATTGGCTTTTTTGGCTGCCATAGCGGCAATCGCAAGCGCCATAGCGATCCGGTGATCCTTGTAGCTGTTCAGTTCCCGGGAGGCATGAAGGGCGCCGCCCGTAACAGCCATACCATCTTCAAATTCTTCCACTTTCACGCCCATCTTGCGCAGTTCTGTCGTCATACAGGCGATCCGGTCAGTTTCTTTGATCCGGGCTTGAGGAATGTTGCGGAACACACTTCTTCCGGATGCACAAGCCGCCGCAACTGCCATCACTGGCAGAGCATCGGGCGTGGCATTCAAGTCCAGATCGACCGCTTTCAGATTGCCGCCCTTGACCACGACTTTTTCTTTGGTGATGGAAATGGATGCCCCCATCTTTTTCAGATAGAGAAAAACTTCTTTATCGCCTTGAGGATCCGAGAAATCCAAGCCCCGGATCTCCACCTTTCCGCCGCAGATCGCAGCTGCAACAAGGGGGAAACATGCCGTTGAAAAGTCGCCGGGGATCCGGACAGTGAACGGTTTGTAAGACTGATTCCCTTTGATGGCAAAGTGCATATATCTGGCATCGTGCGTCACGGCAACATCTTCCCGTTTGAGCCAATCAAGCGTCATATTGACATAGGGGATCTCGTTCAGGTCCTTGACCAGCAGGAGAGTATTGATCTTTGCCAGCGGAGCCACCAGCAGCAGGGCTGACAGATATTGGGATGTCGTACCATCCACAAATGCTTCACCCCCGATCACCGGTCCGTGGACCGTCAGCGGGCATTTTCCGTTGGTGGATGCGGCTTTGATCCCCAGGGACCGCAGCGCATCCAGAAGGGGCGCCATGTGACGGGTCCGCAACGAGTCGTCACCATCAAATGAGATCGGGCTGTCGCCTAATGCGGCAATGGCGGAAAAAAGACGCAACCCGGTTCCGGAATTCCCCATATCAAGGGTTCCCGCAGGTGTCAGGATGTTACCGGCAGTGCCGCAGATCTTCCATGCAGTATCATCGCCGCGTTTCACCCAAGCGCCGAGAGCGGCGGCGGCATTGAGACAGGATAACGTATCTTCAGAGATCAGCGGTGCTTCGATCACAGATGCACCGCGGGCAAGTGTTGCAATGGCAATGGCACGGATCGTATGGGATTTTGATCCCGGTATATCGATGACACCATTCAACTTGGAAGGTAAAACATGAAGCTGCATATTATGAAACTTTCAACTTGTTCTGGGATTGGGACGCACTGCGGGATCAGTCATCCTGATTGTTCTGACCGAACTGGATGCCGGGCATGGCAGTCAATGAGGCAAAAACCGCAAAATAGTTGTCGTATCGCTTATTGTTGCGCTTGCCGCCGCGTTCGCCTTTTCTGCCGAACTCAAACTGGACAAGCCAACAATGGAAGTTGCGTTTGAAACCGAGCGCCACATCCCGCATGATCGCAGCATCCACATCGTAATCAAAACGGATGTAGCCGGTCAGTTTGGGATCGATGTAGGTCGGGAATTCCAAACCGCCTGTAAAATCCTGTCCGCGCTCGTATGAAGTATAGAAGAGAGATGTAGCATTGACAGCCGAGAGAGTGGATCCCATGGAAAATGCGCTCCGCTGGACATAATCATCGTTGTAGGAATACCCCATATAGATCCGCCAGTCGGGAGCGAACTTCCAGCTGAAATTTGCTTCGAGACGGTTCAGATATTTCCAGCGGGACACCCCGGGGCGGTCATCGGCATACCGGTTGCCGCGCTGGGGCAGGGAGTCATGATCATTGGTCTGCCCGAGGTCAAAGAGAGCCGCCACGGAAAGGGTCAGATCCTGTGTCGGTCTGAACCGGAGAATGGTTCCGAAGTCGCCGATATGATTGAAGCCTTCCGCTTTATACACAAAGCAATCCCAATATGTTTCCAGAGAGAACCATTCGTAAACATTGTTGCCGCGCCGCGTCTGCAAACGGTTGACAAGACCGAGGCGGACAAAGTTTGTTTTGGAGATCCTGTCGATTTCATCAAAGTAGTAAAGGTGTTTTGCGGATACTGTCGGTTTGGGAATGAAAGTGTAGTTCACATAGGGGACCACCACATGACGCAAGCCGTCAAGACCGAAGAACTCACTCTTCAAATCCTGCCATGTACGGTAGAATTTAGTATTGACTTCCACCCCGAGTTCACCGGCAAACCGGAATTTTGCGCCGCCATCATCATCGTAATTTTTCACAAACACATTGGGCTGACCATCCACGGCATTCGCGCGGAACATATCGGTCAGATCAGTGGATGTGATACTCTTTTTCGATGTCTGGGAGTAAGCGGTGAAACGCATACCGGCACGGGGAATGATGTTGATATTGAACAGTTTGATCGGATAGTAGAACATGTGCAGAGAGTCGAACCGGAATGCATCATAATCCTTCGGTGTTTTCCGGTTGCCGTAAATGGTGTCGCGGTCAAAATCGCGCCATTTGGTCCGGTAATATCCGCCGGTAGTCTCGCCCTGATAATAAAGGTTGGCGAAGAGTTCCTGACGCTGGAAATCCAGTCTCATTTCCGGCAGACGCTCCACCGTGGTATAGAAATCATTGACACGCAGCGTGCTGTAAATGGATGCGGTAAAGCGGTCGAACTGCTGTTCGAGAGAGAAGAAGGTGGGCGGTTCCAGTTCAGAACGGTAACGGTTGGAAAAGAAATCGTTGAGGAAATTGTAGTCGCTGATCACATCGATCTGACCACGGAAATCAAGCCGGTTCGTGATGTGTGTGACATTGGAAAGTTTGAATTCGTATCTGTTTTTCGGGATCGCAAGGCGGGAATCGTTGATCTGCCAGTCTCCGGTGAGATTGTGTTTGTGGTCGAAAGACCGGTAGGGACGCTTGTCACGGATGCCGTAAAAGAACAGGTCCGTGGATGATTCCGGCGTAACGAAATCCACCATTGTCCCGTAACCGAAACCGCGCCATTCGTAAAAGTCAGCCAGAACATTGACGTTCAGATAAGGTTCATCCAGAATGTGGAAATTTTTGGAAAGTTTGACATAGAAGCCCCAGTCATTTCCGCCGTCACCGATCTCGATCCTGCCGCCGAAACCGCCGTCTTCCGGTGCCTTGTAAAGCGCGGGGAACCAGAACACAGGCACTCCCCAGAGTTCCAGGAATGTGTGCTGCGTCAGGATCGTGGAATCGCCTTTGTCCGCCTTGAAGTTGAAGATCCCGCTTTTGGAACGGGAGGGGAGGATCATTGCTTTTTTCGCAGACAGGGCGTAATGATCATGATCATCGATCAGGTAATTACATGTGGAAAAACGGACATCACGCAGATTGAAGGATCCATCGTTGCGCCGTTCGGCACGGGCGCCGGTCGCATAAAGAACGCCCTCTTTCAGCGTGAAGTCTTTGAACAGGATCGCGCCGCTCTTCATGTTGAAAAACGCCCGTTCCGCTTTCAGATAAGTGGATGTTTTCGTTGTCGATACGGAAATATACGGTTTGCCGTTATCATCCACACCGGCTCCGGTCTTCCGGATAATGCGATAGGGGTCGCGGACGGCTTTGTCGTATTCTTTGGGCGAGAGCCTGCCGGGATTGGTAACGCGCACTGTGTATGTCACATTGCCGGAAAGGTCCACATCCTGCGCGTCAAGGTTGAAGATCGCTTTGTCTGCAGTAAGCAGAGCGGTGCCGAAATGGATCACCACATGACCGCGTGCGATCACATTGCTGCCGATATATTCGTATGAATCAGCGGTGGAGTCGATCCGCTCCACTGCCCCCTGACGGTTCATGATCTTGTCAAAGGGGGCGGCATAAGTCACTGCCGGGGAGAAGACAAAGGCGAAGCAGCACAGAATGAAGGCTGCGGTCATATATCGAAGCAACGTTGTCGTTTTCAAAGCGTACCTGCTGTTCTTTTTTTATTTTAAATGTAAATTTATCCGTAAATATATCACCTGTTTCCGGCTTTTTCAACGCATCTGATGATGAATTTGATATTTTTTTTATTTTTTACTTGATTTTTTCCGGATATGCGGCAAAATTACCATTGAAAAGTAAAAGTCAGAAAACGAAAGGTGACATTATGAAAAAAGCTGTTCAGGACCTTCTCACGCTGCAGGAAGTCGATATGCGCATCCGCAATCTCAACATCCGTCTCCAGACGATCCCCGGGGAACGCGCAAAGATCGTTGCGGAGTTTGATACAGTGAGAAAAGCCTATGCCGCCGCTCAGGCTGCAGTGCAGAATGTGGAGAAACAGATCCGTGCATGTCAACTGGAAAACGCATCGGAACAGGAGAATCTGAAGAACAGCCGCATCCGCTCGGCAACGATAAAAAAGATGGCAGAATTCGAAGCGATCAACACCCAGATCGCCAACAGCGAAAAACGCATTTCCGAACTGGAGACCCGGGAACTGGAATTGTACGACGAACTGGAAAAAGTCAAGGCTTCTGAACTCAAAGTCAGCCGTTCTTATAAAGCAACCGGCAGACTTGCCCAGGGGGAGGTCCGGGAACTGGATGCCCTCAAGGAAAAGATCATAGCGGAGATCAAAATAAAAATGACAGAATCCGCCGCGCTGGAAAAGAATATTTCCCAATCAACCCTCAGTCAGTACAAGCGGATCCTTTCCTCCGGAAAAGGGGAGCCAGTCAATGCGATCCGGAACGGAGTCTGCAGCAACTGCAATCTGCGACTGACGCCCCAGACATTGAACGAAGCGACCAAAGGCAACATCCTTGTCTGTGAGCATTGTTCCTACTTTATCTACGATCCGGACGCAGAACAATAAACGTCATTCAGCCATCATAAACGGTGAGAGATCCGCAGCCGTGATCCCTGCTTCGACGGCAAAACGGGCAGTTTCCGCCATAAGTTCAAATTGACTTCTGTTGTGGGAATCACTGCCGAAAGTGAATTTGCATCCAGCCGTTTTCGCTGCGGACATGATCCGGAGATAAGCGTCTCTGTTTGCCGGATCGGCAATAGCTTTTTTCGCGATGACAGACCCGTTGAGTTCCATTGCAACGTGATTTTCTGCCGCCATCCGCAGACTTTCGGTCAGCTCATTTTCAGAAATCAGCGCCACCGCATCCGCATAGACCGGCTCAAAAGAATAAGGCCAGAGGGGATGGACCAGAATATCCGCCAGACCGCTTACGGCAGCCGCTCTGAAAAATGTCATCATGTGTTTTGCCAGTGCAGACGGCGTCTGATCTTCCGGCTGTGCCACAAAACTTTTCATGTGAAAGTGGTCACTGGCAAGAAGAACAAGATCCATCTGCGCTTTGATCTCCGGCGTGATGCTGAAGATCTCCGGCGTCTGCATATCCGCTTCACAACCGAACAGAACATTCAGCGGCAGATCGCTCCGTCCGGCAAAACGGGCTTTCTGTTTCAGGATCGGCACACTTGTCTGGGGCGCGTACCACGTTGAACCGGGATGATCGGGATTATCCCAGATGTGATCCGTAAACGCGATTTTTTGCAGATGTTTTTCATTTGCAAGAAATTCGATCAGTTTTTCCGGCGTCTGCTCCGGGTCGGTGCAACATTCGGAAAGAGTCGTATGGATATGAAGATCGGCAGTAAAATGCAACATTTTTATTCTCAAGAAGTTATGCTTTTTTTGTTATTTCAGAACATATCATCGGCAACAGCCTGGGTAATATGTACCGGATCGGGATCACCGGTGCGGGGATACACCACATCCGTTTCCCCGAAAAGAATGGCGTAACCCGGCTTGTATCCCTCGGGGATGCGGAAGATCTTCAGCATATCCGGCAGCAGATCCCGCCACATAAACAGGATCCTTCCGAACCAGCAGGTCCCCAACCCTTTTGAGCGGGCGAGCAGTTCAAAATAGGACACAGCGATCAGCGGGTCTGCATCGGGGCAGGGGGCATTGGCGGGGACGGACACCATCAGCATGTGGGGAGCGGTACGGAAAACGGGATCTTTTCCCGCTTTGTGCTGAAGGTAAATATTTTCAAAACGGGAGCGCTGTTCATCGCTGATCCCGCCGTTTTCAAAGAGATCCCGGACCTGACTGTAAATCCTGTTGCGGTAAGCGGACATGACATCGATATCATCGATCACACTGAAGTGCAGCTGGTGAAAATTCACCCCGGTCGGCACATACCGCATGGCATCCAGCAGCCAGTTGAGAACAGCACGATCCACATTTTTCTGTTTGTAATCCCGGACGGAACGGCGGGAACGTATCAGGCTCAGGAGAGAATCAGCAGAAGGCAGATCGGTGTTTGCCGGAAGACAACGGGCGGGATCGATACCATCCACCGAGATGGCGGCGACCGGACAGATCATCAGGCAGTGGCGGCAGTGCATACAGCGGTCAGTTCCGCCGTCGGGCGCGACCCGCGGCAGTCCGGTGGCGGGATCGGGTTCGATCGCCCGGTTCTGGCAGTCCGCAGTACATTTTCCGCAGCGGATACATTTTGCGGGATCGACAGTAAATTGAATGGAGTCTTTGTACATGATGATCATCTTTCCGGTTGTGTCGGTTGTTTTTGTTCTTCTGCATAAAAATAATATGATAATGACAAAAAAGCAAGCAGGGCAGTTGAAAAAAACATAAATGAGAATTATATTCCACGGTAAACATTTTACATTGAGGAGAAATCTGTTGAAACCATCTGCAAAAAATATATTGAAGACAGCGGGGAAGATCACGGGGCTGTGTCTGCTTTTTTTGGGGTATCTGATCTGGGCGGCATGGTGTTTCGGTGCGATCTGTTACGCGCCTCTTCCGGGCGTGATCCGTTATGTCTGCGCCGGTGTCCTGGTGATCCTGATCCTTTCCGCACCGTTGATGCGACCCCGGTTGTATTTTACTGCCGGAGCGTGTCTTGTGATGCTCGTCATTTCCGGATTGTGGTGTCTGATCCTGCCATCCAACGACAGAAGCTGGGCGCCCGAATCCGCCCGTCTGCCGGAGATCCGGTGGCACGAAGACGGAAAAAGTTTTACAGTCAGAAACATCCGGGATTTCCGTTACCGCACCACGCGCGATTTTGATGTTGCGTACCTTGACAGGACATACTCGCTGGACGATATGACCGGATTGGAATATGCGGTCGTTTACTGGGAACAACTGCTGGATGATGAAGTGGCACACTCCATGCTCTCCTTCCGGTTCCGCAACGGGGAAAGTCTTGTGTTCTCCTGCGAAGCGCGGCGTCCGATCGACGGTCAGTACGGCGCCATTCAGGACCTTTACAAACAGTCCGGACTGATTTATATCATCGGAACGGAGCGTGACCTTTTCGGTGTTCGGACCAATTACCGTGAGCCGCGCGAACAGGTTTATCTTTACGCCACCAATGCCACCGGAGAACAGCGTACAGCCATCTTCCGTGATCTTGCGAAGCGCGTCAATGCACTGCATACAGAGCCGCAGTTTTACAACACGCTCACATCCAACTGCATCACATCTCTGATCCCCAGTATCCGGGCGGGTGTTGATATCCCTCTGTTCCGTCCGGCTTATGTACTGAGCGGTTTTTCCGATCATCTCGCGTACAAACTCGGTTTTCTCACATTGCGGTACGACGAAGAAACTTTTGAAGAACTGCGCAAACGGTCATGTGTCAATCCACGGGTTGCTGATTGGAACGGAGACCCGGATTCTTATTCAAGTCTGATCAGAAAGGATAACATCAGCAAATGATTTTTCAAGGTCTGTTGATCTGTGTGGCGTTCCTGACGCTCTTCGGACTGGTCCTGTGGCCGGTCCTTTTCAAAAATTCAAAACACTGGAAGCTGATCTATATCGGCACGAACATCACTTTTATCGTGATGCTCATCGCCTTCGGCAGCAATGTGGGGCAGAACCGGAGCCGACTGGATGCACGCCGCACGCAGATGCAGGACGCGTTGGTGCTGGCGGCTGATGCCCTTGATCAGGGCAGGGTGGTGACCGTTCCCGCCGGAGAAAAAACGGAAGATGAACTTGCCGTTGTCAGCCGGCTGATTGACAGTCTCAAGGCATCGACGGGAGGTGCTGAATGAATCCGCTGATGCTGTTCCTGTTTTCTTTTCTGGCGATCTGCTTTGCATTGGTCCTGATCCAGCGGGATCTGACACGGTGGCAGAAATTTTCACTGATCATCAATCCGGCATTGATGTCCCTGATCATTCTGCTGCTGATTGCAAAAATGAATGATGATGTGCAATGTACGGAAGAACTGGTCCCCGTGGCAAAAGCAACATCCGCGCTGTTGGCACTTCCTGCGGAACAATACGGTGCGGAACGGAAAGCGGCGGCGGCGCGGATCCGGCAGTTTACCACCGATGAAAATATGCAAAAATGGCTGATTTTGGCTGTTGATTTGGAAAAAATCACTGAAAAAGTCCAAAAAATCGAAAAAAAGCCGTAAAAAACACAGAAAAAAAACTTGATTATTCACGCCGGAGTATTATTGTACTCAAAGATGTATATCTGTATTTTTCAGATTATATATCAACAGAATAAGATTGAGATGAACAGAACAACAACATAAAATATCACTCACGAGAGGAGATCGTCAGAACATGAAACGCTGTCTGCGAAATACGGTTGCAGCCGTTCTGTTGTTTGCGGGAGGAGTTTTTTCCGCATCTGCACAGACGGATGTTGACCCCATTATCAACTTCGGTATTGCAGAACCGGAAGGCGGGATCATTAAAAGCTGGACACCCGGCGTATCCATCAAACCGGGCAGTTCCACTGTAGTCCAGAACGGCCCCTTCGGCGCAAAAGCATTGAAATTTGATGGTTCTGCCGCAGCCGTCAGTTCTTTCGATCTGGGACCGAAAGGCGATGCTCTGCGCAAAGCCAGAGATATTTCCATCAGCTTTGCCATCCGCCTGGATGATCTGGACGCAGTTTGCGATACCGGTCTCGGGCTGAAACTGAATAAAGGTAAGATCGCGTTCGGCAATGACAGCTACTCTCTGTCTGCCTCTGTGACTCTGGAAAAGGATAAGTGGTATCAGATCGCTTACACGCATTCTCTCGACCGCCGCGAAGCAAAATTGTATGTGAACGGCATCCTTGACCGGTCGCTTTTCAATGCAGATCTGAAACCGCTGAATCTTCAGTTCAATCAGTTCGGCGCCTTCAATGGTGCGCTGGCATCCATGCAGGTCTGGAACCGTGCATTGTCCGATAAAGAGATCCTCCGCGTGGAAAACGACGGCAGCGGTCTCGCAGCACTCCGCACCCGTCTGGAAGAAGCGGAAAAACATGTGCGTCAGGAACCGCTGAAAGAATTTCTTGCCGAAGTCCGCAAACAGATCGGGCAGGCGCGGAATCAGCAGCGTATCCAAATCACGGAACAGGAACGTGTGACCCGCCTCGGCTTTACGGCGTGGGAACTGGCAAAAAATGAACAGTTCATCCGTGATACCACCATCGGCAAAGCACCTTTTGCCCTGATGCAGGTCCAGGCGACTTCCAAACACAAACGCAGACCGGATGTATTCCCCGAAGATGCTGTCTTCACCGCAAATCTCTGCGTGGCGGCGGCGAAGGGCGAATATGAATCCTTCTCCTTCATCATTCATCCGTACAAACCGGTGAAAGATTTCACGGTCACTGTCTCCGACTTCAAGAGCAGCAAGGGCGACACTCTTCCGGCATCCATTCTGGACCGTAAGATCGTGAAGAACTGGTATCAGGCTGACTGGAACTCCCAGCACAACAGTGCCAATCAGGTGCTTGTGCCGGACCTTCTGGTGAACGATGACAAACTGATCAAAGTGGATGAGATCAACGGCAAAAACTATCTGCGCGTCGGCGATAAATATATTGATGTCAACACATCCGCCGCGAGCGAAGCGTTCAACTATTGCAAAGAAGATGTCCGCGACGCAGCCACGCTGCAGAATGTGGATCTCACCCCCGGACGCGGCACCCAGTTCTGGTTCACTGTCGCGATCCCGAAAGATGCCAAACCCGGTCTTTACACTGCGAAAGCAACTGCCACCGGAAACGGAACCGAACTCGGCACATTCCGTGTGACGCTCCGCGTTTATCCCTTCGAGCTGCCGGATCCGAAAGTCAATTATGACCGCAGCAAGGATTTCATTGTTGTTCTTTCCGGCGGTGCAGACCTCAGCCGTTATGCTGCGCTTGCAGATGCGGCAACTGCCGAAAAATTCTTCCGTGCTGAACTGGAAAACCAGAAAAAGCACAACATTCTCCATCCGGCACTCCCGTACATGAAAGATGCCGCCCTGTTTGAAAAAGATCTCAAGATCCGTAAAGAACTGGGCTTCAGCTTGAAATATGCAGTCGTTGCCGGTGTGCCTGATGACGGCACCCTGATGAACTTCCTGCCCGTCCCCGGTGCAAAGCCCTCCATTGATCTTGCAACATTCAAGAGCAAGGCGGATCAGGTGACTGATCTGATGAACAAAGCCGGAGCAAAAGATTTCTTCTTCTACGGCGTGTACGATCCGGAATTCAGAAAATATGTCTTCTCCAAACAGGGCAGAGTTATGACCTACGGTTCCGGAGATGAACATTTCTTCCTGCCCAGTGTGGAGATCCTCCACGCTCAGCCCTACGCGCTGGACGACTATCTGGCAGAAAAAGTCCATGCCATGAACGCAAAGCTGATCTCCTGCGGTTATCTCTTTGCGGGACCGGACAATCCGGACCTCATGCGCCGCACCTTCGGTGTCGATCTCTACAGGAAAAACTATGACGGTTTCTTCATGCCTGCTTATCCCGCAGCGGCGAACTGCTGGGACGAACGGCGTCAGACCGGACTTTACCGGAATCAGACACTGTGCTATCCCACCCAGACCGGTCCGATCAACACACTGGCTTACGCCGGTGTGCGTGAAGCGATCGACGATGTCCGCTACATTACCCTGGTGCGTATGCTCCTTGATGAAGCGTACAATATCAAGAACTGGGACGCGATCTATGCCGGCAAGAAAGCCGTCAGTGTATTTGAACTTTTTGATACGACATCAATGGATCTTGACCTGATGCGCATGGAACTTGCGGACCACATCGTCACGATTATGAAACGACTCGGAAAGGATATTGACTGATATGAAATACACAATCAAAACCATACTTGCCGCCGGTGTCGCTGCATTGGCACTTCTCCCTGCCGTGCAGGCGGAAGAATCTGCCGGTGCGATCATTGTCAAAACAGCTCCGGAAAATGCCATCGGATTCGACGGTGCGGAAAAACTGTTTGCGGCGAAAACACCTGATGTAGTGTTTCAGCTGCAGCATCTGACGCCGGAACAGCTTACGCGTGTTGCCCAGCTGCCGGATACGGACCGTCTCTCCACGTTTTCTGAAAAGAAACAGAAAGAAGAATACCATTATACATTGGATTCTGCCGCGGATCAGGCTCTGAAAGAAGAGGAAGATGCCGGTAAGGAAGATACCGGTGACGCATCAGCAGCAGCTGCTGCTGATACGAAAGATCAGCCGGGCACGACATCCTTCTTCACAGCTGTGACCCGCAAAGGTATCACCTTCGCCTTTTGCAGCACAACGCTGCAGCCTGCCCGTTATGAAGTGATCCTGTCGCCGATCGAAGAAGGTCGTTTCGGCGGTGCCGGACTTCATTTCTGGATGGATCAGAACGCTGTCAGCGCGAAACTGACCGGCTGGCGCTGTATCAAACCGCTCCGCTATACATTGAGTACCGAAGGCAACCCGATCCAGCCCCGGATAACTTTCAGACCTGAAACCGCCCGTACCGGTGAAGGTTATATTATGACGAAATGCACCATTCCCTGGAGTGACATATATCAGGTCCTGGGCGAAGTGCCGTTGAAAGCCGGTCGTTCTGTTCAGTGGAAACTTTCTGTGTTCCGCTGGGCAAAAACGGGTTCCGCCACACTCCGCGGTATTCCCCATGAAGGGGCGGATACCTACATGATGTTCCCGGTCTTCACACCGAAGGTCGCTGCGGACATCAAAGGTTCTGTTACCGGCGAAGCTGTTTCCTATTTCTACTACATCGACCGCAAACACGGCAACCTGACCAGAACTTATTTTGATTACATGATGAACCAGACAAAATCTCTTCCGTTCTGGAAAGAACGCTTCAAAGTGATCTACCGTCTGGGGTTCCCCCTGTCTTTCAGCGAGTTCTATCTCTCCAAGTTCCCCCGGAAAGTTCCCAAAGAAATCATTGGCGACAGCGAAAAGACTGCCGATCAGAACTTCCGACTGATGGAATGGGAAGAAGAAATGCAGCTCCGCGGCAATGTGTTGCGTACCTACGGCAGCAGCCCCGCGCTGGCAGATGAACTGCTCCGTCTTGAAACGGAACGCTTCGGTTTCCCGCTTCTCGGATACGAAGAACTGCAGATGGAAGCGATGAAGGACCGTGTCTTTACGGAAAAATTCCTTCAGGAAGAATGATCCGATCCATTCTCTGGAAAACGGGAAAGCCGTCACAGGAAACTGCGGCGGCTTTTTTATGTTTGGGAATTTCTGACCGGATCATTCACCGTTTGCGGTGTACCATTCCGGCGTGATGCCGAGTCTGTGGATCTTATAATGGATCACCCGCGGGGAAAGCCCCAGCACACGGGCGGCGGCAGACATATTCCCGCCGTTGCTTTTGAGTGCTTCCACGATCAATTCCCGTTCGTAGGAATCGACCAGCGTATTGAGGGGCGGATTTCCTTCCTGCAGCAGTTCGGTACCGTTTTCTTTTCCGGTCTGGAGAGACGGGGGCAGGTTGTAGCCGTGAATACAATCATCGTTGGCGGTAAGGACGGCATGTTCCATACAGTTTTCCAGTTCCCGTACATTGCCGGGCCAATGATAGCTCATCAGCATATTGATTGCCGGAGTGGAGAGACGGGTAATATTTTTTGCGTATTTTACATTCAATTTTTCGAGAAAATGTTCCGCAAGAAGAATGATGTCGCTTTTCCGCTGGATAAGTGACGGCAGCAGGATGGGAAACACATTCAGCCGGTAATAGAGATCTTCCCGGAAGACGCCCTGCCGCATCAGGATCTCAAGATCCCGGCTGGTCGCGGCGAGGATACGCACATCGGCATGGATCTCATTCCGGCTGCCGACTCTGCTGAATGTTCCCTGCTGCAGAAAATGCAGAAGTTTGATCTGAGCCTGTATCCCCAGTTCGCCGATCTCATCAAGGAACAGCGTGCCGCCATCGATGGATTCCAGAAGCCCCGCGCGGGGTTCCGTGGTGACAGCGAACGCGTCTGATTCATTGCCAAAAAGTTCGCTTTCCAGCAGATTGACCGGGATCGCCGCGCAATTCATGGCGGCATAAGGCTTATCTTTGCGCGGGGAGAGGGCGATGATGGCGCGGGCGGTCTGTTCTTTTCCGGTGCCGGAATCGCCCCGGATCAATACCGTAGCATCGGAAGGGGCGACCTGCCGGATCAAGGCACTGATCTGTTTCATTTCCCGGCTGTTTCCGATCATTTCCCCGGGATCATCGGAGAGCATGGCGCGGAGTTTCCGGTTTTCTTCCAGCAGTTTTTTCCGTTCATCCAGTTCCCGGCGGCGGACGCCCACGGCATCGGCAGTGATGTTGCCGATGATCTCCAGCATAGCCACGTCGTTATCCAGATCCGTTTCCGGCGTGATCAATCGGTCGATGCTCAATGTACCGATCACCTGTTCCATATAGTAGATGGGAACGCAGATGAATGCCACGGGGCGATTGTAATTTCTGGCACGCGTTCTGTTCAGAAACCGGTTGTCTGTCCGGATATCCGGCACCACATGAGTTTTTCCCGTTTCCGCCACATGCCCCGTGATACCTTCTCCGATTTTGTATCTGCCGAGACTGCGTTCAGCCGGATCAAGGCCGTGGGATGCTTCAATGATCAGGGTATCGCCCTGCAACAGCGTGAAGGTACCGCGGATCATCCCCATCCGGCGGTTGATCACATCCAGAATACCGTAGAGCAGTGCCGATACATCCCGCTGATGCACAACGGCGGCACTGATTTCCTGAAGGACTTTGATCTCGCTGGGTAAGGATGGCATAAACGGCTTTCCGTACTGGTTTTACATTTTTGTAAATATACGATAAGAACAGCAAAAAGTCAAGGGGCGCAACGAAAAAATGATCATTCCATCAGATTGCGTTCACGGAATACGCCGTCTGAATACCCCTGGATGGAAGCGTCTGTTTCAGCCCGTTTCAAGCGTGCGGCTGCCCAGAGACAGTATTCCTGGTCCTGTTCGATGCCGATAAAATGGCGGTTGAGTTTTTTTGCCGTCACGACAGTTGTACCGCTGCCGAGGAAGGGATCAAGCACCACATCGCCCTCATTGGTGCTGGCAAGAATGAGTTTTGCCAGAAGTTTTTCCGGTTTTTGAGTGGGGTGATCCGTATTTTCGGGCATGGACCAGTACGGGACGGTAAGGTCATCCCAGAAATTTCCGGGGCAGGTGAGGCGGAACTTGCTGCCGTTTTTTTCGTCGCACTGCCAGTCTTTGGGCGTACCGTCTTTTGTCCGATAGGGGGCAATGACCCGTTTTTTCACTTTGACGGCATCCACATGAAATGTATATTTTTTACCGACCGTGGCAAACCAGATATCTTCGCAGGAATTTTTCCAGTTGTTGGCGGCGCCTCTGCCTTTTTCCCGCTGCCAGACGATGCGGTTCCGGATGATGCAGCCGTATTTCGCAAGGATTTGAAAAATTGCAGAAGAATTGCGCCAGTCGCCGCAGAAATAGATGGATGCAGTCGGTTTCAGCAGGCGGAGCAGGGGAGGGAACCAGGTTTCGAGCCACGCCATGTATGCCTGATCGGTCATGGTGTGGAACCGGAAGCCGTTGAAATCTTTCGTCATATTATACGGCGGATCCAGGAACAGTAAATCGGCACATCTGTCCGGCAGGCTGTCAAAGATTTCCGGTGCGGCGGCATTGCAGATCTGATCGAGGAACGATCCGTCAGAAAATGTCCGGCAGATCATGGGGGCAAGTTCTTTGCGCTGTTCATCGGTGAGCGTCAGGGTTCTGTTCCGTGACGCCCGTTGTTTGCTGTTCATAAAATTTCTCCGTTTGTTTTCAGTTAAAACTAACCGTTTCCGCCAAAAAATCAAGTAAAAAAGCAAAAAGAATTGAAAAATAAAGGTTTCGGGTGTATATTAAAGGGAATTTATTTAAAATGACGATTATGGAGAAAAAAACGATGCAGACAAAGACAGTAGTCATCCGGAACAAAGCGGGGATCCATTGCCGACCGTCCAGTGCGATCATGTCGGCAGCCGCAAAATTCCCGGATCATGAGATCTCTGCCGAATCGTCCCGCGGCGCGAAAGCGAACCTCCGCAGCATCCTGGATCTGTTGTCTATGGGGTTGCAGAAGGGGGACAGCGTGACGATCACAGTGACCGGTCCCAATGAAGTTGATGCCTGTGCAAAACTGGCAGAACTTTTTGAGACCGAGTTTGATTTCACCTGAACAGGCTGAATCCTTAAACGGGAGAGAAAAATTTATGAAGATCATTATTGTCGGAGCCGGTGAATTGGGGCGTCTTCTTGCCCGGTCACTCACGACCCAGAACCACAATGTGGTGATGATCGACAGTCAATTTGAAGAACTGGACCGCCTCGGCGAGCGTCTGGATATTCTTTGTGTGGAAGGTTCCTGCACCAGTATTGCCACATTAAAACGGGCGGGTGTGGAAGATGCCGATGCCCTTGTGGCTGTCAGCGGAGATGAGGCTGCCAATATCCTTTCCTGTCAGATCGCGTCCCGGCTGGGCGTGGAGCAGACGATCTGCCGTCTGTTCCGGTCCGACAGTATTTCGGAAGCGGACGGCGTTCTGCCGGATCATTTCGGGATCTGGCGCACATTTTCCGCTCCGGAAGCCTCTGTGCGGAAGATCCTCGGCGTGCTGGATAACCATTGTGTACTGGAAAAGATCCGTTTCGGACATCCTGACGCCTGTATGGCAGTTGTTCAAATCGACAGTTTCTCCCAGATGCTGGGTGTCCGACTCCGGGATATTGCATGCGGGGCGATCATCGACAATATCCGTATCGCCGCCGTTCTCCACGGCTCACAGTTTCTTGTTCCCCACGGCGACACGATCCTGGGGCGCGGTGACAAGATCTATATTGCCGGACGCAAAGAACATGTGGAAGATTTCATCCGCTGGGTCGCACCCGGACAGGAGAAACGGGGCAGGGTGCTGATCGCCGGTACCGGTGTTACGGGTATGCTCCTTGCAAAACAGACATTTGAACTGGGATACGATGTGCGTCTTCTGGAACGCAACCGTCATAAAGCGGAGAAAGTCCGCAGTGAATTACCGTCGGGGATCATGCTTCTTCAGGGCGACCCCACAGATGAAGAATTGCTGGCGGAAGCAGGTGGCAGCACGGCAGAAGTTTTTGTCAGTGCAGAAGAAGATGATGAAAATAACATTCTTTCCTGTATTATCGCCAAACGGCTTGGCGCGCGAAAAGTCGTGGCATTGACTCACAAGCCGGAATACATCCGGATCGTGCCGACAATGGATGTGATCGACTGCGGTTTCAGTGCATCCCTGATCTCTGTCAACACGATCCTCCGTCTTCTCGGCGGCGGTATTCTGCGTCTGGACGCCAATCTCCAGAATTTCGGTGCCAGACTCTCTGAATTCAAAGTAACACAGAAATCCCCGCTCGCCGGTAAAGCGTTGAAAGATTGTTCCCTTCCGGCATTTGCGGTCCTGGCATTGGTGTTCCGCGGCGATGAAGTCATTACGCCGTCCGGTCAGACTGTCCTGCTGCCGGGTGATATTGCAGTATCCGTTGTGACGAATGAAACGGCAAAACGCCTTTCTGTACTCTTTCCGGAAGATCCAGTAGAATGAATCGTAAGATCGTCTTTTTCCTGATCAGTGTGATTTTGACAGCGGTCTCCACAGCAATGCTGGTGTCCGGCGTTCTCTCTCTGTTTCTTGATCCGCTGCCGGGCGCCATCCGGCTTTGCGGCTGCGGCAGCGTACTTCTGGCACTTTCAGCCGTCTGCGCGATCCTGCTCCGCCCCAGAAACGAAGCGGAGAAATCCGCCGGTATGCGGGAAGGTTTTGCCATTGTGGGATTATCATGGCTGGCAGCGACTCTTGCGGGTATGGTCCCGTACATTCTGGTAAGCGGTTTTCACTGGTACGATGCATTTTTTGAAACGGCGTCCGGATTTTCGACGACGGGCGCGTCCATTGTTGATTCAAACCTGAAACTCTGGAACGGTAATTCCCTGCCGAAAGGGGTGGAAAGTCTTTCTTACGGGATCCTTTTCTGGCGCAGCCTGACACAATGGCTCGGCGGTATGGGGATCGTGGTGCTGTCTCTGGCGATCCTGCCGTTGATGAATATCGGCGGTCAGATGCTGTACAATGCGGAAGTTTCCGGTATCAAAAGTATCAAGAGCAAACTGGCGCCGAGGATCGCGGACACTGCCAAGATCCTGTGGATCGTTTATGTGCTGCTGACGGTGCTGCAATCTCTGCTGCTGCGCTTCGGCGGAATGGGTTGGTTTGATTCGGTCTGCCATTCCATGTGTACCCTTGCCACGGGCGGTTTTTCCACGAAACAGTTGAGCGTGGCGCATTGGGGGAGCAGTTATATTGAATGGATCATGATCATCTTCATGTATCTGGCAGGGTGCAACTTTGTGCTGCATTTCCACGTGATCCGCAAAGGATTCAAGACTTATCTGAAAGATGAGGAATTCCGTTTTTATGCGATTGTGGTGCTGATCGCCTCTGCGATCATTGCGGTAAGTCTGCTGTTCAATCAGAATATGGTGAAAGAGGATCCCATCAGCGGCTTGAAGTATGCCGAAAACATTTCCGGCTCGATCCGGGCATCCGTCTTTCAGGTGGTGTCCTTCATCACCACAACGGGCTTTACCACAGCGAATTACACGCTCTGGCCGGGAGTCGCCTGTGTGATCGTTTATCTGCTGATGTTCATTACGGCGTGCGGCGGCTCCACAACGGGCGGGATCAAGTGCGTGCGTATCCTCCTGATGGGCAAATATGCCATCTCCGAGATCCGGCGCTGTCTCTTTCCGCACATGGTACAGGACATCCGTATCAGCGGGATCCGTTATGAAAATGCAACGATCCAGAAGACCATCGGGTTCTGTTCGCTGTTCATCATGCTGTTTTTCCTCGGTGCGATGCTGGTTGCTGCAGTATCACCCGACATGCCGCTCCCGACAGTGTTTTCTGCCAGCATCACCTGTATTGCCAATGTGGGACCGGGCTTTTATCAGATCGGACCGGATTGTACATTCAGCTGGATGCCGGCGGCGGCAAAAGTGATCCTCGGCTTTGAAATGCTGCTGGGGCGTCTGGAACTTTATACGCTGCTGGTGCTGTTGATGCCGTCTTTCTGGAGACGGTGAGCCGTTGAAAAATTATTTGAGCGGGAGCAGGGTACTGTGAATGGTGCAGACCCGGACCGTGTGAAGATCTGTTGCCGGGATCATGGGGTTGCTGCCCGGCATAACGCGCTCCACGACTTCCGTCCATACAAGGTCTGTTGAAACGGGACTTTGTGATCCATCCTGATGAAACCGGTAACAGGCTTCGATTTTGCAATCATAGCCGGGAAAAGGATTGCTCAGGACATTGTAATCCACCCGGAATACGGGGACGCCCTGAAAGTTTTCCGCGCCGGTGAACAGAACTTTTGTACTCCACAGATCCGGCTTGCGTTTCAGATCCACCTGACGGTTCCGGGCAAGTCTGTCCGTCAATCCGGTACCGACTGTCCATGCTTCCCCCATTTTGCGGGGACCGTCCGCCCCGAAGATCTCCGGCAGAGATGCGCGGTAGATCGATGCATAAAGCTGATCCAGAACATGGATCAACTGCGGGATCAAAGGGGGAGTCTTCTGCGGCTCCAGTGCGTCCGGCGACATCTGATTCGGCAAAAAAGATGTGGGCATCTGCGTCATATCCTGACGCTGTTCGGCGCGCCATGAAACTGTTTTCTGATCAGCGCCGTTTGTCCCGCGGACAAGGAGCCCGTTATACTCCGGATATTGTTTTTTGCTGCCGTTTTCCTGCGTGGAAAAACTGCTGATCTCCAGAGAAAGTTCTTTGTTTTTTTCGACGGTCAATCTGCCGCTGACAGACCAGCTGACGCGGTCGGACCGTGCGGGCAGCCCCCATGCCGTCTTGATGTTCATGGAGTAGGAGGTGCTGTTTTCCATCAGAAAAGTACAGAGATAACTTTTTCCCGGTACGGGCAGAGCGGAAAAGACCAGATTGCAAACCGGGGCACTGTTTTTTTCTGCCGCCGCACCATCACAGGGCAGGGCGGCGATCAGCAGAAGGATGATGAAGCAGGAAAGCGTTTTTCTCATACAAACTCAAAATCATCCATCGTTTCCAGTTCGGCACGGATGAAAGTTTCAACCTGTTCAAATGCGCAGGCGCGGTGGCTGATGGTATCTTTGATTTCTGCGCCGAGTTCCGCAAAGGTCCGGTCATAACCATCCGGCACAAAAACCGGATCGTAACCGAAACCGTTTTCGCCGCGGGGCGCATCGGTGATCTTACCGGAGACTTCTCCGTGGAATGTTGCCACAACATCGCCGCGGTAGGCGAGGGCGATCACACAGACAAATTTTGCGGTACGGTCGGCCTGATCCTTCATGGCATCCAGAAGTTTCGCGATCCGGTCGCTGTCTGTTGCACCTTCACCGGCGTACCGGGCGGAGTAGATACCGGGTGCGCCGCCGAGTGCATCGACCATCAAGCCGGAATCATCGGCGAAAGCAGCCATATCTGCATAACGGGAAGCCTGAGCGGCTTTCATGGACGCATTTTCCTCAAAGGTGGAACCGTTTTCGATCAGTTCGGGAAAATTGCGGATCGTATCGGGTGAAAGGATGGTAACGCTGAGATTGTTGCGGTCCAGCATCTCCTGAAATTCTGCAATTTTGTGTTTATTTTTTGTTGCGGCGAGCAGTTGCAGCATAATAAAAACCTCCTGTGTCTTGACAAGCAATATTTTTTTATCTTCCATAATGTACGCCCGTTTCTCTGAAAAACAAGTTCTTTTTGAAAAAATGCCGCAGTAAAATAATTTGACCACGGGACGAAAACGGTGTATATTACATGAGAATTACAACACCGGAAGTAAGGAGATGTGAAAATGATGCTTGAAATGTTGAAGGGAAAAATCCACAGAGCCAGACTCACACAGTGCGAAATCGATTATGAAGGCAGTCTGGAGATCGATATCGATTATCTGAAACTGGCGGGGATCCGCCCTTACGAAAAAATACTTGTTGTCAATGCCACCAACGGGAACCGGCTTGAAACTTATGCGATCCCCGGCGCATCCGGCAGCGGGATCTTCTGTCTGAACGGTGCCGCTGCGCATCTGGGCAGAGTCGGCGATATCGTTACGATCATGTGTTTTGCGCAGTTTACGCCGGAAGAAGCGGAAACCTTTCTGCCCGATGTGATCGTTCTTGATGAGCATAATAATGTTATCGCCCGCCGTAAGGGGCGGCGTGACCTGATATAAAATATTAAAAAAAGATGACATAATTCCCTGTAACAGACTTGACAGTGTGAGATTCCGGTGCTATTTTGTGGCAGAACCCGGGAGAAAAAATCAATGAGAATGCGGTCGAAAAGAAAAAAATCGGGTGGACAGGTCATGGTGGAATACGCCATGATGCTCGTTATGTTCACCCTGATGACCATTGCGATCTTTTTTCTTCTTGCAGGTCTGATGGACCATGGATGGCGTATCCTTGCGCTGATCGCATGGGAACCTTTCGTATAAAAAAACAACTCTAACACAGGAGAGAAAGATATGAACAGAAAACTGATCCAGAAACGCAGAAAATCCGCCGGACAGGCAATCGTTGAGTACATCATTATCGTGGCGATCGTTGCCATCGGTGCGTTGACCGTGATCGGTCTTTTCGGTGACCGTATCAAAGAAATGTTCGCCGGTGCCACCAGTGAACTCGGTTCTGACGAAGCAAGCAGCGCCATCGACAAAGGTTCCAAAGAACAGCTTCAGGATCTTACAGCAGACGGTCTCGAATGATCCCTGCCGGTCAAGGCAGGTGATATTGTGTTGAGATTCGGTCAACGCCGCAAATGCAGGAACGCCGCCATTCTGGAGTCGTTCCTCGCTTTGTTTATTCTCTTGCTTGTCGTATTCGGCTTGCTGCAGCTTTACCGGCTGGTCATTTCCGGTATGGTTCTTGAATACGCCACATTCCGTGGCGCGCGTTCGGCAACAGTGGGATTTGCAGATTATCTTTCCCGTCGTGAAGCATTGGTAAAAGTCATTCCGGCTTCCGGTGCTATGGTGGAACCATCCGAGATGCGAACCGGCGGCAAAGCCATGTTCAATCTGGAAAAACGCCATGTGGAACGCTTCATGACAGGTGAACGCTACATGGAGTACGAGTATTGGAACGGCAATAAAGTCCGGCACTCCAATTACAAATGCAAGGATTACGGCAAAGAAATGCTGGGCGGCGGCTGTTCTGTCTGCGCTGTCAGCAACGGCGATAACCCCCATATCGGCACAAAATCCACCATCAACGGCGATATCGTCCAGTTTGAAATGGAATTCAAAGATTTTCCGCTCACGATGCCCCTTCACGAAATCTATTCCAAGACCGGCACAATGAATTTTTCCAGGGAAACAAACCTGACCAACCACGCCCAGGTATTTCTGGAGGAATAAACTGATGAAACAAATGCCGGCACAGAAAAAAATCTATTTACAGCGCGCCGTCCGGAAAGGGCAGGGCGGTCAGGTGTTGGCGCTTGCACTCATTGCCATGGTCGCGATCCTCGTTGCCGGTATGATCCTGTTTGATGTCCACACCGTTATCCGCGGAAAAGTCAAAGGTCAGAATGCGGTGGATGCTGCCGCATTGACCGGCGCAACATGGCAGCTCCATGCACTCAATCTCATCGGCGAACTGAATCTTGTCAAAGCAACAGCCATCCTCACATCCGATTCCGCCGCAGCGGGAAGTCTCGATTACGGTCAGGGAACGGGGCAGGGGCATCTTCCGTCCGGCAGTTCTTATCGCGATGAAGAAAATGCCACCTTCAATACCCAGCGTCTTTATGATGATCTGAACCGGATCGGAACTGCCCGGGACGACCTCACGGTCGTTACAGAACTTTTATCCCAGATGCAGACCCGTGTTTCTTTCGTGCTGCCCATTCTCGGATACGGTGCAGCGCAGCAGGCGGCGAAAAACAACGGGATCGATTACAACAGCGACGGTGCGGAAAGCATCCGCGATTTTTACAATGAAATTCTGGACGACGAACTTTACGGAGATCCGGAAATCGCCCCGAAAATCATCAACGGCTACCAGTGGCGCTATCCTTATGCGCTGATGATCCATTCCCTGCTGGGGAACAACGATCGCGGTATTGCTGTCGGCACAAAGATCAACCGGCTCGGTCTCCCCAGCACCTATCTTGACGAAACCAGCAACAATCTTACTCAACTGCTGACGCAAAAAAGATTTTACGAAGCCATTCTCGCCAATTCCTGGTGTGAACTCAAAGACATTCTCAACAAAAATTTCAACGGCAACTGGTGGGGCTCTTTCGATATGAATTTGCTCAGCACCTTCATCGGGGAGAGCGAGATCCTGCCGCTGTATGTTTCATTCTCGGCAGACCAGAGTGCCATCAATATTCCCGACCTCGGTGATTTTTTTCCGCAGCGGTTCAAAAATGATGTGGATATCGTCCTGCAGAATGATTCCTGCGAACTGCTCCTCAATACGACCGGCGGCACAAAACGCTGTATCATCAAAAGCGATGGTACCGTTCAGACAAAAGAAAGCGGCTTGACAGTTCAGCCCAATGAGATCCTCAATGCTGTTTACGAAAACGGTAATACATACATTATGTTCAATACCGGAAGCGACTTCAACTGGTGTCTGTATGATTCCGATAACTGGTACGACTACAGTGAAAGTTTCAAAACAACATGGACCCCTTATCTGCGCAGCAGTTTCAAGCCCGGATATGATTATACTTCCGGCGCACTTTCATGGTTTGAAATGGCACAGCACACCCGCACCGTCTCCGGCAATATGTTCGATCGCGGCAGCAGTACATCAGGCGGGAAGGGGTTCCGTATCAAAAAATCCTCTGCAAATCAGGCATTGACCAACGCCCAGGCAGATCTCAAAACCGGGTTGGACGAGATCCAGACGGACGCATTGGCAAAACCATTCGGCAGGATCAAGATCGATGGTCAGTACAAATCCCCCATCGCCGCCGGAAGAATGGTTCTGCCCGTCTTTACAGAGGTGGCATTGATCCCCATTTCTCTGGAACCCGTGTACGGAACCGGTACACTTGATCGTGACTGGCTGACATTCCTCACAAAATATCTGCCCGCTCTGGGGCGCTCACAGACGCTGGAAAATGCCTATAACTCTCTCAGTACTGAGGATAAAAGAAGTACCAACCGCTATCACCACGCCCTGATGAAACTCAGCAATCCGGAATGGCGGGAGCAGGGCATAAAATGGCTGAATACCCCCATCGCATTTGATAAGGAAACTAAACTTCCCGTCCGGTACAACAAGGACAACTGTAATTGCTGGCCATCCGGCGGCTCCGGAACTCATGTGGGCCCCGGCTCCATCCATTGATCCATGCCGGAGAAAGGATCCTGTTTATGACGAACGCACAACAAAACGGACAACAGATCACGGTAATTCCTGCAGGACTTCTGCGTACAAACTGCACGCTTTTGAGCGTACCCGGAAGCGGGATCCTCTATATTTTTGATCCGGCAGGGGAGGGGAAGAGACTCATCCGCGAAGCCAACCGGTTTGAAGGGATCAATGAGGTCAGGATCGTGCTGACTCACGCTCATTTCGACCATATTCAGGCTGCAGGGGAGGTGGCTGCTGCATTCGGATTGGATAAATTGTATCTGCATCCCGCCGATCATGCGCTCTATTACAGCCCCGAAAATGCAATGGAACCCTATTTCCCGGCGGCAAAAAATCTGCCTCAGGCAGCGTGGCCGCCTCCGCCTGACGACAATATGCAGATCATTCCCTGTCCCGGTCACACCCCGGGCGGCAGTTCTTTCTACTTCAAATCCCTGAGTACAGTCGTCACTGGCGATACCCTTTTTTACGAATGTATCGGCAGAACGGACTTCCCCGGCGGAAACTTCAAAGATCTGGAAAATTCTGTCCGCAACGGACTGTTTGTCCTGCCGGACGATACACGGGTCATTCCCGGTCACGAATGTGAAACAACGATCGGTCACGAAAAGAAGCATAATCCTTACGTGTGACCCATTTCAACATTCCGGCATCAAGACCCGATAATGGACGGCAATCACTGACTGCTTGATCAGTTAACGGACTGCCCACATCCATTTTCTTTTTCATTTTTCTTTCCATCCGATAAAAAATCAGAATCGCCGGAAACAGCCATATCAGCGCAGTTGCGTTGATCTCCCGTAATGACTTCATCACCGTAACGACAGCGTTCTTTTGCCCTTTATCGCCCCTTATGTAATGTCGCATAATATAGATTATGTAAAATCACAAATACCGGGAAGGGGATGTTTGCTCTTCTGTATCTTGATGTGTTACAAGACTTTACAAAACTGTTGATTGCCATTGTTAATAACATATTGATAACTTTTCAGGGTTATTGACACTCTCCGGGTCTGACACTGTTAAAATCTCCACATTCCGGAATCGAAACTGATGACGAATGATTCTGGCGGAGTTGTTCTCACGCTCCGGATGACACCGTCACCGGAAAGACAAAACAAAAAAAGGGGCAGGCGGACAGTGATAAAAATCAGGTAAAAATACACCCTTCCCCTTGAAAGATGGCGGAAACAGAGTATATTGTGAGGATGACGATTCTACTATTATTTAAACGCGCACAAGGAGCAAAAAAATCATGAGTTACGATTTTGCCGCAATTGAGAAAAAATGGCAGACATACTGGGATGAAAACAAGACCTTCCGCGCGGAAGATCTTTCCCCGAAGCAGAAACTGTATGTCTTGGATATGTTTCCCTATCCCAGCGGAGCCGGTCTGCACGTCGGACACCCGGAAGGCTATACTGCAACAGATATTTTCTGCCGCTTCAAACGGATGAACGGCTTCAACGTTCTTCACCCCATGGGCTGGGACGCATTCGGTCTGCCCGCTGAACAGTACGCCATTGAAACCGGTACCCATCCATCTGTGACTACGATCAAGAATGTGGAGACCTTCAAGCGTCAGATCAAATCCCTCGGTTTCAGTTACGACTGGGACCGCGAGATCAATACCACCGATCCCGGTTATTACAAATGGACCCAGTGGATCTTCCTCCAGCTCTACAAAAAAGGTCTCGCCTATATCGATGAGATCCCTGTCAACTGGTGCCCTGCCCTCGGCACTGTTCTTGCCAATGAAGAAGTGATCGACGGCAAAAGTGAACGCGGCAATCATCCTGTGATCCGCCGTCCCATGAAACAGTGGGTGCTGAAGATCACGGAATACGCAGAGCGCCTGCTGAAAGATATCGATCTGCTGGATTGGTCCGAAGGCATCAAAGATATGCAGCGGAACTGGATCGGCAAAAGTGAAGGTGCGGAAGTCATCTTCAAAATCGATGGTACAGATAAGAGTGTCACGGTCTATACGACCCGCCCTGACACCCTGTTCGGCGCGACCTATCTGGTTCTTTCTCCGGAACATGCTCTGGTGGACCAGATCACGACGCCCGACCGCATGGAAGCCGTGAAGGAATATCAGAAATTTGCCGCCTCCAAGAGTGATCTCGCCCGTACAGATCTGAGTACGGAAAAGACCGGAGCATTTACCGGTGCTTATGCGATCGATCCGGTCAACGGCGAAAAAGTGCCGGTCTGGATCGCGGATTATGTATTGAGTTCCTACGGGACCGGTGCGATCATGGCTGTTCCCGCTCACGACACCCGCGACTTTGAATTTGCGGAAAAATTTGAAATTCCCATCAAGTGCATCATCGAACCCACGGAAGAAGATTGTGCTGCAGCCAATGTTTCCAGAGCAGATGTCCTTGCCGGAAAAGCGTGTTGGACTGGCGATGGCAAAAGCATTCACTCTGCCAACAACGATGGTCTCGACATCAATGGTCTCGGTGTGACCGAGGCGAAAGCAAAGACCATCGCATGGCTGGAAGAACGGAATATCGGTAAAAAGACGGTCAACTACAAACTGCGTGACTGGCTGTTCAGCCGTCAGCGTTACTGGGGAGAGCCCTTCCCCATCATCATTATGGATTCCGGCGAGATCCGCCTCGTTGACGAAAAAGATCTGCCTGTCACCCTGCCCGATCTTGACACGTTCAAACCCACGGGCAACGGGGAATCCCCCCTCGCCCATGCCAATGACTGGCTGGATTATACGGACCCCGTCACCGGTGAACACGGCAGACGCGAAACCAACACCATGCCCCAGTGGGCAGGTTCCTGCTGGTACTATCTGCGCTATATCGATCCGAAGAATGACAAATGTTTTGTCGATCCGGAAAAAGAAAAATACTGGATGCCGGTCGACCTCTATGTGGGCGGTGCGGAACATGCAGTCCTTCACCTGCTCTACGCACGTTTCTGGCACAAAGTGCTGTTCGATATCGGTGTGGTCTCCACGCCGGAACCCTTCCAGCGTCTTGTGAACCAGGGGATGATCCTCGGTATTTCCTACAAAGACAGCCGCGGCGCACTGATCCCGACCAATCTTGTGGATATCACAGAAAACGGTCCCGTTCACAAAGAAACCGGTGAAAAACTGACCGAATTCCCCGCCAAGATGTCAAAATCTCTCCGCAACGTGGTGAATCCGGACGATGTGATCCGTGAATACGGTGCCGACAGTATGCGTCTTTATGAAATGTTCATGGGTCCGCTGGAAGCGGTCAAGCCCTGGAGTGCGAAAGGCGTGGAAGGCGTCCACCGCTTCCTGAAACGCTCCTGGAAGATGATCGCTGAAACGACCATCGGCGATGTGGAACTGACGAAAGCACAGAACCGCGTACTCCACGCCACGATCAAGAAGGTCACGGACGATACGGCATCGCTCAATTTCAATACTGCCATCAGCCAGATGATGATCTTCCTGAACGAATTTTCCAAACTGGATGTCATGCCCCGCACGGCGGCGGAAGCATTTGTGCTGCTCCTTGCGCCTTATGCCCCCCATATCGCGGAAGAAATGTGGGAAATCCTCGGCAAACAGGCACCCGTTTCTCTGGCTCAGTGGCCGGAATACGACGAAGCACAACTGAAAGAAGATGAAGTGGAAGTCCTTGTTCAGGTCCTCGGCAAACCCAAAGCCCGGATCATGATGCCGGTGGATGCGGATGCCGATGCGATGCGCGCATTGGCGGAAGCGGATGAAAATGTGCAGAAAGCATTGGCTGGCAAGACAGTTGTAAAAGTAATTGCCGTGCCGAAACGCGTGGTCAACTTTGTTGTAAAATAATACCAGTGAGGTGCAGCATGGAGCATCACAGTCCCGACAAAAATTACATCAAAATGCTGGAAGATTATGAAGGTTCCGTCGTCGTTTTCGGCGATGCCGCCTTCACCCAGCTTTCCGCCCGGATCCTGCTGGATGGAAACAGCGTTCTGCTGCTGATCACCGGCGGACAGAACTCCTACATGAAAAGCGGTGCATATCAGGCGTTTATCAATATGGCGCTGGGCATTGATGGCATTGAAACGCCGCTCTATCAGGGGGTTCCCGCTGAACCGGATGTGGCTTGTGTGCGCGACATCGTAAAAATGATGAACGATGTCAAACCGGACACCGTTGCAGCTCTCGGCGGCGGAAGTGTGCTTGACGCGGCGAAAGCGGCGTATCTTTCCTGGCAGACAGGACTTGATGTGACAGAACTTTTCGGTGTCAATGTGGCATCGGAACGTTTCCCCGGCAAAGAATTCAAACGTGTCTCATGTATTCCGACGACAGCAGGTACCGGCTCGGAAGTGACGCCTTATGCCAATATTGTCGATCGTGAAAAAGATCTGAAATTCCTGATTGCAGATCAGCAGATGGTTCCGGATCTTGCGCTGATCGATCCGGGGTTTACAAAATCCATGCCCCCTGCCCTGACTGCGGCAACTGCACTGGATGCCATGACGCACGCCGTGGAGTCCCTGCTGAACAGTCGCGCCGGACATCCCGAGGGGGAAGAATGGGCGCTGGAAAGCATCCGGCTCATCCGCTATGCCCTGCCCCGCGTTCTGGAAAATCCCGAAGATCTGCTCTGCCGTGAAATGCTGGCGGCGGCAGCCACGCTCGCCGGTATGTGTATCCGGTTCCGCCCCACAGCATTGCCTCATCTGTGCAGTTATTCCATGTGGGGCAAAGTGCCGCATGGTCTGGCCGTGGCGCTGCTTCTGCCTCATTTCTGGCGTTATTATCTGGCGGGAGACGATAATGCGATCCGCACGCAGACGATGAAACTGGCGGGTATCTTTGCTTCTGAAAACGAACAGAAAACGCCGGAAGATGTGGTCCGGGCGTGTGAAGATTTTATCGCAAAAGTATCTCCGTACAAAAAACTTGCAGAGATCGAAGATTTTGACGCAAATCTGGTGAAAAAGATCGCAGCAGATGCGGCAAAAAATCCGGTAAAACTGCAGACTGCCCCCCGCAGTGTACCTGTGGAAGAGGCGGCAGATATTCTGAACGGGATCCTGACGAAGGCTTTGTAATGTGCGGAAAAATGAAAATCGTTCTTGCTCCGGATAAATTCAAATCCTGCATGACCAGCCCTGAAGTCTGCAGGATCATGACCCGTGCTTTTCACTCCGTGATGCCTGACGCGGAAATCATTTCCCTGCCGATGGCGGATGGCGGAGACGGCACAATGCAGGCAATCGCTTCTGCCATGGGCGGAGAGATCCGCAAGATGACAGTTGTCGGACCGCTGGGCGATCCGGTTGAGGCGGAATATGCCTATCTGCCGGAATCCCGGACCGGCGTGGTGGAAATGGCTTCCGCCAGCGGGATTGCACTGGTGGACCGGAGCCGTTTGAACCCGCTGAAGGCAACGACATTTGGAACCGGACAACTGCTGAAGGCTTTGCTGGATGCCGGTGCGGAAGATATCACCATCGGGATCGGCGGCAGTGCCACCGTAGATGGCGGAGCCGGTATGGCGCAGGCGTTGGGATACCGCTTGCTGGATGCCGACGGCAATGACCTGCCCCACGGCGCAGAAGCGTTGTCGCGACTGGAAAGAATCGATGCTTCACGGGCAGATCCACGCCTGAAAAATGTCCGGATCTCCATTGCCTGTGATGTTACATCCCCTCTGTTGGGCGCAAACGGTGCCGCCCGCGTGTTCGGTCCGCAGAAAGGAGCCACGCCGGAAATGGTGGAGATCCTGGAAAACAATCTGGCTCATCTCGGCAATGTCTGGATCAGACAGGGGATGCTGAACAGTGTGGAAGAACCGGGTGATGGTGCTGCCGGTGGTCTGGGTGCCGGATTGCGTGCATTTTGCAAAGCCGAAGCGCGTTCCGGTGCAAAACTGATCATGGATCTTCTTCATTTTGAAGAACATTTGAACAACGCATCGCTCGTCATCACCGGAGAAGGCAGAACCGATGATCAGACGGAAGCGGGAAAACTTTGTGGTGAGATCGCATCTGCCGCTCACGCACACAATGTCCCGGTATTGCTGTTATCCGGGGCTTTGGCAGGCAACCTTGAATATTTCAACCGGACATTTGATTTTGCATTCAGCATTTCCAGCGGACATACAGATCTTGATTCCGCCCTGAAGAACGGTCCGGACGATCTTTATTTCTTCTGCCGGAATCTGGCACTGATGCTGAAAAACGGAAGGATCTGAACATGACAGATAACACAAAACGGAACGGTATGGTACTGATCCTGTCCGGTCCGAGCGGCTCGGGAAAATCCACCCTTTATAAACGGGCGTTTGCCGTGACTGGCGGCTTTGAATTTTCCGTTTCCTGTACAACAAGATCTCCCCGCGAGGGCGAACAGGACGGGATCGATTATCATTTCAAGACCCGCGAACAGTTTACGGAATTACTGAAGCAGGACGCTTTCGCCGAACACGCAGAAGTCCACGGCAATTATTACGGCACGCTGAAAAGTGAATTGCTCGGCAGACTGGAAAAAGGGATCGATGTTCTGTTGGATATCGATGTGCAGGGGGCGATGCAGCTGCGGGAACTCTGCAAAAAAGATCCCCGTTTTGCCGACGCCTGCGTCTTTGTTTTCGTGATGCCGCCGTCTTACGCTGAACTGGAAAAACGGCTGCGCGGACGCGGTTCGGAAACAGAAGAGACCCTCGCAAGACGGCTGAAAAATGCGCGTCAGGAAATGACTTTCTGGAAAGAATATGATTATGTGATCCTGAATGATCAGCTTGAAGAAGCTTCAGAACGATTTACCGCGTTGATCAACACCATGCGTCTTGCCGTGCGGCGGATGAGAAAGGAGCCTTTCGATGGAGAATGAAAAAGCGACCATCATCCTCGGAGTCACCGGGGGCATTGCCGTCTATAAAGCGGCGGATCTCTGCAGCAAACTGAGTCAGAAATACAATGTGCTTGTGGCAATGACAGCCAATGCACGCAAACTGATCTCTGACCGTATTTTTATGACGCTCTCCGGTAATCCTGTTCTCACGGATCTGTTTGAAACAGCAAGCTGCCGCCCGGCACATGTCGATTGGGCGCAGCGTGCAAAACTGATGATCGTTGCCCCCTGCACGGCAAACTTTGCCGCGAAACTGACTCACGGCATTGCTGATGATGCGCTGTCCACTACCGCGTTGGCATTCCGGAAAACGATCCTTCTGGCAACCGCTATGAACACTGCCATGCTGGAAAGTCCGGCATATCAGGACAATATCCGTATTCTTAAAGAACGTGGCGTGCGTTTTCTGGAACCGGCGGAAGGTCATCTTGCTTGCGGGACCGGCAAAGGGCGAATGCGTGAACCGGCAGAGATCATGGAAGAAGTGGAAAGGCTGATGGCGGAATGAATCTTCTGCTGATCCGTCCGGAAATGATGCTCGATGGTGACACATTCCGGGCATTGCCGGAACAATCCCTGCATTTGAATTCCGTACTGCATGCAAAAGCGGGCGACCGTATCCGCATCGGGATGCTGAACGGCAATCTCGGCGAGGCGGAACTGATTGAGCCGTCCAGGAACAACGCATTGTTGAGGATCATATCACTGGACAAAGTGCCGCCAGCTAAAAAAAATCTGCGTTTTATCATTGCCCTGCCCCGACCACAGAGTTTCAAAAAATGTCTGCATTTTATTGCATCTGCGGGGATCCCGGAAGTACATTTCATCCAGACTGCCCGGGTGGAAAAAAGTTACTGGAAAAGCGCAGCCATGGAGGCTGATGCCATTGCCGGAGAGATCGACCTCGGTCTCCAGCAGGGATGCGATACTGTCCCGCCGGTACTGCATTTTCACCGGTCATTCCGCGAGTGGTTTCCGGAGGACGCACACCGCAAACTGATCGCCCATCCGGTCAACGCCCTGCCCTGCCCCGTTTCCGTGACGGAACCATTGTGGGCAGCCATCGGACCGGAAGGCGGTTTTATCCCGTCGGAAATCGAAATATTCCGCGAACGTGGTTTTGATTGTGTGGAACTGGGCAGCCACATCCTGCGGGTGGAATTTGCTCTGGCTTATATGGCGGGACGGCTTACGCCTTGAACGGCATCTGAACCTGTTCTGCTTCCGGGTGCTGATGAAGGAACCATGTAAGTTGGCGTCTGGCAAACTGCCAGGTGGCAGTGGCAATGGCATCCGCCAGTTCGTTGCGGGTATATTTTCCGTTGAGAAAGTCCCCGATCAGAGAATACCCCAATGCCTGCCACGCGGTAGGAGTTTGCAGCAATCCGTTTGCGATGAGCGTCTGTGCTTCTTCGATCCAACCGGCGGAAAGCATTTGTTCCGTGCGGAGACGGATCCGTCTTTTAAGTTCATCCCGATCCCATACAAGGACAAAAGATCTTACATCGGGACGGGGCTTTTTTTCGCCGGACTGCAAATCGGAGATCTGTTTACCGGAAAGCATATAAACTTCACATGCCCGGATGAGTTTGCGTCTGTGCTGTGCAAAGCGTTCACAATCCTTCGGGCAATGTTCCGCCATAAAACGGACCAGTTCCGGAAAGTGTTCATCGTTATCGTATTTTGCATCCAGTTCGTCCCGGAGTTCCTGTTTGGCGGGGAGCTGGTCAAGCCCGTAGATCAATGCGCGGAGATACAACCCGCTGCCGCCTGCGATCACCGGCAGTTTTCCCCGTGACCGGATCGATCGGATGGCATTTTCGGCATCATCAACAAAACGGAAAATATCTGATTTTTCCGTTATATCCATGGTGTCGATGAGATGATGTGGGACTTGTGCCTGTTCTGCGGCAGTCGGTTTTGCCACACCGATCACAAGACCGCGGTAAAATTGCATGGAATCGGCAGAAATGATCTCGCCGCCGGCAGCCGAAGCGATCTTCAAAGCAAGGTCGGATTTGCCGGATGCAGTCGGTCCCATAATGACCGGCGCGCGCGTTCCATCAAGAAACCGCTTCATTTTTCGGCTTTTCCTTGTCCGGACGAATGAAATTGGAAAGAATAAATACGCCGACCCCGATACAGATACAGGAGTCCGCTACATTGAAACTCGGCCAAACCGCCCAGGGAATATCCTTGATGTAGAAGGAGAGAAAGTCCACAACCTGACCATCGCAGAGATTGCCGGGTGTACTGCGGAAAAACCGGTCATAGGTATTGCCGAGAATACCGGAAACGATAAGCGCAAGTGAAATATAACGTTCCCGCCATCCGTCACAGATCTTCCGGAGAAAAATCAGCATCAATGCCATTACAATGAGGCTGATAGCGATCAACAGAATGCCGCGGTGGGAGAAGATCCCCCATGCCGCGCCGGGATTGGTGACATAGGTGAGGTCAAAAAATCCGGGAATCACCGGCACACGCTCATACATCTGGATGTGTTCAATGACCAGTTCCTTGGTGATCTGGTCAAGAACCGCAAAAATCAACGCCCCGATCCCGCAACGGTAAAGCAATTTCTGTTCTTCGGGAGAACCGGGGTCAATCCGTACATGTTTCATGGAAACAGTGTCCGCAAAAAGGTTCAGCGATGACGTCTGGAAGGATCTTCCATCTGTTCATACATGGCTTTGCATTTTGTGCAGAATCGGGCATAGGGTTTTGCTTCGAGACGGCCGGGGCTGATTTCGCAGCCGCATTCAATGCAGATGCCATATTCGCTGTCTTTGATCTTCTGCAGCGCTTCATCGATCATCAGGATCACGTCCCCTTCACCGGAGAGAAGACCCAGTTCCAGATCGTGACGGAAGTTATCGCTGCCCAGATCCGCCATGTGTGTTGCCATACCGGCGCGTTCTCCGGCGGCATCTTTCTTGGAGGCAAGAGCTTCGTCCTGATGATAACGGAGCTGACTCATATATTCAGTACGGAGTTTCATCAGAACATCGATATAATGTTTCTTCTGGGCTTTGGTCAGTTTCAGTTTTTTCGCAGCACGGGCGGGAACTGCTTCTGCTTTTTGGGCAGGTGCAGAGATCTTGACAACAGTCTTTTTCGCCGGAGCCTTCTTGGCAGCAGGTTTTTCTGCAACTTTCTTCGCAGCAGCGGGTTTTGCGACTGCTTTCTTTGCAACGGGCTTTTCTGCCGTCTTTTTCGCCGGAGCCTTCTTGGCAGCAGGTTTTTCTGCAACTTTCTTTGCGGCAACAGGTTTTGCAGCTGCTTTCTTTGCAACGGGCTTTTCTGCCGTCTTCTTTACGGGTTCCTTCTTTGCCGGGGCTTTCTTTGCAGCGGTGGCAACTTTCTCAGTTTTCTTTGTTGTCTTGCTCATGGAATGCCTTTCCATAACAATTTTAAATTTTATTAATTTTCATAAATTTGTGTAATATAGCACCATACCTGATTTTTTCAAACGGTCAAATGCAGATTGCAAATAAAAAAAGCAGTGATATATTATACCGTAAAGCAAAAAGCGAGAAAAAAGAAAGGCAGATCATGACAAACGACAAAACACCGTTGGTTGATTTACATACCCACAGCACTGCATCTGACGGTTCCGACAGTCCCTCCCAGCTGTTAAAAACAGCCGAAGAAGCCGGATTGGCGGCAGTTGCCCTTTGCGATCACGATACCGTATCCGGTCTGGAAGAATTTGAAACTGCTGCAGCGACCAGTTCTGTGGAAGCGATCCCCGGCATTGAGATATCCACCCAGCTGTTCAAAAAAGAAGTCCACATCGTGGGACTGTTTGTAAACCGGAACAGCACAGCACTTCTGGAACCGCTGCAATATCTGCGTCAGGCGCGTCTGGACCGGAATCGGCAAGTGATTGAGCGTCTCCGGACAGCCGGTTTCATGATCACCGGAGAAGATGTTGCGGAATTTGCTGCCGGGGAGAGTATCGGACGCCCCCATATCGCACGCGCACTCGTCAAGAAGGGATACTTTGAAGATATTTACGGTGCCTTTGCAAAATGTCTGAAACGGGGCACACCGTTCTATGTTCCGCGGAAATATCTTTCACCGGAGGAATCCATCCGTTTGATTCATGAAGCCGGCGGACTTGCGATTTGGGCGCATCCCATGCATGAACGCCGTGGCGACCGGGCGTTTCTCCGGAAATTTCTGAAAGAAATGATACCCTGGGGTCTGGATGGTCTGGAAGGGTATTATGCGCTGTTTACGGAACGCCAACAGGCGATCGCACAGGCAGTAGCGGGCGAATTGGACCTTGCGATCTCCGGCGGCAGCGATTATCACGGTGTGAATCAGCCGTCCATCAGTATCGGCAATGGTCAGGGAAATCTGATGATCCCCTGCAGTGTACTTGACGCATTGAAACAGCGTCTTGAGAAAAAAAGAATGACCGGATGCTGATTCGCACCCGGTCTCTTCTCTCCGTTGCCTGATCGTTTGACTGTTGTGAACGGTCCACACCCCTGCGTTGGCAACGATCTGTGTCTGCGCTGATTACTGTTCCACAGGCGTTACATCTTCTGCCTGCAGCCCTTTCGCGCCAGTCTGGACTGTGAATTCCACTTCCTGACCATCTTTCAGGGTCCGGTAGCCTTCGGTCTTGATCGCGCTGTAATGGACGAAAATATCATCCCCCTCTGTGCGTTCGATGAAGCCGTAGCCCTTCGTGTTGTTGAACCACTTGACCTTACCGCGTTCTCTGTCTGCCATTGTTGTTTTTCCTTACGTAAACTATTGTTGCTTGCGGAATTACACCGCCAGAGTCTCTGCTTATCATTGGTACTAATTATGATATATGTTATACGCTTTGTAAAGGGGGTGTAATAAAAATTTTACGTTTTTTTATTGTTTTTGTAAAAAAATTCCCTTTTTTACTTGAAAAACATCAAAAATCGCTCTATTTTTTGCACGGATAAATATTTTTTGATCAAAAAGCATCTCTGATGCCGAAGAAAGGATATACTGTCATGACCGGAATAAAACGACACACTTTTGCCGGATTGCTCACCGCCGGATTGCTTACCGGTATTACTGCGATCGTTACCGCAGCTGAACTCACTTCTCTGGAACGGATGGAACGCGCTGCCGGAGCTGAAGCCTTCCGGAAAGCGATGGCGGCAAAAGAAAAAGACAACGCCGCATACCTGAACAATCTCCGTATCGCTGTCGATAAAGGTACCCCGGCAGCCATTCTTGAAGATGCAGACAGACTGCTGCTTCGCGCGGGCGGGCGCGTCAATAATTATGATATGATCCGGCAACGGTTGGAACGACTCTCCCGTCAGACTCCCGACAGCGATTATTTTACGGAAACTCAACTTGCGGAAGTCCGTTATTTCCTCGGTGTTGCCAATGAACACGGTATGGGATCGGCTATCGACAGGATCTCCGCCACCCGGAATTATCTGCTGGCAGCCCATTTGAATATGGACGCCAGAATCGCGCTGGGCAGATTGTTTTTCTTCCAGGATACAGTTCTCCACGGCGAAAAAACAAAAGAAATCGATGCCGTTGCTTTGATGCTCTACTCCGTTTGCCTGAACGCTCCGGAAAAAGAACAGAAAGTCCTTTCCAGTCAGGACCTGATCCGCAAATTCGACAATACACTGACGATCCTTGCCGAAAACGGCGATACCCAGGCAATGTTCTTCCTTGCCCGGCATTATCTGGAAGGGACCCATTTCCCCACCCGGAAGACCAAAGGGATCAGCTATCTCACGACCGCCGCAGAAAAGATGAATCCGGAAGCGGCACTGATGCTCGGAAACATTTACCAGAACGGTCTCTACTCGCAGAAAGCAAATGCCGTCAAGGCAAAAAAATTTTTTGAACAGGCGTTCTCTCAGAAAAAAACATCTTCCGCTGCCGCTGAAAATCTTGCAAAGATCGCAGAGACGAATAAACAGGATTCCACCGCTGTTCGCTATTACCTTTACTTGAAGGATTATGACAATGCCGCGCGCGTTCTGGCACAGCGTGACGGTGAAAAGATCAGTGCCAATGCCGTTTTTGTACAGGCTATGCGTTACAAAAAACAGCCCGGATATAATAAAGATGAATATATGCGTCAGTTGAATATGGCTGCCAACGGCGGTTCTCTCTATGCACACATCGAACTGAACAGCGGGCAGAACATCAAAAATCTGTTCCGGGCAATGTCCAACCTCAGATTCAAACCGCAGGAACCGGACTGGAATTACCGTCTTGCTCTGGTTGCACTGCGCGGCATCCGCACCGGTGCTACGACCGCAGAACAGGCGCTTCAGGCATTGGATCAGGGCGTAAAAAACAATGAAGTCCAAGCCGCAGCCGCATTGCTGAAGGCTTACCGGAACGGCGCCCCCCTGCTCCGCGTTGCGAAAGATGATAAAAAAGTGGCGGAACTGACTGAAAAGATCCTTGCAATCGATTACAACGGCAGCCAGGATGAAGTCTGGAACAGCGTAAACAATGACATCAATGCCCTGCTCAAAGTCGCGGCGGTCAATTCCCACGCGCTCCGGGTATTGGCACAGGAAACAAAAAATCCGAAAGCCAAGATCCTTCTTCATGCTATGGCGGGTTCTCCGGAACTGCAGAAACTGCTGGACAGCCAGTATGCCGTTCCCGAAAAACGGGTGGGATCGACAAAATAAGGATTTTTTTCTTAAATCCGGTTGACTTTTTCACAAAGAGTGATAAATTATCATCGTCGACAGCGGAAGATTTTGTTTTTAATAAAGGATTTTTTTCGTAAATGAGCAACAGAAAGCTATCAAATTCTCCAGCGATCCGGAGGATGCCTGCTTATCTCCATAAGCTGCTGATGATGCGCAACGAAAACAAGATCAATGTATCCACAACCGAACTGGCTGAATACATGAACATTGAGTTGAGTGTAGTCAGAAAAGACATTATGCTCATCGGTGTTGCCGGACAGCGCCGGGTCGGTTATGACATCTGTGAACTGATCCGGAGCATCAAAAATTATCTGGGGTGGCAGGATACGATTTCTGCCGTTCTGATCGGTGCCGGAGCCCTCGGTGCCGCCCTTCTCGGTTACGATGATTTCAGCCACTACGGCTTCCATCTTTCCTCCGTTTTTGATTCTGACCCCGCCAAGATCGGAACAGTGATCCGCGGCAGAAAGGTCTGCGACATCAAAGATTTCCGCAAACTTGTATCTGAAAACATGCCGGATATCGCAGTGATCTGTGTTTCCGGCAGTGCGGCACAGGATGTGGCGGATCTGGTTGTCAGTGCGGGCGTGCGTTATATCTGGAATTTTGCAAATGTTTCCCTGCGTGTCCCCGCCGGTGTGATCGTACAGCGGGAAGTGATCGCGGGCGGACTTGCCATGCTGGCTGTAAAAATGAAACAGGACCGGCAGTTTAATCGAACAGCAAATCATTCTGAAACATCCAATCATACATCGCACACACGGAGGTGAAAAGGGAAAAAGGACTGATCCATCACAAACTTTTCTTGCGGAAAACCGTCTCCGGACGGAATGAATATAAAAAACACACAGCAACAACAATTCAAGTCAAGGTTAAAAAAACATGTGTTGCCAGAATTTATCTGAAGCTGCGGCTGCCAAATTCGCTGAACTGGATCAGTTCATCGATGGTCTCGGCATTGACCGCAAAGACGAACGGCGTCGCGGACGCCTGATTCAGGTCCTGCATCGTGCGCAGGAAATCTTTGGTTATCTGCCTCGCGAAGTGCAGATCCACGTTGCAAAGAAACTGTTTCTGACGGAAGCCCAGGTTTCCGGTGTTGTCAGTTTCTACAACTACTTCACCACGGAGCCGAAAGGCAAATATTGTATTGATGTGTGTCTGGGGACGGCATGCTATGTAAAAGGTTCTGAAAAGGTCCTTTCCGAATTTGAACGTGTTCTCGGGATCAAGGCGGACACGCAGCCCACGGAAGACGGCATGTTCTCTCTCTCCGCGCTCCGCTGCGTCGGTGCCTGCGGTCTTGCACCGGTTGTGATCGTCAACGGCAAAGTTTACGGCAAAGTCACGCCCGCAAAAGCGGTTGAAATTGTCAACGAGTACAAGCAGAAAGGTTAATCATCCATGGCAAAGATCAATTCTCAGGAAGCCCTCATGGAGGCATATGCTGCTTGCAAAAACAAACTTGCACTCCGTTGTCTGGCTGAACACGATATTCATTCCGCGAAAAAAGACATCCTCTGCTGCGGCGGTACCGGCTGTCATGCCTCCAATACCCCGGAACTGATGGATAATCTCCGTAAACTGATCAAAGAAAAAGGTCTTGAAAACGACGTTCGCGTTGTCCAGACCGGCTGCTTTGGTTTCTGCGCACAGGGCCCCATCGTCAAGATCATGCCCGACAATGTTTTCTATGTGCAGGTCACGCCCGAAGATGCAGAAGAAATCATTGAAAAACACATCGTCGGCAAAGAGATCGTGGAACGCCTTCTCTTCGTGGAACCCATGCTGAAAGAACGCATCCACGACTATGCCAAGATGTCCTTCTATGCCAAGCAGGAACGTATTGCTCTGCGCAACTGCGGTCTTCTGAACCCGGAAGACATCGAAGAATACATTGCAAACGACGGTTATCAGGCACTTGCGAAATGTCTGTTCTCCATGAAACCGGCTGATGTTGTCCGTGAAGTTCTCAACTCCGGTCTCTGCGGCCGTGGCGGTGCAGGCTTCCCCACAGGTCTGAAATGGAAGATCGCTGCCGGTGTTCAGGCGGATGAAAAATACATCGTCTGTAATGCTGACGAAGGTGACCCGGGTGCATTCATGGACCGTTCCATCATGGAAGGTGACCCTAACAGTATTATTGAAGCTATGGCGATCGGTGCTTATGCCATTGGCGCCCAGCGCGGTCTGGTTTACATCCGTGCGGAATATCCCCTGGCTGTCTCCCGTCTGCAGATCGCCATTGATGAAGCCCGCGGACTCGGTCTCCTCGGCGATAACATCATGGGTTCTGATTTCTCCTTCGACATCGAAATCAAACTCGGTGCCGGTGCTTTCGTCTGCGGTGAAGAAACTGCTCTGATCCACTCCATGGAAGGTATGCGCGGCGAACCCACCACCAAGCCCCCCTTCCCTGCCAATATCGGCGGCGGCTACTGGGGCTGCTCCACCAACGTGAACAACGTGGAAACCTACGCCACCATTCCGCTGATCCTGCTCAAAGGTGCAGCCTGGTACAGCAAGATCGGTAACTGGAAAGCTGAATTCGATGAAAACGGCGACTTCAAACGCACCATCAGCGGCAATGCCGGTACCAAGGTATTTGCTCTTGCCGGTCAGATCAACAACGTCGGTCTGGTGGAAGTCCCCATGGGTACCACTCTGCGTGAGATCATCTACGAAATCGGTGGCGGTATCTCCGGCGGCCGTGAATTCAAAGCGGTGCAGACCGGCGGTCCCTCCGGCGGCTGTATCACCAAAGAAAACCTGGATACACCCATTGACTACGGCAACCTTTCCAAGATCGGTTCCATGATGGGTTCCGGCGGTATGATCGTTCTTTCCGACAAAGACTGCATGCCTGCCATGGCAAAATTCTACCTCGGCTTCACCAAAGATGAATCCTGCGGTAAATGCACACCCTGCCGTATCGGTACCCGCCGTATGCTGGAAATGCTGGAAAAAATCTGCGACGGCAATGGCGACGAAAAGATGCTGGATGAACTGGAAACACTGGCACAGACCATCGCCGACACTGCTCTCTGCGGTCTCGGTCAGACGGCTCCCAACCCCATTCTCAGCACCCTGCGTTACTTCAGAGATGAATACGTGGCACATGTCCGCGACAAAAAATGTCCTGCCGGCACCTGCCCGAAACTCTATGAACTGACCATTACCGATGACTGTATCGGTTGTACCAAGTGCAAACGCAATTGCCCGGTCGATGCCATCTCCGGCGAGCTGAAAAAGCTCCATGTCATCGATGTGAAGAAGTGCATCAAGTGCGGCGCCTGTATTGATGGTTGCCCGAAAAAAGCAATTGTCAAGAAATGAGAGTGAAACAATGAGTACTGTCAATCTTACGATCAATGGAAAACAGGTCACCGTACCTGCCGGTTCCACCATTCTTGATGCGGCGAAAAAGCTGAACATCAAGATCCCGACCCTCTGCTACTGCGAAAAACTCGGTTGCGGAATCTCCAACAAACCCGCTTCCTGCCGTATCTGTATGGTGGAAGTGGAGCGCCGCCGCAATCTGGCTCCCGCCTGTGCCACGCCCGTCATGGAAGGCATGGTCGTCCACACCAACACCCAGCGCGCTCTGAAAGCACGCCGTACGGTTCTGGAACTGATGCTCAGTGACCATCCGCAGGACTGCCTGACCTGCCCGAAAAACCAGGAATGCAGCCTTCAGAAACTGGCGTCTGAATTCGGTATCAGCGAAGTTGAATTCCCCGGTGCATCCAACAAATTTGAAGTTGACGATTCCAGCGAAGCCATTATGCGCGACCTTTCCAAGTGCATCATGTGCCGCCGTTGCGAAACGGTCTGCAACAAAGTTCAGACGGTGGGCGCGCTCACCGGCTACGGCCGTGGTTTCAGTGCCAAGGTCGGTACTGCCAGCATGATCCCGCTGGCGGATACGTCCTGTACCTTCTGCGGTCAGTGCGTCAATGTCTGCCCTGTTGGTGCCATCACCGGTATCAGCTATGTGAAGAAAGTCTGGGCTGCCATCAACGATCCCTCCAAGACGGTTATCGTTCAGACCGCTCCGGCTGTCCGCGTGGCTGTCGGTCAGGAATTCGGCTTTGAACCCGGCGTGCCTGTGACGGGTAAACTCGTTGCCGGTCTCCGCGCTCTGGGCTTCGACAAAGTCTTTGACACCAATTTCTCCGCTGACCTGACCATTATGGAAGAAGGTCATGAGATCGTGGAACGCATCAAAGCGAACAAGAATCTGCCGATCCTCACCAGCTGCTGCCCCGGCTGGATCAACTTCATCGAACACAACTTCCCCGATCTGCTCCACATTCCTTCCAGCTGCAAATCCCCGCAGCAGATGTTCGGCACGATCGCGAAGACCTATTACGCTGAAAAGATCGGCGTGAAACCGGAAGATCTGATCGTTGTGTCCGTGATGCCCTGTCAGGCGAAAAAGTACGAAGCCGCACGCCCCGAATTCTCCAAGGATGGCGTCCGCGACATCGACTTTGTTGTCACGACCCGCGAACTCTGCCGTATGTTCCGCGAAGCCGGTATCAATCTGGCGAACATGGAAGACGAAGAATACGACAGTCCTCTGGGCATGTCCTCCGGCGCAGCCGACATCTTCGGCGTCACCGGCGGTGTGCTGGAAGCTGCCTGCCGTTCCGTCTATTTCATGCTCAACGGCAAGAATCTGGAAGGCGATGCCATCAACTTCCGCGCAGTCCGCGGTCTTGACGGTGTGAAAGAAGCCACGATCCAGATCGCTCCGGGCACCTCCATCAATGTGGCGGTCTGCTCCGGTCTCGGAAATGCCCGTAAAGTTCTGGAAAAAGTCCAGAGCGAACCCGACAGATTCCAGGCGATCGAAATCATGGCGTGCCCCGGCGGCTGTATCAACGGTGGCGGTCAGCCCTTCCTCCATGATCAGACTGACCTGCTGGAAAAACGCATGAAGGGTATCTACACGGAAGACGAACGCAAAACGCTGCGTCTCTCCCATGAAAACCCGGATATCCAGAAACTCTACGCTGAATTTCTGGGCGAACCCGGCAGTGAAAAAGCACATCACCTGCTGCACACGACTTACCATCAGAAGTAAGCCATACAGCAGATCCGTGATCTGACTTTCAGGCGGTACTCCAAACGGGGTGCCGCCTTTTTTTGTCTATACCTTCAGGTCAATATAACCTCCGGCTTTGTCGGTGAGGATAAAAAATCTTTACCAAGTTCGCAAAAAGTCTCCTTTTGATTTTCAGTGTGTAAGACCTGCCAGTCTGCACACCAGAACCATCAAAAGGAGACATGAAAGATGTCAAACAAAAACAGTGATAGTTTATCACACAGTCGTTGGAATTGCAAGTACCATATTGTATTTGCGCCAAAATATCGCCGACAGGTAATTTATCAAGCATTGAAAAGCGATAT
>JAZNPK010000043.1:0-156423 GCA_045589595.1 Victivallales bacterium
CTGACGGCGTATGAAGCACGCCTGACGGCGTATGAAGCACGCCTGACGGCGTATGAAGCAAGCCTGACGGCGTATGAAGCACGCCTGACGGCGTATGAAGCACGCCTGACGGCGTATGAAGCACGCCTGACGGCGCATGAAGCGCACCTGCGGTGCAGAAGCACGCCTGACGGCGCATGAAGCGCACCTGACGGCGCATGAAGCGCACCTGACGGCGCATGAAGCGCACCTGCGGCGCATGAAGCGCACCTGCGGCGCATGAAGCACGCCTGACGGCGCATGAAGCGCACCTGCGGCGCATGAAGCTGTAATTACAAGCACTGATATTGCAGTAAGCAAGGCGAAGAGCCACGGGAATGATATAACATTATTTTTGTTTAACAGTTTTTTTCGCAGTATTGACGGACGCGATCAGAGTTATTCTTATTTCCCGGCAGAGAGTTTCCAAATGGTCAAATTCTGTTGGAGAAATGATATTTGTTTTATTCAACAATAAAAGCCAGTAACTTGTTTCATTGGCTTCTTTCAGGGCGATTTGTAATTTTGAAATAAAATCTGCTTTCCCTTGTGCATATTGTGCTTCGTGGATATTGGCTCCGATACTGGTACCGGCTCTGCCGATTTGATTGCAGATAATCGTTTCTCTCTGTTCTTTCAGATATTTGACCAGATTCAGAATTTCAACCGCGAAGGTAATAGAAAGATCAATGAGTTTGTTGGTGGATTTTTCCATAACAGAGTTCTCCTTTCAGCGGATAATATAATCCCGGACAGGGGTGACAGGTCATATGAGCGAAAAGCGAATGCTTCATATCGGAACGGCAGTGGAGATGCTTCATATTGTGGAGCAAAAGCGAAACAATGCTTCATCGTCAGGCTTTTATGAAGCACGGCTTCGCCGTATGAAGCGGCACGTTGTGCCATGAAGCGCACCTGCGGTGCATGAAGCGAAGCCTGACGGCTTCATTTTTTTGCCCCACAGGCAAAAAAATGGTCGGGGCAACAAGACTTGAACTTGCGACCTCTTAGTCCCGAACCAAGCGCTCTACCAGGCTGAGCTATGCCCCGATTCCGACCATTGAAAGGTTTGATGCCATTAATTTACACCGGAAATGGATTTTGTCAAGAGAAAAAATCAGAAAAGATCGTTTTTTTGATTTCTTCCCGCAAATCATTTTCCCAGAGGCGTATTGAGCTTCCGGTTGTCCGTTGTCCAGAGGGATGCCATGATCGCTTCCGTATCCGGATCGCTGGGCGGTTCCACAAAATCCGTTCCGTTCTCATCCAGTTTCTGCAGGATATAAATGGGTGTGAGTTCATCGGCGGGAATAGCGATCTGATAAGTGTCGTCCTCGCCTTTATCGCTCATCAGCGGCACAAGAATACCGGCATCGCAAAGATCGTAGATCACAAAGCGGGTCGTCCGGATGGGCATCTGCAATGCTTCCGCGATTTCCACAGCGGATTTCGGCGCATCGTGATTCCGGAAGGTGCGTGCAAAGATCTTAACGATCTGCAATGCGCAGAGACGGCGGCGTTTCAGGCACAGCGGCAGATTGCCGTTGCCCGGTTCCATTTCGTACACATTGACATTCTGGACGGCGAAAGCGAGCTGTGCGCCGAAAATGGTCAGTGTCCAGCCCAGATTCATCCAGATCAGGAAGAAGGGCAACGCTGCAAAACTTCCGTAGATGGCGTTATAGGATGTTAATTTTGCCTGAGCGAACACATATCCCGCCTGCAGGAAAATGTATGCGGTCCCTGCCAGGATCCCGGCGATGGCTGCCGATTTGATCTTGACTTTTGTATTCGGGATGAAGACATAAAGGAAGAAAAAGACGATCCATGCGGTCAGGAAGTTCACACCTTTCACCACATATTTCACAATATCGATCCACGCATCGGGATAGGGCATATTGTCCGCCCAGCCTTCCAGATTCGCGACCACAAAGGTGCTGGTTGTTGCCATAACAGTCAGCAGGAAGGGGCAGATGACCAGCATGGTCAGATAGTCGCAGAACTTCCGTCCCCAGGATCTGCCGCATTTGACGCCCCAGATGCCGTTGAACGCATTTTCGATGGATGCGATCAACTTGACAGCGGTCCAGATGAGCAGCAGCACACCGATCCCGGCGACCAGTCCGCCGCTGGCATTTTTAATGGCGGAATCCGCAAATTCGATCATCCGTTCCGCAACGGATTCCTGTCCTTCCATAGACGTCATCAGTTTCTGTTTCAGGATCTCATCGAAGCCGTATCCTTTGGCGATCCCGAAAACAAGTGCCAGGACCGGCACGATGGCAAGCAGGGTGTAATAGGTGAGGGAGGCAGCGTGGAGTGTGCATCGGTTCTGCAGAAAGAACCGTACCGTCAGCATAACGATCCTGCTGAGCCGGATCATGATCCCTTTGGCGGGCGGCAGTGTGCTTATTTTGATGTTCCAGAGATCGTCTTTAAGAAATTCCTTGGCTTTTTTGATCATAGCTGTTCGCTCCTTTTCTGATCACTTCAGGGGGATGCCCAGTGTTTCAAGGTGGTGGACAAAATGTTTATCCAGACAGGCGGCATAGGCGTCTTCGTGCCGGATGAGTGCTGCTCTGATCCGGGCGGTCAGTTCAGGACATGCCCCGCCCAGCATCGCGCCGTAATTGATGTGAATGATCTGTCTGCCCGGTACGCAATCCGCATCCAGCAGCCGGATCAGTTCACTGTCCGGAATGGAATCTGGCTCCGGAATGGAATCGAAATCGGCGGTAACATGATAAAGTTTACGCGCGTCCGCCAGATGTTTTTTCGCACATTTGAGCATATCCCGGAAGAGTGCGGGATCCTGACTTGCGATCATCCGTGCCGCTTCCAGCCAACTGGTCCCGGCGGTCTTCACATGGACTCTGCCGCCGGTGAGTCTGCCGATAATGGGGAATGCAGAAAATTTATCGCTGCCGGAATGGATGGAAAGTTTGTAGAATCCGAAATCGTCAGCGATTTTTGCATGGACGGCGAACTGGCGTTCAAATTCCGCCAGATCCCCGATATAGTCGATCCCTTTCTGGAATTCCCCGATGAAACGGGGTGCCAGCGATACAAAATTCACGTTGCGGTACACCAGTTCCGCCGCCACAAAATAATGATGTTCGGGGATCGTGGGTGCCGTCGTTTCATCAATGGAGATCTCAAGGTCTGTATCCGCGCCGCCGTTTTCGTTGAGGAATGTCCGCACCTGCGCGGAGAAATCCATTGCCTGTGTGTAGATCAATGCGCAGCGCATCCGTTCCAGCGCCGTAAAATTCAAACCGAGCTGCGGCACTGTTGTATAGTTCTGTTCGATCCGTTCCCGCAGATCGGCAGGCAGCGCGGCGTATGCGGCGGAGACTGTCGCTTCGTCAGCTTCTGCAAATTCCGGTTTGAGCTGTTCGGAAAGATCCAGCGTGAGCATCGTCACGCCCGCTTTCAGAGCTTCGCCGATGTGTTCAAAACTCTTGAGATGGTCGCCGTCCGCACCGAATCCGCCTTCATAGCCGGACTGGAATACCTGAAATGTGGCATCGTCCACCACGCTCTGGAATGTTCTGCCGGTGAGGGTCAGTTCCCGGACAGACTGCTGTGCCAGAACGGGTGCCGCATCGTATTTTTTGAACAGTTCCGCGTGGGCACTGGAAGCACAACCCAGACGGTCGCCGCAGCCGAAGGAACATTTTCTGCGCAGAACAGGTACGGGTTTCGTCCACGGGAAAAGGGCGCGGAGGGAATCGGCATTGCGGTGTGTGAGCGGTGCTTTCTTCACGATCAGATCATCGGACACTGCGATCTCGCCTTCAAATGAATCGAAAACGGGTGATTTTCCGGCGGCAGCCAGAACGAGGAACCGCTGAACATCATCGTGTGCGGCACAGATCGTGAGGTCGCCGGTTTTCCGGATGGAATCTTCCGCACAGAGAACGGTTCCGCTGATACCCGGCAGTTGACTTGCAATACTTTTTTCGAGAGTTTTCCACATGGTGATCACCTTTATACTGAATAGATTTCTTTTTTCTTCGTTTCGTTACAGCGTGTCAGCGGCGAACCGTTCCAGTTCGGTCACGGCATCATTGAACAGCTGCATACATGCCTCCACGGGTGCGGGCGTATTGAAATCGACACCTGCATCTTTGAGAATGTCGATCACATCTTTGCTGTCGCCGGCTTTGAGGAAGCCCATATAACGGTCCGTTTTTCCGTTGAGGATATCTCTTGAGAGTGCCGCCGCCGCACTGATGCCGGTGGCGTACTTGTACACATAGAACCCGTAATGGAAATGGGGGATCCTTGCCCACTCGTAGCGGATGACTTTGTCCGTATTCACGGCGGGACCGTGATAAAGTTTGTTCAGTTTGAAGTAGTGATCGGACAACGCCTGTTCGGTCAGGGGTTCCCCTTCTTCACTCCAGCGGTAGATATCGCGTTCAAACTCTGCGAACATGGTCTGACGGAACGCCGTTCCGCGGATCGTATCCAGCAGATAAGTCAGGAGATGAGCTTTTGTTTTCGGGTCGGACGCATTCGCCATCAGGTGTCTGTACAGCAGCAGTTCATTGGTGGTGGATGCCACTTCCGCGGCAAAAATACGGTATCCGGCATAATGATATTCCTGCGCCCGGTCGGAGTAGTAGGAATGCATACTGTGCCCCAGTTCATGGGCGAGGGTGAAGACGGAATCCAGATTGCCGGAATAATTCAGCAGCACATAGGGCGGCGTCCGGAAAGAACCGCTGGAATAAGCGCCGGAGCGTTTGCCGCGGCACTCATAAATGTCGATCCATCTGTCCGAAAACGCGTGTTTGAGGGCGGAGCAGTATTCTTCGCCCAGCGGCTTCAACGCCTCCTGCACAAGGGCGACACCTTTTTCCCACGGGAAAGATTCTTCCGCATCGGGAACCACCGGACATGTCAGGTCATACATCCGCAGTTTTTTCAGCCCCAGCAGATCCGCCCGGACTTTGAAATAACGGTACAGACCCGGCAGGGCGGCATGGACGGTGTCGATGAGATTGTCATAAACGGAAAGAGGAATATTGTCGTCATGGAGCGCCATGGCACGAGCCGAGGGATAACCGCGGAGTTTCGCCTCAAGCACTCCGGTTTTGACGGTACCGTCCAGGATCGCGGCGTAGGTGTTGGCGAGGGATTTGTATGCGGCATAGCAGGCAGTGAAAGAGCGTTTCCGCACATTGCGGTCGGTATCTTCCTGATATTTTCTCAGATTGCCGTTGGTGAGTTCCACCATTCTGCCGTCTCTGTCTTTGAACTTTGCAAAACGCATATCCGCATCGTGGAGAACGCCATAGACTTTTCCGGCGGTGGAGAGGGCATCGGCGCCCATGCCGAGGATCCGTTCCTCCGGTTCGCTCAATGTGTGGGCGCGTTCCCGTTCCGTTTCTTCCAGCGTCCGTTTGTAGAACGCCAGTTCCGGCGCATTGAGGTACGCATCGAACTGTTCGCGGGGGATCGCCATCAGTTCCGGATCGAACCAGGCGGTTTCCCCGGCGATCTCCGCACCTTTGGCAGAAATACGGTCCTGACGGGCATTGTTGGTGCTGTCCGCCGTATTTTCATCGTGCTTCAGATGAGCATAGACCGCCAGTTGTTCTCCGAGCAAGCCCAATTCATCACCGGCGATGAACGCATCCCGGAGCGTCGCGGCAGAGTCCGCAAGATGTCCTTTGAAAGTTTGAAAACGGGCGAGGAGCGTATCCAGTTTTTTGAAATCATTTTCCCAGTCGGAACTGTCCCGGTAGAGCGGTGTGAGATCCCAGCAGACATTTTCGGACAATTCCTGCCGGGTGGGGATGGACGGTTGTTTTTCGGTCATGATATGTAATTCCTGTTTTTTGAGACATTTTGTTTACAATCGGAAAAATAGCACATCCGGACCGAAAATACAAATGGATTTTCCCCCTTTTGCCGGATTTTTGAAATGCTGAAAAGAAAAAACGCCCGCCGGTACATTCCGGACAGGCGTCAGAGGGTGCGGAGATTTTTTTTACTTGAGCCGGAGATATTCGCTGACCGCATAATTGTCAGTCATACCGGCGATCTCATCCGCCACAGCCCGTTCCAGACCATCACTTTCGATCCGCGCCTTTGCGGAGTGTCCCAGTTCTTCCGGATGCCGGGAGTAATAGTCAAACAGGAAAGAGAGGCGGCTGAATGAAAGTTCGTTCAGTTTCGACATCTCTTTGCTGAAGTAGAGATTTTCGTACAGGAATTTTTTCAGATCGTCCGTGATCCGCTGGAAATCATCGCTGAGCGTCACCAGCGGTTTCGGCAGATGCGCGACTTCCTCCGGTGAGCCGGGGGCTTCCGCTTTGATCTGCTGCGCGGAATTTTTGATCGCATCCCCCACCATCATATCGATGAGACACCGGACGCAATAGGGGACGAAACGGTCATCACCGGGCAGGTAATCCCGCTCTTTTGCAAGCGTTTCCGCCCGCTGCCAGATCTCCAGTTCCCGCAGCATATCCGTGGTGAGGATCCCGGAGTCCAGCCCGTCATCCACATCGTGTCCGTAGTAAGTCAGGTCGTCTGCCAGATCTGCCACCTGCGCTTCCAGACAGGGTCGCGGCGGCAGCAGTCTGCCGTCCAGTGCGTTCATACCGGGTGTCCGGTGTTTGATGAGTGCCTCCCGCGTGGCGTTGGTCAGGTTGATCCCGTTGTACTCCGGATATTTGATTTCCAGATGATCCACCACACGCAGTGCCTGCAGATTGTGATCGAATCCACCCCGGTCCGCCATAATGACCGCCATGGTCCGTTCTCCGGCGTGTCCGAAGGGGGTATGCCCCAGATCGTGTGCCAGAGCCACAGCTTCCGTCAGGTCGCAGTTCAAACGCAGGGCGTTGGAGATCGTCCGGGCGATGGCTGCCACTTCAATGGTATGGGTGAGCCGGTTCCGGAGATGATCCCCGGAACCGCTTAAAAAGACCTGGGTTTTGTATTCCAGACGCCGGAACGCGTGACTGTGCAGAACACGGTCACGATCCCGCTGAAAATCTGTCCGGAAGGGATGCTGTTTTTCCGGATGCCGCCGGTCCGCCCCCGGACCGTCCGCGCGGATGGCGTAAGGGGCGAGACTGGCATTTTCCAGTTCCAGCAGACTGAGTCTTGTGTGAGGGATCATCCGATCTGCCGCTCCCGGATCAGAACTTGAAGAAGGAACGGTCGTTGAACTCACCCGGCGTCAGTGCTTTGAACCGGAGCGAGAACTGGAACGGCTGAGCCGGGATACGGTACTGTTCCGGGGGCGCACTGCCGCAGGAACCGGTGCCGATACCGCACTGTTTCCAGTCGAGATTCAGGATCACATTGTCCCGTTCCACCAGTTCGTGGGGATGTTTCGCCGCGGCAAAATCTTCCGCCGTGTATCTGTGAGCGGAGAAATTGAAGTCGGGCAGACCGCCCACAAAGAGACCGGCAGTATGCAGATCGTGGAACACGGCACGGCGCACATCCATGCGGTTGCCGTTTTCCTGCGGGAACACATATTTCGTGTAGAGCTGATCCAGTGTCGCTTTGTAGTAACCGACGCGCTGCGCTTCCTTCGTATCGGAATATGCTTCGCCGGGACCGAGACCGAACCAGGCGGCATTTTCCAGATATTCCGGCAGTTCCAGACGGACGCCGACACGGGGGAAGTGGGGCATATCGTCTGCGGGATCACCGGCGAGGTCCAGACGGAATGAGCCGTCCCGCTCAAAGGTGTAAACATATTTCAAATCGATCAGTTTGTTCCGTTTGCTGACTGCCGCATAACGGGCAAGGACTTCCAGCGTCACGGTGCCGTCTTTCTTCACATCTGCCAGCACATCTTCCGTGCGGTGACCCATGTGATTGTAACCGGCTTCGTTCCAGGTCTGTTCAAAACGGGAGCCGAGTCCGTGGTCGTTGTCAGTGGGCGCACGGTAAATATTGAACTGAGGACCTTTTTCAATGATCTGCAGTCCGTCCCGTTCCATACTGACAAGGCGGCCGGTGGCTTTGTTGAACTCGATGAGCGTGCCGTTACTGGCGGAAAGATAGAAGGATTCCGGATCTTCATCCACATCCAGAACATTTTTGCCGGAAATGATCGCAGGCTTGGAAATGACTTTCACCGGCAGAGCAAACTGTCCCCACGCGATTTCATGTCCGCAGCGTGCCCAGAGCGTATCGCAGCCAAGCAGGAAACTGATGTTGATGAAATATTCGCCGTCCGCAGATTCGGGCAGCGTGTAGGGGATCACCAGATCTTCCGTTTCGTGGGCTTTGGTCGTCATGGGCGCGACAGTGCCGGAACTGACGGTCATACCGTTTTTGCTGATGCTCCACACAATATTCAGGTGGGAAAGCGTCAGGAAGTCGTAATAATTTTTGACGCTGAAGATACCTTTTTTCAGGTCTTTTGCGGAAATACGCAGGGGCGCGATGACCTTTTTGTATTCGATCAGACCGGGGGACGGGGATTTATCCGGGAACACCAGACCGTCGGTAATAAAGTTGCCGTCGTGGGGTTTTTCGCCGAAGTCGCCGCCGTATGCATAATATTCGATGCCGTCATCTGTCATGGTACGGATGCCGTGATCGCACCATTCCCAGACGAAACCGCCCTGTGTGTATTTGTTTTCGTAGAAGAACTGCCAGTAATCTTCCAAACCGCCGGGGCCGTTGCCCATAGCGTGCGCGTATTCGCACATGATGAAGGGCTTGTACGGTTTTTTCTCGTTGCACTTTGCAATGATTTCTCTGCAGCCGTCCGGTGTCGGATACATGGGGCAGAGCAGATCCGTGTGGGCGAAATGGTGAACGACATCCCGTTCATAATGGATGGGGCGGGAGGGATCCCGCTGCCGGGTCCATTCGATCATTTTTTCGTGGTTGCAGCCGAAACCGGTTTCGTTGCCCAGACTCCATACGATGACGCAGGGATTGTTCTTGAAGGCTTCCACCATACGCTGCATCCGGTCCACAAATGCCCGTTCCCACGCAGGCCATGAGCCGGGATTTTTGCCGACTTCATAGCCGAAACCGTGAGCTTCGAGGTCACATTCGCAGAACACATACAGCCCGTATTTGTCGCACAGTTCATAGAAGACCGGCAGATCGGGATAATGGCTGGTACGGATGGCGTTGATGTTGTGACGCTTCATCTGGAGCAGGTCATCACGGATGGATTCCACCGTGACCGCTCTGCCCAGATCGGTCTGGAATTCGTGCCGGTTCACACCGCGGATCATGATCCTGGAACCGTTGACCAGCAGCGCGCCGTTTTTGATTTCCACAGTACGGAATCCGGCAGCAGACGCCTTGGCTGTGATCACATTGCCTTTGCTGTCTTTCAGAACCACGGAGACGGAGTAGAGATAAGGCGTTTCAGCGGTCCACGGTTTCACATCTTTGATGGTGGTCTTGACCGTGACAACAGCTTTCTGGTCGCCTTTTCTGACCTTGACCGGAGCCGCGAGGGGCTTGCAGACAGCGTTGCCGTCCGCATCGAAAACGGTGACTTCCGCCGTGCAGCCGTTGATGTCGGCGCCTGTCAGTTCCACATCCGCACTGAAAAGACCGTCTTTGAACTTTTTGTCCAGCGGCGTGTGGAGGAAAATGTCGTAAATATCTGCTTCCATGGGAGATGCAGTGATATAAACATCGCGGAAAATACCGGAGAGCCACCACATATCCTGGTCTTCCAGATAGGATGCATCACTCCACTGCAGCACCTGCACCGTGATCCGGTTCATACCGGTCCGGACAATGTCAGTGATGTCAAATTCAGCAGGCAGACGGCTGCCTTTGCTCATTCCTGCGAGCTGCCCGTTGATCCATACATTGAAGAAGGAATCCACGCCGAGGAACATCAGGCGGATCCGTTTGCCGTTCCAGCTTTCATCCACTTCAAATTCCCGGATGTAGCAGCCGGTGGGGTTTTCGTTGGGAACATACGGCGGATCCACGGGGAAGGGGTAGACCACATTGGTGTAATGAGGGTAGCCGTAGCCCTTCAGCTGCCAGTTGCTCGGCACAACGATCTGATCCCATTCGCAGCAATCGTAATCTTCCTCAAAGAAATCCATCGGTACTGTGTCCGGCGATTCGTAGTAGGAGAACATCCAAGCGCCGTTCAGCAGTTTGAAATAAGGTGACTGAGTCCGTTCGAGACTCAGGGCTTCATCCTGCGTGTCAAAGGGAACGCACAGACTCCGTCCGTACGTCCGGTTGATCCCCACAAGACTCTGGTTTTCCCAGGCATTTGCTTCCATCATGTGTTTGATCCTTCCATATTGATGTTTCATACAGTTTGGACTGTTTGTTTTTTCAGACAAATGATTTCCGTCAGAGGCGAAACACCACCCCTGCCGAATGATTCCAAGGCAATATAGTACGCATTACACGCCGCGTCAAGGCTGGAAAATGTAAGTTCTGACGTTTTCAGCGTCTGCCAGCAATGATGCAGCCGGTCCGGAGCAACGCCCCAGCGGACATTGACACCGTACGCATTTTCCGGCATAGTCCAACTGACGGTCGCTTTTACCGGATCTTCCGCACTGCGGACCGCTTTGAAGTTTTCAGGCGGACAGGGTGCGCCGGAGCCGTCGCTGCCGAAAACACGCAAGCCGGAGACTGCAGCCGCGCCGCCGGCGGGAATACTGTTGACCGTCAGGCGTACAAAGCGCAGGGACTGTTCCGTTTCCAGATCGTGATACTGATGGGTCTTGTCTTCCGTATTTTTCCGCTGATCCGCCAGTGTGATCCAGTTGTCGCCGTCCGCCGAACCTTCCAGCAGATAACGGTACGCGCCGCCGGGGCCGTCGAAGGCATACTGGCAGCAATCCTGTTCGGAAAAGTTGATCTGGACCGCACGGACCGTCATCACGCTGCCGAGATCCACCGTCAGTGTCGGCGCGGGATCATCTTTTTCCGCCGCCCACTGGGTACGGATATTTTCGTCCACGGCATTTTCTGCGGGGAGAGCTGCGCTGCTTGCCTGAACTGCCGCGCCGTAACTCAGGAGCATCCAGCCGGTGAAGAAATCGTCGTCATAAGAGAATTTTTGTTCCGGGATGTAATGGGGGAAATCCCCGAACCGCTGTTTGCAGTACATCTCCCCGTTGTCCATGAATCCGGCAGGGAACATACCGACACGCCGTTCAAATATGAAGCGTTTTGCGATACGCATGGTGCTGAAATGGAAAAGGTTGCCGTATTTGTCCGCCATATCGCAAGAGTGTCCGGCTCCGGTAATGAATCCGCCCGGTTTCAGGGAGAAGGGATTGTCCTTCTGGAACGTGAAGGGACCGAGAGGCGAATCGGAAATACTGATGGCGTCCGTGTAAACATTGTAAGATGTTCCGGCGGTGGAGTTCTGCAGATAATATTTTCCGTTGTGCTTGTTGAGGAACACCCCTTCGTTCCACGGAACATATTTATCGGGTCTTACGGAGGTATGCCCGAATGCCTCGGTCTGTTCTCTCAGGAAATCGATGCCGGGAATATTGTTTTCGCCGTTCCGTTCCCAGCCGTGGACCTGCGGATCTGCATAGAGCAGTTCCTGCCAATCCGTTTTCGGCAGGATGGTTTCCGTATCGACTTCCGCCCCGTAGATGGGACCATCCGGAGTGCAGCCGTGGTACATATACATTCTGCCGTCATCGTCCGCAAACAGTTTGGGGTCGGCGAGATTCCACGGTTCACCGTAGGGTTTCCACAATCCCCTTTCCGGATCCACAGCCTCAAAAACGGTGGTATCGGTAATGCCGACCAGATACAGCAGTTTGCCCTGATAAACGATCAGGTCCGGTGCGTAACCTTCATACGGCAGGATGTTGTCGTGAACACAATGCCAGTTGACAAGGTCAGTGGACCAGTGGACGCCTGCACCTTTACTGGTAACGAGCCAGTATTTGTCGTGCCAGAGGACAGCGCCGGGATCGGCGCCTTCGCGGAAGGGAGCGATCGTCCCTTTTCTGCCGCGGATGCAGAAACGGTACTCCAGATTGACGGGATTGCAGAATGTTTTCATCATTCAAATCCTTTATTTTTATTCATTCAAGATTTTTTCCTGTTTCGGGATCGACCAATTTGAATTCTTCAATGTGAATGGTGGGATCTGCACGGAACTGAAGATCTTTTCCATACTGATTTTCCAGTTCCTGAAGCAGTTCCGCATCATCGTTTTTCAATCTTGCGAGAATGGTGGGGTTCATAATGACACGGATGCCGTTTTTCTTTCTGCCGGTCCGTTTCCGCAGGACCTCTTTCAGTCTGCGCTGGATCTCAACGCTCATGCTGATGGCGGATTTGACATGTCCGGAACCGTTGCAGTAGGGGCAGAGATCATAGACCAGATCCTTGACGCTTTCGTGTTCCCGCTGACGGGTCATTTCCATCAGACCGAATTTGCTGATGGGCAGGACTTTTGTCTTTGCCCGGTCTTCTTTCAGAAATTTTTTCATGGCGGAATTAACTTTTTCCCGGTCCTGTGCGGAACCCATATCGATAAAGTCAATAACGATCTGCCCGCCGATGTTCCGCAGTTTGACCTGACGCGCGATTTCTTCCGCCGCCTCAATATTGGTCTTGAGGATCAGTTCAGGCTGGTCTTTGCCGTTTTTGCTTTTGCCGGAGTTGATGTCAATGGCGATCAGCGCTTCCGTTTCATCGATGCAGAGATAACCGCCGCCCGGCAGATCAACGATCCTGTTGAAGATCGCGGCGACCTGTTCTGCCACATTGCAGCGGTTGAAAATGGATTCCGCCCGTTTGTGCAGCGTGATCTTCGTCTGGAAGTCATTGCCCACAAAACGCTTCAGGGCAGCCTGCAGAAATTCGTATTTCTCCTTGTTGTCCACAAGGATCTCATCAATGTCATCGGTGAGAGAATCGCGGACGGTCCGTTCCAGCAGTGTCGGTTCCGGCAGGACCAGTTGGGGTGCTTTGGGCTGTTCCAGAATTTTTTCCACTTTCGCCCAGAGATCCAGCAGCATCGCCAGATCCCGCTGGAAAAAGACGGCTTTCCGTCCTTCGCCGACGGTACGGCAGATCACGCCCATCCCGTCCGGGAGTTTCAAGCCTTTCAGGATCTTCCGGAGCCGTTCGCGCTCTTTGTTGTCATCGATCCGGGAAGAAAGACCGATGTGTTTGGAATAGGGCAGCAGCACCAGATATCTACCGGCGAGCGTGATATTGGTCGTGACCCGTGCGCCTTTTGTGCCGATGGGACCTTTTGTGACCTGAACCAGCACTTCCGAACCGCAGGGAAAAACTTTGGGAATGTCTTTGACGGTGATCTTTCCGGAATGGATCTTTTCCTCCAGTTCCTTGAGACGCTGCGCTTTGTTGGTCCTGCCCATGAAGGTACGGAGTTTTTCCGTCATCAGCCCCAGCAGGACTTTGGGTTTCTTTCTGGATTTTTTTGTGGATTCCGTCGATTGGATCACGTCCTCTTCTTCGTCCAGTTTCCGGATGTTGTCCAGCATGTCATAGGATGCCGGGAGCATATCGCGGTAATGCACGAATGCATTTTTCTCCGCCCCGATGTCGGCAAATGCCGCTTCCAGACCGGGTTCATGCCGGATGATTTTTGCCAGATAAATGGAACCCGGCACGATCTCATCGCCGGTCCGTTCCAGTTCATATTCGTCCAGTCTGCCGTTTTTCAGGTAGGCAGCTCTTGTTTCCAGTTCCTCGCAGTTGAGGATGATTTGTTTTTTATCAGCCATACGATTTATGCTTCCTGTATTTTATGTCAGGATGCATGTCCCGCATGTTCCGCACCCTGACCGGTCTGCCGGTATGAATGTTTACTCTGCCGGCGTGAGTTTGTCCGGACCGTTCAGCAGCTGATCCCCCACAGCAAGATGGGAACCGTTGATGAAGTCCGCAACAGCCATTTCCTTTTTTCCTTCCGGCAAAACGCGTTCGATCAGCAATGCCCCCTGACCGCACTTGACCATCATCTCCCTGTTGCCGGGCAGAGAGAGGATCTTTCCGGGTTCGCCGGATGCAGTTGTCCACGCCGTGGCTTTCGCACGGGTGATCTTGACCTGGACCAGACGGTCCTTGCTTTTGACACAGAACCGGGTATTCGGCCATTTTGCAAAGGCGCGGACACGGCGTGCGATCAATGCCGCATCCTCATTCCAGTCCACGGATCCGTCTGTTTTTTTGATTTTTGCCGCAATGGTGACGCCTTCAGCGGGCTGGGGTACCGGTGTTTTGCCGTTGACCACCTGACCGATCACTTCCCCGATCCGTTCCCCTGCCATTTCCGCCAGACGCCGTTCCAGTTCCTCCGTGGTGATGTCCCCCGGAATGGGCGTGCGGCTGATGGCGTACATCGGTCCCGAGTCCAGACCCCGTTCCATCTGCATGAATGTCACACCGGTTTCCGCATCCCCGTTGAGAATGGCTGTGGTGATCGGGGATGCTCCGCGGTAGCGCGGCAGAATGGACGCATGGACGTTCAGACATCCGAAGCGCGGCAGATCCAGCAGCGGCTGTTTCAGGATCTGCCCGAAGGATACCACCACCACCAGATCCGGCGACAGCATTTTCAGGCGCTCAAGAAAATCATCCGTATTGACCGAAGGGACCCGTTCGCAGAGGATCCCGTTTTCGTCCGCCCATTGTCCGAGGGGGCTGGGCGTGAGGATCCGTTTTCTGCCGGCAGCCTTGTCCGGCTGAGTCGCCGCACCCACCAGTTCAATGGCGGGACAGGCACAGATCGCCCTGAGTACCGGAGGCGCAAATGCACCCGCACCCATGAAGTAAACCCTGATCTTTTGCAGTTCGGTATCCGTTTTAACACCCCGCTGATGGAAACTTGCAGTTTCCTTCTACAATAGCATATAATTTGCGTTTCGCAAACCGGAAATCGTGTTTTTACGGTCGTTTTTCCGTATTTTTGACCGTCGGAAAAGAGGAACTGCATTTTATCAGGATATTTTCCGGAATGGCGGCTTGACAAATTTTGCAAGCGGGTGTATAGTAATGGTTCAGGAATGGTTTGGAGGCCCCCGGTAATACTGGAGCTTGACGCCTCCGGATCAATGTAAAAAATCTAAACTCCTACACGAAAGGAACACGGGATGAAGAAAGCTCAAGCAAAACACAAACTGTGCAGACGCCTCGGATACTGCGTCTGGAACATGCCGAACTGCCCCACTGTCAAGGGCAAAGCCAGAACTTACGCAGCAGGTCTCCAGGGCAAAAACGCCAAGCGCAAAAAACTCTCCACCTACGGCGAAATGATGCAGGAAAAACAGAAGCTGAAAGCCCACTACGGCTTGACTGAAAATCAGCTCCGCAACGCATTCCTCGCTGCCAAGCGCAAAGAAGGCAAGACCAACGAACGTCTCATGCAGGAAATCGAAGCCCGTCTGGATGCTGTTGTGTACCATGCCGGTTTCGCACCCACCATCTTCGCTGCAAAACAGTTTGTCAGCCATCGTCACATCCTCGTGGACGGCAAAATCGTCGACCGCGGCTCCTATAAACTGAAACCCGGTCAGGTGATCAGCATCAATGCGGAAAAATCCCCCAAAGTCGCAGAGATCGCCAAGGGTGTCAGCAGCACCGTTCCCCCGTACTTTGAAACGGATAAGGAACAGCTCAAGGTCACCATCGTGCGTGAAGCACTGATCGAAGAGATCCCCGTCAAAGTCGAAGCCATGCGCGTGGTCGAATATTACGCCCGCTGATCGCTTCTTACAGGACGATACAGAAAAAGACTCCGGTTTTTTCAGCCGGAGTCTTTTTTTGTCTGCTGTTCAGATGATTTTGGGCGGCAGATCCGTTCAATCCATGAAACGCGCTTTGTAGAAACGCATGTTGGACATCGTTCTGTACGGTTTGACCCCGTCCGGCGTCAGGAGACTGACGGTATCTGTCCACCAGTGCTGCTGAGGTGTGGTAACAAGTACGGCACCGTTGGCGGCTCTGGAAATACTTTTGACGTAGGGCGGTCCTGCCAGAACCGTCTGAAACGATCCATTTTCCGGATCAAAACGCAGCACATCATATCCCGTCAGATAAAGGGCGTCTTCACCACGGACCGGATAAAGATCGTGTCCGTGAAACGGATTGCCCGGACGCGGCTCAAACAACTGTTCCTGAATCAGTTCGCCGTTCCGGTATGCCCAGCGGATAAGTCCCTTCAACCCGCTCGACCACAGACAGTTCCGCTTGTTGTCCCACACCACACCGTGGGCATCTTCCGCCGGAAAATCCACATACCGCTCTGCGTGGCTCATATCCGCCGACATGAAAAACAGACGCAGGTAGCTGCCCGTGCTGGAGGCGGTCACAACATTGCCGTCCGGCAGAAGGTCGGCGGAATGGGTGTTCCCGCTGGCAAATTCGCAGAAGATCACCCGGTCTTCTTCTATGTTGACCAGACAGACAACGCCCGAACTGGCTGTAAGCAGCAGCGCCGTATTGTCCAGCACCGGCTTGACTTCGCTCACCGCACCGAAGAAACGCAGTTTCTCAATGGGAATGTCCTGATGATAATAAGGATTGAAAGTCCAGAGCCGGGCTTCCGGTTTATTCCAGTCTGCAACTGACGGATCGCAGATCATGATCCGGTTCGAGAATTGTTCCGTACAAACGATTTTTGTCATGATGTTTCCTTCTGTTTGTTATTACTCTAATTTTCAATCCGCTTTTTTCAACTCCTGATGCGTAAAAATACTTGATTTTTCACTGAACCGCTGTATCTTAACCCCGTTTTCTAATGAATTTTATCCATTATTCAGGAGACGGATATGACAAAAACAGACACATGGCTTTTTTCACGCGACGGCGGTTCATGGCAGGAAGTGACGCTGCCTCATACCGTATTCATCGAACCGGAAAACATTGATTATCCCCAGACCGGAACCGCAATGTACCGGTACAGTTTCATGGCACCGGAAGAATGGAAGGAAAAGATCATTTACTTCGAGATCGGTGCCGCGATGCAGACGACTCAAGTGTATCTGAACGGCACATACCAGTTCACACATGAAGGCGGATATCAGAAGTTCTTTATTCCCCTTTCCGATGAACTGACATACGGCACGGTCAATACGCTGGAACTGCGTCTGGATAACTCCCCCAGCCGCAATATGCCCCCCGGAAAACCTGTGGACAGCCTCGATTTCTGCTATCACAGCGGTCTGTACCGGTCCGCCGGACTGCGTATCTGGGAACCGGTCCATATCACCGATCCTCTGGCAGTCGCCATCAAAGCGGGCGGCGGCGTGTTTATCCGTACGGAAAAATTGAATACGGACGGCAGCGCGGATCTTTCCGTTACCTGCCATGTGGTCAACGAGTTCCCTGCGGCACGCCGCTTCCAGTTGCGTTCCGGGGCGAAACGGGAAAATATGGTCGCCGTGAAAATGCAAGTCACCGGTCCCGATGGCGCGGTGGTCTTTGAATCTGTTTCCGACGCCGTTGAGATCCGCCCGAACTGCGATCACACCTTCAATTTCGGAAATGTTCAGATCCCTGCCGCCGCACTGTGGACTCCGGATACACCGTCTCTGTATCAGGCACATTTCACCGTGCTGCATGACGGCTGCGAAACGGATCGTGTCGCGGAACGCTTCGGCATCCGGACCATTTCTTTTTCGGTTGACGGCTTCTGCCTGAACGGTGTCAAAACATTCCTGAATGGAACAAACCGGCACATGGAATATCCTTTTGTGGGCAATGCTCTTCCTGCAAACGCCCAGCGCCGCGATGCCATCCTGATCAAAAATGACGGTTATAATTTTGTGCGTCTCAGCCATTACAATCAGGATCCTGCATTTCTGGATGCGTGCGATGAACTCGGTCTGATGATGATGCCCGCGATCCCCGGTTGGCAGGCATATCACGGCAACTCCACATTCATCAATGCCGCATACCGGGATTGCCGGGAATTGATCCGCTCCCTCCGCAACCGCCCCTCCGTTGTTGCGTGGGAAGTCTCTCTCAATGAAGCATATCCGCCGTCATGGATCAATGAGGAATTCCACCGGATCGTCCACGAGGAATATCCCGGAGAAGGCAGTTATTCCGCCGGCGATACATGGGGCTTCTACGAGGGATGGGATATCCTGTTCCCCTGCGGTCACATGCGCAGTACGGATAAACCGCAGATCCTGCGGGAATACGGTGACTGGACATTCGGCGGAAATGAAAGTACTTCACGCCGCAGCCGGGGCGCCGGAAAACAGGAACTGCTCGTCCAGACATGGAACTTCCTCTGGAGCATGAACCGTATGGTCGCCGTGCCGGGTATGGTCGGCGGCGCCGACTGGTGTTTCTTTGACTACAACCGGGGATGCGCACCCGATATCGAACGCTCCGGCTCTATGGATATCTACCGTCTGCCCAAACCGAAATTTTATTTCTATCAGAGTCAGGGAGACGGCGATGCCATGGTCTATGCCATCCATGACAACGTCGGAAAACTCGTCGTGTTCTCCAACTGCGATGAAGTGGAAGTCTGCCGCAACGGCTCCGTTATCGCACGCCGGACGCCCGATGACGGACCCGATACCCCGTACGGGAAAAACGGAAGCCCCAACTGGGAAACCGCTCTGCCCGACGGCTTCGATACCAGCGGCGGCGAATTTTTCAACGGCGGAAACGGAAAAAATCTGAAACATCCGCCTTTCACATTCACCGGCATCGCTCCCCTCGAACAGAACGATGTGCTGACCGTGACCGCTTACCGGAACGGCGCAAAAGCCGCAGAAACTGTTTTGCGGAAACCTGATGGCGCCGCCGTCAGCGCTGAGATCCGCGTCCGGACAGAAGGCGTCGAACCCGTGTCGGGCGACCTCCTGTTCGTCGATGCCATCGTGAAAGATCAGAACGGTGTCACCATCGACCTGCCCGGAAAAGACGGTCAGTTCCCCGTGAAACTGATTGCCAGCGGCGCAGAGATCATCGGCGGTATGGAACAGTCCGAAGCCGGGATCGCATCCTGGCTGGTCCGGATCACAGAAACTGATTACAGCTTCAGCGCAGAACTGATCTGAACTGATCTGAACTGATCTGACAATATGCCGACAGTGCGCCGGGGCGCAGCCCGCGCCGGCGGTGAACCTGCCGGCGCCCACCGGCAGGGACAGCTCCGCGGCTGTCCCTGTGCCGGTGCAGCCCCGCCTTGCGGGGCAGGGCTGCGCCCCGGCGCACTGGAACATTCTCCATTAATTTTTTGTCATTCCGCCTTGTAAAACGTCCGGATTTGTTTTATATTTTCCTGTTGAAACATGAATGATAGGAAAGGAGCGTGTTTTGTTGTGAACTGGAAGCGTTTTCTGTTGCTGCCGCTGCTGCTGCTGCCGGTTTTGCTGTTGACCGCCTGTTGTACGGGCGACCGTATTTATCTGCCGGAGGATCCGTCTGCGGGCTGGTATCCGACCCGGATCGAAAATGAGCTGACGGGTCAGGACCCGATCGAAGGTTTCAACCGGACGATGTTCACGGTCAATGATTTTGTGATGCAGTGGATCGCGTCACCGGTGGGGCGTTTTTACGGTTCCATCATGCCGCGTCCGGGAGTGGATGCCATTGAGCGGGTCTGTCTGAATCTGGAATTTCCGGCGCGACTGTTTTCGACGCTCGGCAGTGCGGAGTGGAAAGGTGCGTGGGATGAGACCTGCCGTTTTTTCATCAACACCACGCTTGGGATCGCGGGATTTTTCGATCCGGCGGAGCATTGGTTCGACATTCATTCCACGGAATCGGATTTCGGGCAGATGTTTGCCATCTGGGGGATTGGTCCGGGCTGTACGTTTATTCTTCCCTGCTGCCGTGCCACCAATGTCAGGGACACGGTCGGTTTCATCTTTGACTGTGCGTTTGACATCAAGACCTATCTGCCCTACACTTATCTGGCAACATTGAACCGGTTTGTTGTTTCCCAGCAGGCTTATGCCCCGGTGGTCAACGGCAGTGTGGACCGGTACAAGACATACCGTTTCATGTTGGCGCTTTACCGTGAAATGCAGTTGAAACGCTGGATGTATGCCAAAAAACAGGCGTTGACTGCTGAACAGTCGGCGCTGCTGGATGAGAACGGTGATCTGCTGGCAGATCCGCCGCTGCCGGTACAGTTCGCAAAATCCGTATCTGAACCGGCGGGATTGCGCGGCAACTGGATCGCCCAGCCGGAATTTTTCCCCCGGAACAGTGCCGAACTGCAGACTATGCGTTCCGTCCTGACCGATCCGGTGGCGTCCAACGATTTCTGGTGGCTGCCTCATACGCTCTGGGGAACGAACTTTTACCGGAAGATCGACATCCGGAAGATCGATCGCGGCGATGATGAAGAAAAGAGCCGTTACGCCTTTTTCGGGCAGGATCCGGAAACGCGCGGCGAGCCGAAACTTGCCATCCTCATTCCCGGTATCGACGGGACTTACGATGGAAAATCCACGCTCGCTGTCGCGGAAACTTATTATGAACAGGGCTATGATGTTGTTGCCATCGACAGCGTCTTTTTCTGGCGCGGGATGAAAGCCGGTGCCGGACGGGGCAAACTGCCCGGTTATATTCCGGACGATGCGAAGCGCGTGGCAGCATTCCTCGGCGAGATCCTGGCGGACCTGAAGGCAAAGGGCGATCCGGACTTTACCGCCGCCCCGAAGATCCTGACCGGCTGGAGTTACGGTGCTGTGACTGCCGCTCATATCATGGCGGATCCGGCGTCAAAGGATCTGAACATCAGCCGTGCGGTGCTGATCAATCCCCCGGCTGATCTCGGTAATGCTATGAAAGTGCTGGATTCCGGTATTCGCAGAACGGCGGAATGGCGTGCGGAAGATGTGCGTGAGATCCTGCCGGAGACCATCGGAAACATGTTGATCATGATGAATGCGCACATGCCGTCCGTGCCGGAGGACGCCACCGGAAAAATGCATGAGATCAAAATGGCGTTTACGGTTCCCCGTATCCGCGAAGATGCCGCCGCGTATCTGATCAGTATGACGCTCCGGGGCGGTATCCGCGACATCCTTTACACGCAGCATCACCGTCAGCCCTTCCCGCAGGAACTGATCCGGAACGATACCCGCTGGGTCAACCGGAACAGTCTGTATGATGAACTTGACCGGATCGATTTTGAGCAGTACGCCGGAAAATTTCTGCTGCCGCAGCTGAATACCCGGAAAGATTATAGAACGCTGCTCCGGGATGCCGGATTGTATCCGCTGAAAGATTTTCTGAAAAAGGCGGATCATATTGCTGTGCTGCACAACTGGAACGATATTCTGCTGTCACCTGCCGACCGGACATTTCTGGATGAAACATTCGGCAGCAGGATTTACTGGTTTGATGCCGGTGGACACATGGGGAATTTGTATCTGAAACGGTTCCGCAACACGCTGTTGAAGGCGTCCGGGATCGAACCGGAACAGAACGGAACGGGAAAGGAAAACGGCGATGGGCAGAAATCCTGATCCTGAAGTTTATGCCGCTTATCTTGCGGAGATCGGTCACTGTACCCTGACGCCGCCGGAGATCCGGGAAGATCCGCCTCTCCGCTATCATCCGCAGATCGATGATTACACCATGAGTGCCGGGATGGCACGCACTCCGGGCGGCAGGATCTGGCTCACCTGGTTCGGCGGCGGCGACGACAGCAGAGCGTTTATGGTGATGGCGAAAAGCGATGATGACGGCGTTACATGGAGTCCGCCGCAGTTCGTGCTTGATCCGGGATTTTATGACGGGATCCATATTTCTGCGGTGGTGGGTAATCTCTGGACGGCGCCCGACGGCAGACTTTTCTGGTTTTTCACCCTCAGTCTGGGGCATTACGACGGCAGGGGCGGTTCCTGGTATGCCGTCTGTGAAAATCCCGATGAGGATCATCCCCGCTGGAGCCGTCCGGTCCGGATCTGGCACGGCGCATCCCTCAATAAACCGACTGTCCTGGAGGACGGCACATGGCTGCTGCCCATCTCGCTCTGGACAAATGATGTCTGCCATGTTGAACTGCACATGCCGCCCCTCTCCGGTCTGCATCCCGAACTGGACAGCGAACGGAAAGCGTGGATCTTCGCATCCAATGACGGCGGAAAAACATGGACACGCCGCGGCGGCGTCAGAAATATTGAGCCCACTACTTTTGATGAACACATGCTCGTGGAACGGAAAGACGGGTCCCTGCTGATGTACCTGCGGACGGTGTCCGGGATGTCCCGCACGGAATCATTCGACGGCGGGCGGACATGGGCGGATCCCGTCCCGGCGGAATTTCCCAGTGCGGCGGCGCGATTCTTTTTCCGGAAACTTTCCGGCGGCAATCTGCTGCTGGTCCGTTATGCCGATCCGGCAGACCCGCTGAACCGGTCTCATCTTACAGCATATCTTTCTGAAGACGAAGGAGTTACATGGACCGGCGGTTTGCTTCTGGATGAACGGGACCGCATCAGTTATCCCGATGGTTTTCAGGATGAAGACGGCAGGATCCTGATCCAGTACGACCGTCTGCGCGAGGGCGGCGAGATCCTTCTCTGTGCCTTCACGGAGGAAGATGTGCGGGCGGGGCGGGACGTTTCCGGAAAAGTGTTTCTGAAACGCCCCGTTATCCGGTCCCGCAGTGCCGGACTTGATCCGGCGTGAGTGCCGGACGGTCTGACGCTTATTGTTTGACGCACATAACGCAGTATTTGCCGTCCATATTTTTTGCGCCTTCGGTAACATGTTCAAATCCGGGGAAGGTGCGGTCCCATTTTTCCAATGCGTGAAGATATTGGATCATGGGGCTGTCACCATTGCCGAAATTTTCACCGGACATGAGCATGGGGATCCCCGGAGGATAAGGGATGACCGCATTGGCACTGACCCTGTTCTGCAGAGCGTCCGACTGCACAAATTCCACATCACCGGTCACGATCTTCCGGTATGCCGCCGCGGGAGTCATTGCCATTTCCGGCAGGACTTCAAAGGCTTTATCCAGCAGGGCATCGGGCTGATTTTCCCGGAGATAGCTGAACATGGCATCGGAAAGATCGCGGATCCCCAGCTTGCTGTAAACTGCCGGATACGCAGCCGTCAGCCACGGAAAAACTTCTGCGACCGGCGTGTTTTTTTTATGTTCCCGCCGGAAATTGAGCAGAGTGTTCAGGAGTGTTCCCCATTTGCCTTTGGTGATGCCCATGGAGAAAAGAAACATGATCTGGAAACTGGTGGTACGTGTGGGAACGATCCCCGTCTGATACAGATAATAAGAAACGAGTGCGGCGGGTATGCCGTGATCCTGCATCGATCCGTCTTCGTTCATGCCGGGTGAAAGAATACTGACCTTGATGGGGTCCAGCATGACCCAGTGATCATCATTGAGCCGATCGAAGCCGTGCCACTTGTCGCCCTGCCGGATCGTCCAGCAGGATTGATCGCGGATCAGCAGATCCCGCGGAGCCTCTGCGAAATCAAATTCTTTTCCGGCGTGACAGACCTTTTCCGGATTCCACGGTTTGAAGAACCAGCGTCCGGATTTTTCCGCCTCCCGGTGCAATCGTGCGCACGCCTGCCGGAAATCCACGGCTTCTGCAATGACTTCCCGGGTCAGAGATTCGCCGCTGTCGTGCATCATGGCAGTGGAAATATCGTTGGAGACGCAGATGGCGTAAAGGGGCGATGTGGTGGCGTTCATCATATACGCCTGATTGAAACGGTCAAAGCCGATGGCGTTTCTGCCGTTCCGCACATGGATGTAGGACGCCTGCGACAGCGCATTGAGCAGTTTGTGGGTGGAGTGAGTGGCAAAAATGGTGGCGGATCCCTTCCGGTTCGCAGGATCGCCGCGCATGGCAAAATGTTTGTCGTAGATCGGATTGAATCGGGCATATGCATACCACGCTTCATCAAAATGGATCCGGTCCACGCTGGGCGACAACAATTCTTCGGCGCGTTCTGCATTGTAGCAGATCCCGTCATACGTGCAGTTGGTCAGAACGGCGTAAGATGCTTTTTTTCCGGGCGCGTCCGGCAGTTTTGCCCGGATCGCTTTGCTGACAGCTTCCGGTGTCATCTGCGACGGCGGGACCGGACCGATGATGCCGTATCTGTTCCGCATGGGGACCATATAGACGGGGACCGCACCTGTCAGGATCAGCCCCTGTTCGATGGATTTGTGGCAGTTCCGGTCGCAAATCGCCACATCGCCTCCGGTCAGGCACGCCTGCATCACGGTGCGGTTGGAGCCGGATGTGCCTGATACCACGGAATACGATTCATCCGAACCGAAAACTTTTGCCGCAAAGACTTCGCTTTCGTGGAATGCCCCTTCGTGATCCAGCAGGGATCCGATGCCGGACCGCTCGATCCCGGTATCGGTACGGAACAGATTTTCTCCGTAGAAATCGAAGAATTTTTTGCCGACGGGGCTTTTTGTGAAACCGATTCCGCCCTGATGACCGGGAGCCGCCCAGGAATATTCGTGTTTGGTCTCGTTGTAGTCCCACACCGCTTTCATCAACGGCGGCAGCAGCGCGGCGCGGCTGCGTTCAATGGCAGCCTGAATACGCCCGGCAATGAAAACGGGGCTGTCTTCAAAGATCCATACAAATTCCCCCGCCAGTTCCATCAGATTAGTGGAGAGATGACGCGCCGTCTCCGCCCGGTCCGCAAGCAGAAATACAGGGATCATCCCCTGACGGTCTTTGATATGCTGCAGAAGAATGCCGGTATCGCTGCTCATCATGTCGCTGCAGATGAGGAATGCATCAATATCCATATCACATTCCACAATGGGATACGCTTCTTTCGCCGAGTCTGCCCGGAGTACGGTGATCTTCCGTTCCGTCAACGCCGCATCCAGACGGTCGATGGCTTTTTTCATAATGCCGTCCGTATCGCTGAATTGATCTTCAACGATCAGTACGCGACGGCTGTCCAGTTCATTTACTTTGCCGGATTTCATCCTTGTTCCCTCCCTTTTTTGTTTTATCATTTACAGTTTGACGATCCCCGCAGAAAACAGGATCACTGCCAGGATCGCCACAGCCACGATCAATGCGGCGGAAAACCGTTCTCTGCCGGTCATGATCATTTCATCGCCGGCATCTTTCCGCGCCCGGATGAAGAAGGGAATGCCCACTGCCAGAAATACAAACGCCATCAGCATAAATTGTACACCGGCGGCATAGATCATCCACAACCCGTACAGCGTACCGGCAAAACCGCAGAATTTTGCAAACCGGCTGCAGCCTTTTGAGGCGGCGATCTTCCACAGACAAGCCGTACTCGCCAGATACGGCGGAAGGATCATGACGGCCGTCACGGAGAGCATTGTGTTCCACGCGTTGTTTTCAAAGTAAACAAAGATCATCGCCATCTGCATGACCGCACTGGTGACCCAGAGCGATACCGACGGACTGTCGTTCTGATTCGCACGGCTGAACACAGCAGGGAAGGTGCCGTCTTTCGCCGCGGCATAAGGGATCTGCGCCACCATGATCGTGAAAGCAAGCCAACTGGTAAGCAGGGAAATGATCACGCCCAGATTCATTACCACGCCGCCCCAATGCCCCACTACATCGGAAAGGACCGGTGCCGTGGAGGGATTGGCAAGAGAGGCGATCTCCGGCTGCGTCATTCTGCCGAAGGGAAGCAACGACAGCATAATGTAAATGAAGAGGCACCCCAGAAATCCCATAATGGTGGCGGCACCGACCGCTTTCTGACTTTTTGCGCGGGCGGAGATCACCACTGCGCCTTCGATCCCGATAAATGCCCACAGCGTTACCGGCATGGTGGATTTGATCTGTTCCAGCAGAGAACCGGAAACATGACTGCTGCCTTTCAGAAAGATCCCGAACTTGAAAACAGCGATCATGATCACGATAAAAAGTACGATCGGCACCAGTTTGCAGATGGTACCGACCAGATTCATGAACGCCGCCTGACGGACACCGCGCAGAACTGCAAAATTCATGATCCAGATCACCAGCGAACCGCCGATGATGGACGCAAGATTGTTGCCACCGGTAAAGACGCCGGGGAAGAAATAATCCAGTGCATCCATCAGCAGAACGGCATACGCCACATTGCCGAATACATTGCTCAGCCAGTAAGACCACGCCATTTGAAAGCCCGCAAACCTGCCGAATGCCAGCCGGGCATAGGCGTAGATCCCGGTCGTTTCCTCCGGACACGCCCCCGCAAGAATACGGAAGGTATTCGCCAGAAAAAAGATCCCGATCCCCGTGATCAGCCACGCCAGTGCAACGGCTCCCGCAGATGCCGATTGCGCCATGTTTTGCGGAAGACTGAATATACCGCCGCCGATCATGGCACTGATCACGATCGCAGCCAGAGCAAATACGCCCAGTTTTTTGTTTTCTTCCATACTTTCCCTCCTTGACTGTTGCTGTTTTTACCGGAAGACCACCATTCCCGATACGGCGGATCATCCGTTTTTTCACAGACACCGCAACCGTGTGAAAGATGGTTCTGTTTGACGCTGCATCCGCGAAAAAAACAAAAAAATTGACTTTTTTCGCATTTCCTCCTTGAAAAAATCATGAAGTGTGGTAAATTAAAGGCATGAACAGAGAACGCATGTTCAAAGTTCTGCAAGATGCGGGCATAGCTCAGCGGTAGAGCGCCACGTTGCCAACGTGACTGTCGAGGGTTCGATCCCCTTTGCCCGCTCCATTTGCTTTTTACCAGCTGAAAAGCTGGATTTTTTTTGTTCTCTGCGGAGAACGACGATGCGGGCATAGCTCAGCGGTAGAGCGCCACGTTGCCAACGTGACTGTCGAGGGTTCGATCCCCTTTGCCCGCTCCATTTTGTTTTAAACCTCCGGACAGATCGCGGGAATATGTTTGTTCCGGTCCCCTGCAAGTACAAAAAAAGACCCCGTGCCGTACGGCATGAGGTCTTTTGCGTTTCTGCATCCCGTGAGGATCATTCGGAGAATTTTTCCTCCAGATACTGACGGCGCAGATCGGAGATGATGAAACGGATGCCGAACCAGCCGGGAACGGCCTCCCGGAACAGTCTGTTCACAGTGGCATCGTCCATATCGACTTTGACTTCTTTCAGCGCATCATCCAATTTGTTGGTGACGGGTTCGACTTTGAGTTTGAAAAACGCCGGATCGCCCAGAACGGTATCGTTTTTCCAGCGGTCGATGACGCCATGTCCTCTGCCGCTTGTGGATTTTTCCGTATTGTACGCTTTCCGGGCAGCGAAGACAATGTGGCGTCTGATCTTTGTCAGCTGTTCGGGCTTGATATTGAAGATCAGATGACCCCATGTGGAACGGCCGTGGATCGTTTTGATCCCGTTCCAGGAATATCCGCCGAAACGGGACCAGTGGATGTTTTCAAATTCCCACAGATCTCCGGCTTCCGGCAGTTTGTCATAGAATTTTTCCCAGCGCAGGAACATATACAGACGGTAGCCGTCCGCCGTATATTCCTGTTCGCTTTTCAGGTCAAGGGCTTTGCTGCCGGTGTCGAGGCGGTGCCACTGGATGTTGCTGTAAGTGGTATCCCAGATGCTGTTGACGCCGGTGTTCAGATTCGGCAGAAAACAGAAATAGGGCTGATTGATGCCGGGCGCCAGATACATTTCATAAGATCCGGCACTGCCCAGACCCGCCTGGATCGCACGCGCAGTCTCATCGTACGCGGAGAAAAGGAAATGGACCCCGTATTCGTCACAGGCGATCTGCATTTCCGTGGGGCGTGCATTTTTGGATGAGGCGGAGCCGATCCCTGCAGCACGGTCACCGGTGGAAACGTCAGTTACCAGAAAGTCCATATTGCCGCCGAATTTGCGGTCCATAAGCTGTTTTTCCGGCTGCTGTTTCATGGTCAGGAACCCTTCCAGACCCCGGATCGGCGTATCGGAAAAGTTGACCTGATATTTCTTTTTCGGTTCCGCCACATAAAGACCTTTGTATGTTTTATGGATTTCTTCCGCCATATCATACTGCCGGGCATTCATCATGAGGCGCGCGGCGAAAAGAAGCAGTTCGGCACGCTTTTTCGGGGTCATATCCGGACTGAATTTGAAACCCTGATAATAGGCGTTGAACGTACCTTTTCCGGGCAGCAGGGCAAATGTCCCTCTGATAAAATCCATGGTCTGTTTCACTGCCGCTTTGGCATGAGGCGCTTTGAGCAGTTCATCAAGCCGGGCAATGAGTTTTCCCGTATCTCTCATACCCGCATAGGAAAAAAGCGTGACCTGCAGAAATTCCGGTTCGTTCAACTTGGCATTGCCGGTGTATTTGCCGTAGAGACCGAGCATTTCCACTGCAACATCATATTCTCCGTTGCAGACGGCGGAACGGGCGGCGTAGTACAGATTGTTCAGATACACTTTCCCCAGAAGGTCCGGATATTTCTGCCGCATGGCTCTGGATTTTTCCTTGCCGTCCAGAAAAAAATTGAAGGCGGCTGCCCGGTATTTTTCCGGCTGTTTCAGGTCGGTGACATATTTTTCCGCCAGTGCTTCGGCTTTGTCCGGAAAGCGTTTTGCGAGTACGGAGATCGCATCCTGGATATTGCCGGCATCCTCATAGACTTTTGCCGCCTCTTCATAACGGAGGTGATACACATAGACTTCGGCAAGGGCTCTGAACATGGCGGCATTTCTGTTGGCGGGATCTTTGAGCGGTTCCGTAAAAACTGCGGCGGCGGCATCACATTTTCCCTGAACGTTCAGGACTCTGGCTTTCATCGCACAGGCGGCGACAAAATCAAGTTTGGACATCTTTTTGAGTGTCATAAGCTGATCGGCAAGTTTGTCCGCTTCTGCGAATTTACCGGCATCCAGCAGGGATTCCAGAAGGATCTTTCCCGAAGCGACTTTCAGTCCGCCGGGAACATCCTGAAGATCGGTCACGATCTGCGCAAATTTTGCCGCAAGCGCCTGATCCTTGAGGTCGTACAGGCACATATCCGCAAGATAATGACAGAGTTTAGCCGTGGCGGACGCATCGAATTTTGCCGCAACGATCGCAGCCGGGATCCAGTTCAGGTCTTCGTACTGCCGTTCTCTGGCTTCCGCTGCCGCATCGGCGAAGGCGGGTTTGCCTTTCCACGGATTGAGATCCGCATCTTTGAGAAGCGTGTTGCCCAATTCGTAGAGGATCACCCGGTTGCCGGCGGGGACTCTGGTGTTTCGCATGCTTTTGCCGTGGGCGATGAACGCGTCCACACGGTTCATCATGGGATAATCCGCCTGCATGACAATGCCTCTGCGGACATCTGCCGCTTCAGCCGTCTTTTTCGCGCGGGTGTACTGGCTTGCCAGTGACAACTGCCACTGTGCGGCTTTCGCAGGATCGTTTTCCAGTGCGTTGATGCGGGCGATGATGGCTTTGAGCTGTTCAAAATCACCTGCGTCAGCAGCGGCGGCGAACGTATCTTTTTCCAGCTGGAGGATCTGTTTTTCCTTGAGATCCGGCATTTCTTTGATCGCCTGATAGTGAGCGATCGCGTCCTGATGATCACCGGCGGTACGCATTACGCCTGCAATGGCGCGTTTCAGATCATACGCCTGAAAATCCGGAATATCGCCGCTCAACTGTTCCAGAAGGGTGTCGATCTGGTTATCGTATTCCTGCAATTTGCCGTATGCGCTTGCCAGTTGCCCGAGAAGCGTGTAGCGGAATTTTGCCGGGATGCCCTTCTGCGCCAGTTTATTGGTCAGGTAATCCACGGCACCCTGATAATTTTTCCGGCAGATGATCAGACTTGCTTCGACGGTATCGAGTTGTGCCAGTTGATTTTTGGAAAAACCGGTTTCCGTACGGAGCTCGTTCAGGGCTTTTTCGGCGTCATCCAGTTTGTTGCTGTTGATCAGCCGTTGGGTGGCGTTGATCTTTGTCTGCAGAGACTGTTCCAGTTTGATCTGTTCCGGAGCGGGTTTGGCTTTGACCGGTTTCGGCTGTGTTCTTTCAACTTCCAGACGGACATTGCGATTGATCAAGCGAGCCTGATCCGCCTGTTTGTAAACGATCCGGATGGAATCGTTTTTTGTTTCTGCGGCAGCAGCCGGGATCACCGCACCGAACGCGGCGGCGGTCAGCACTGCACTGAAAAGGAAAACATATTTTTTCTTCATTTTGTGTGATCTCCTTGACTTACTTTTTCAGGATCGCGCGCAGCTTGAGGATATGGTTGATCATTTCCAGGCGTGCTTCGTTCAGGTCTGCGGAATCGTTTTCCAGTTCCGCAAAGAACTGATGAACGATCTGTCCGGCATAGCGGATCTTGATATCATCCTTGTTGGCGATGGCTTCTTTTGCCAGCCGTTTGAGCATGGTGGCATAACGGATATCGTCGATCCCTTCGCGGAAACCTTCCCAGCCGAGGGTATCGATCACGCCGCCGTAAGTGCCGTAGGCAAAAACCATGGGCTTGTACGTTTCGCGGCGGTCGTTGTAGGAGCCGTAATGATGTGCGTAATTGCAGATGGCGCTGTAATTGGCAAGGTAGGGCGCCATGCCGTACTGACGGCGGGTGAATGCGGGGTTTTCCGGTCCCACATGGTGCGTGGCGTACCACGCAACCCATGCGTGCCCGACTTCATTCCAGAGGCGTGTTGCTTCCCGGTCTTCGGGATCTTTTGCCGTGTTGAAGAAATCGTAGAAGTAGCCGCCGGAGTAGAACACCTGATTGCCGCCGGCGATGAAAAATTTCATGCCGTTTTTCTGATAGGCTTCAAAAACATTGCGGTTGGCAACGACCCAGCGTGCCGGCGGTTCGTCACCATAGCCGATGAATATATCTTTATAGCCGAGTTTGGTGAAATGTTCCCGCTGCAGTTTCGCGTAGTGTTCCATATCAATCCGGTTTTTTCCGAGGACGGAACCGCCCATGAGATAATCGCTGCGCATTCCGGCTTCCCGCATCAGTTTTTCATACAGAGCCCCCTGGAAAGTGAAGGGGTTCGATGTCATGTGCATATCCTGATTGTGGGAAACGTGATTGGCAAAAGTTGCTTTCAGGATCTTGACAGCGTGTTCAAAATCGCCGCCGTTCTGTGCGTAAATGTTGTCCAGTCCGTCGTAACTGTAAGCGGAAACGAGGAAGGGTTTATCCGTATCGGCGTAGGAGCAGGGCTTTGGCAGGGCAAAGGGCAGAACTTTCACCGTCACGGGAACGGCACCGAGTTTCTGTCCGTTTTTGACCATTTCCACGGCACCTTTGTAAAGACCGGGCGCCTGATCTTTCACCGCGTGGACGGTCAGGAAAAACTGTTTGAATTCCCCGCCGTTCAATGTGACGGGCTGCAGGGTCCCGGCATCTTCAAATCCTTTTCTCATGTACTGGAACGGAGATGCGCTGCGGTAAGAGGGGAAGAAATAGCGTTTGTCGATTTCCAGCGGGGGTGTGACCCAGAGCCAGGAGACATTGCCTTTTTCGTCCAGGACGCGTGCGTAGTTCTGAACTTTTTCCGTATCGACTTTGAACAGATCTTCATCGTTCAGCAGCAGTTCGGGCGTCAGTTTCAGTCCGGTATCGCCGAAGTAACTGTACCAGCCGTTACCGTTCTGATACCAGACCTTGATGACTTTCAGGTCCAGTTTATCGGCTGGGAATACTTTGCCGTCAGCGGTTTTGAAGGGCGTCAGTTTGAATTCGACTTTTCCTTCATCTGCCAGCGGATAGACCACAAAGGAGCCGGGTTCGTATTCGTCCTGCGCCATAATGATCCGGACAGTTCCGAAGATTTTTCCGTCGATGGGATATTCATCCGCCAGACGCTGTACTTCGCTCATGGCGGGCACGGCGTAGTGAACGACTTTGCCGTCAAAACCGCCCAGTGCTTTTGCCACGCGCACGGCGTTGATCTGTTCTTTTTCACTCATAGTCCCGCTTTTGCCAAGCAGGGCTTTCATGGCGGGATTGGCGGCTGATGTGCGGAGCGCGGGCAGATCTTTCATGATGGCTGCAACTGCATCATCGGAATGTTTTTCGATCTGTGCCATACCGCTCCAGGGGATGGCGGCGAGCAGGAGCGCGATCGACGCCGTCTTCCAGTGGGATACAAACATTTCAGTTCCTTTCTGTGGTGTTATGTGAATCAGTTTGTTATTTGTTCAGGTCCATGTGATAACGGATGATGTTGTCGCCCTTGAGGATACGCATTTCCTGCGGTTCCAGCGTCACGGTTTCCGTGCCGCCGTTATGATGCAGGTCAAAAGTATGGGCTTTGGTAAAGTCCACATTGAACATGCAGATTGTTTTCTGTTCCGGGAAACTGGAATAGTTGATGTAGGTACATTCTCTGCCGGGTTCGTCCGCATCTTTTTCCGTGATATATGTTTCGCCGCGGGTGATCTTCGCCAGATACCGGAAGGTGGTTCCGATCATCCCCACGCTGCCCGGAACTGCCGACGGTCCGAAATCATCCGCATAATAGCCGGGATATTCCCAGGTGTTCAGGAAGTAAACTTCCCCTTTGCCCAACTCGCGGCGGAGCAGGATCGGCTGACAGGATTCCGCGTCGAAGAGCAGCACTTCCATATCGGGATCGGTCAGTTCCACATTGGCGATCCTGCCGGAGAAAACACCGAAGAAGCGTGTTTTTCCCAGACAGTTTTCCGTCAGGGTTTTCATATTTGCCCAGTAGAAGCGGACGCCGGGTCCTTTGACTTTTACGCCGCAAAGTTCGGAAAGATCGCCGCCGCGGACCAGATCCGCAGTTTTGTAGTTGGCATAATTGCGGGCGATGTCCGTGGAGAAATGGGGCAGGGAGATGAAAAGTTTTCCGCCCTGTTTCACATATTCCAGAAGGGTGTTGTACTGTTTTTCCGAACAGGTGTTCCAGCCCGCAAACAGCAGCGCTTTGTAATTCTTCACCAGAAATTCCGGTGTGATCAGATCATTGACAAAACTGACGATGTCCACCTGACCCCAGGGCGTCCCGGAAAACAGACGGTTGTACCGCTCGATGTCGTACACATCCTGCGCGCGGGGGAAGAACACTTTGCTCACCAGTTCCCAGCCGCGTTCCGGTGCATTTTCATACCAGCGGGGATTTTCCAGTGCATAATCGTAAACGCCGCCCACAACATGGGTCGGAGCGTACCCGTTCAGACTGAGGGAACACAGGTCCAGATTGCCTTTGGCGATCGCCAGATTCACCTGCGGCTGACCTTCCGGCGTACCGTTGGCTTTTACAAAATCGTAGAAGTCGGACATCACTTTCCGGTAGTTCCGGCTGTGTTCGCAGTTGATATCCAGTTCGGGGAAATATTTTTCCGCTTCCTCCGCCAGCGGCATCCACTGTTCGTCCGGCGTATAGCCCAGAGGTTTGAGGATGCGCGGCGTTTTGTTCTGGGGGGAATTATCGGCAGTTGTCTGGCAGAACCACGCACCGCTTTCGCTGATGATGATTTTTGCCCCTGCCAGATATTTCATACACATTTCCGCACGGAGCGTGAGGAAACGGAACTTGTTTTCATAAGGCAGCCAACTGTAATGTTCATTGGCGATATGCGCTCCCCACGGCTGCAGTTCAAACTGTTTGCAGAGACCGCGGGAGAGGGCACTGGCAATATTCAGTTCGTTGGTGCAGTCTTCAAACAGCGTAAAGTCCACACCGGCAGCCACTTCATAATCCATAAAGAAACTGCTGCTGGTACAGCAGATGTTGCCGTAGCCCAGATCTTTACATTCTTTTATGTGGGCACTGACCCGTTCGATCAGACCATCCGCAAGCGCGCGCAGGGTGATGCCTTCCGTTTTTGTGGCTTCGCCGGTGGCGTAGTGGAAGGAGAAGCGTTCCCCGAAATCGTATCCGATGTAGGAGGGGGCAAGAGTCCTGAATTTTTTCGAGATCTCCGGATTCACATTGTAGCAGTAGATCATATTGGAATAGAGCCCCAGTTCTTTCGCCCGTTCCAATGCTTTCAGAACGCCCGCACCCGCCCGTTCTTCATTGTATTTTTCAAAAACATCAAATTCTTCCAGTGTCACATTTTTTCTGTTCTTGAAATCGGGTTCCGGGATCGTGATGTTCAGATCTTCCAGTGCGAGAAAATTCGCACGCGTCTGGGGGCGCTTGGTTCCGTCGAACCACCAGAACTGAACAAGGTTGCCCTGATTTTCTTTGACGGTGAGATCCACCAGTTCCAGCGGAGTGGTGCTGTCTGAACACCAGCAGCTGTAAAACCAGCCGCAGCCCTGCATGTAACCGGCGTAATTGTTGTAAATAGCGTTGCCAAGCAAAATGCCGCATTCGGGTAATTCGATCTTGTATTCTGCCATTGTTCTTTTTCCTTGGAGCCGTAATGTGTTCCGGGGCGATTGCAATCGGGTAATATACACCGCGCGCGCTCGTCTTTCAAGTAAATACAAAAAAACCGGCGGGAATTCCGCCGGTCGGTCAAACTGATGATCGCAGGAAAATCTGTTACCGGATCGTTACCAGCCAATCGGTCAGTTCCTTCCGTGTCGTTTCGGGATCGGAGATTTTTGCCTCTTCGCCGATGGCAAGTTCACTCAGGAGCATTTTTGCCGCCAGTGAATCGGGGTACGCATCGATGATGATACGGGCTTCCCGGTACGCCTCTGCAAAATGATCCAGATTGGCGATCAGTTCTCTTACGTCATTGATCACAGCCATACGGCTGTCGGTATTTGCGAGATAGGGATAGATCTTCATGCCGTCATAAACCTGACGGACAAGCGTCGTGCCGGTGATCTTCCATGCCTGGATCAGTTTCGTCATCACCCCGGCAAATTTACCGGTAATGGCGGGATCATGACCTTCCGGGAACAGTGCGGTCGCCGGATCAAAATGATCCTGCACAAAATCGTCATTGCGGTATTGTTCGCGGATCGCCGGGTCGCGGAAATCCGGAACTTTCACGGGGACGCCGCCCAGCGTCTGACTGCGGACCGACATGATCCCGGCAAGGCAGACATCGCACGCCGAATAAATATCCCACGGTGCTTTTTCGCCGGTAAGGATCTCCCGCGCAAAGTAATACAGTTCCCAGAAATCGCCGCCGCCATGCCCCATGGTGTCGGCGAGTTCACCCAGTTCCGGCCATTCCGGCTGAACAGCATAAGTTCTGCCGTGTCCGCTCGCGCCGAGCCGGATGGTGCAGTCGCCGGAAAAATCATACGCGGCTTTCGTACCCCAGATCCGTCTGCCGTGCGTATCGTTTGAGGAGCAACCCATCAGGTTCCGCATAATGCCGCCATTGTTCATGCGGATCACGGAAATGCACGGTCCGCCGGGATAGAGGACACCCGGCTGCTGTACAGTGCAGACGGGGGCTGTCACTTCCACCGGACGCAAACCGGTGATCTGCATCACCGGACCGAGAGAGTGTGTGTTGTAATAATGGCTGTTGAGCCAGGACCGCCAGTTATGCAGTTCATAACCCGGTTCGATCGGTTCGGAGTCGATATAGGTGTACTGCAGGGTGCGGCAGTCGTGGTGATAATCATATTCCGCATAGACAAATTCGCCGAAAAGACCGTCCTGCCAGAGTTTGCGTGCCAGCATGTTCATTTTCGCGAACGGATAATTTTCCAGCAGATTATAGACTTTGCCGCTTTTTTCCACCGCTTCCACAAGGCGGACACCTTCGGAGGGTTTCATGAAGGATGTGACTTCGCACATCACGTGTTTTCCGGCATTCAGTGCCTTGATGCAGTGTTCGGCGTGACCGGGGAACCATGTCGCCACCAGCACGGCATCGATATCCATCTTCAGAAATTCGTCTTCGTTATCCGTAACCGGGATATCGGGAAATCTCCGGGAAAAATTGCCGCGGATGTGCGGGCTGAAATCGCACCCTGCCACCACGTCAATATTCAGCGATTTTGCGCAGGAAACAAAGTTTCCGCCACGTCCCAGTCCCCAGATGCCCAGTTTGATCCGGCGATCTGTTCCGAAAATGTTTTTTGTTTCTCCGTCCATGATGTTTTTTCCTGTTTTTTTTGTGTTTTTTTTGTTGCGTTGCGGTGATCTCTTCTTTAATCTAAAACAGTTTTTTGTTTTTTGCAAAGGAAAAAACAGGAAAATCAGTTACATTTTGTAAGGCATAATTATATTTTTGCGAAAAACTGCAACATCCGTTCATCACCGGATGATCCACACGTAGATGATCAGCGCGTAGGTGAACAGCGCGTAGATGAACAGAATGGCGAGGGCGATGATTCCGCAAATCCGGGAAAAATTTTTGTCGCTGCGCAGCGATACGATTTCCTGCTTCAGCTCCTCGTTTCTTGTTCGCAAAAACGATATTTCCTCCAGAATATTTTCCGATCCGTCGAGCACCTCTTTGAGTTTTTCCAGTTTTTGGATCTGCCTTCTCAACAGATCGGCCTTGATGGAAATGACGCGCTCCATCGGTCTTGTTGAGGCGGAGAGCACCTTTGCAGAAACAATGTTGTCCAGCCGGAAAGTACGGGATCCCTGACGCAATTCGCAGAACGCGATCAGATAGTACCCGCCGCCATTTTCCGTTTGGGCAAGCGCTTCCGGATGAACGGTCCGGGTCGTGTTTACGCCATCTTTATCGGAATAAATGATCTCCAGACATTTCAGTCCGCTGATGGCGGCGGTGACCCGGTCGAAAATTTCCCGGTCCAGCCAGTCGTGGGGTATCGGCATGGTATCGCCTGCCATCCAGATACTGCCGAATTTTCGATCAAAATCGTTACCTGAATGTGAATACACATCTGCCTCCTTTTTTCAGTTATCTGTTCAATATGTGCCGGGTTCCCGCGGAATATCTGCATAAATGGCGCGGGAGTAGAACCGGATATCCGGCACAAGCCCGTCTTTTCCTGCAGCTGTCAGGACATCCACAGCCTGATCCGCCAGAAGATCTTCCCGGATCATTGTCCCGATCCAGTCCGGCAGACCGGGATCATTGATGCGTGCGGCGGTCATCAGACCGGCAGCCTCATATTTCTGTTGGGTCATTGCATACGGGGAGTCAATGACATCCTGACAGATCCGGCAGATTTCCGCAGGATCATCAGACATTTTTGCGATTTTCAGATTTGCGGCGATCCGGTAATGTTCCGGCAGATCGTTTTTGAGCAGGGCGTTCCGCGCGGAAGTTTCATCCTGCGAATCGCGGAACGCGCAGTAATCCCGGTATGCAGTCCGGGCGTCGCCGGATTTGCTGAATGTGGTTTTCAGGACCGCTTTCAGAAATGCCCTGCCGATCTTGCGGGAACTTTTTTCGTTGAAACGGCGGTTGACCGTGGCGTAGGCGATCTCCACCGTGGTTCCGTAGGTGATCGTGGGGATCACGGTGAAATACAGGGAACTCGGGATGCCGTCCCCTTCTGTGATGGGCAGCGTCACCGCCGGAGCGGTATCGTGGTCCGGATAACGGTACACAATGGGGTTGATCTCCACGGGCAGTTCTTCGTCCAGCCACGCTTTCAGTTCTCTGGTGTTGGCGCGGTTGGAGGGCGTGCTGAAGCCGCCGAAGTACAGCAATTCGTGTGCGTCGTACCGGACTGCGGGATCGTGAAAATCCAGACAGAGGGTGAATTTCTTTTCCCGGTCCAGAGCCATCAGTGCTTTATTTTCGGGGTAGATGGGAGCGGCAAGTCCGTAGTCCCGGTTGTGATCGTGGGGCGCACGGTTTTTTCCCTGATCGCCGTTTTCCGCGCCGTCCATATCCATGAACGGGATCGCGTACAATGTATATTTTCTGCGGAATTCTTCTGCCGCCGGAGAATCGGAAAGAACTTCTGCCAGAAACCCTTCCAGTGCATGACTTGCCATGGCTTCGCAGCAGTGATGCCGTGCCGTGATCAGCATATTCTGCGCCCCGCTGCCGATGACCAGCAGCGGCACTTCTCTGCCCTGACGGGTCTTTGTCAGAACAGACCGGGTCAGATACGGCGACGATGCAACAGTGCTGTAAAAATCTTCAAAATCCTGCAGCAGATAAGGGATCCCCTGAGCGAACCGCACTTTTTCTCCGGCGCATGTGAACTCCCAATCGAAACAGTCGCAGGGCTGTTCCGGATCTTCCGAGCCGTGGAAGCGTACATTTTCTCTGCCCAGCCATTCCCACGATCTGCCCCCGTCCCGGCTGACGGCGGGTCCCTGACGGCTGATCATCCAGCGGTTCACCGGAAAACAGAAACTGACATTGCCCGGTTCCAGAGCCTCAACTTCAAAATTCCAGTAAAACCAGTTGGTCATTGTGTCGCGCAGATCGGCATCCACCTGAGCGCATCCGGGGGTGATGCTGTGGACTTTTACATTGCCGCCGGGGTAATCGCAGCGGATGGAAACTATACCTTTGAGATCGTTTTGCATGTTGAAGATCCCTATGTCAGAAGTTGAAGTAAATGAACGGGGAATATTTGACGAAACAGAACATCGATATCAGTATCAGGGTGATCGTCAGCAGCCCATTGCACCATGTGGGACGGAATTTTTTCTCCATATCGGCAGCGGGTGTCAGAAACAGGATGATGCCCGCCGCCGCCGCGAAGTAGAGACACGCTTTTCCGTCCGGTGCGCCGAAGGACCACGATGCAGGCAGGAACATGGCTTTCAGCAGCTGTTCTGCTTCAGAAAGATCGGTGGCGCGGAAGGGGATCCACGCGAGAAATACGAAGAAAAATGTCAACAGCCGTGCGGGGAGAACGGGCATTTTCAGATTCAGGAATTTGCTCCAGATCCTGTGGATCACCAGCGCGAAACCGTGGAGCATCCCCCAGAGGACGAACAACCAGCTCGCTCCGTGCCACAACCCGCTGACAAAGAACGTGATCAGCAGATTGAGGCAGTTCCGGAATTTTGAACAGCGGTTGCCGCCGAGGGGAATGTACAGCCCCGTCATCAGGAACCTGCCCAATGTGATATGCCACCGCCGCCAGAAATCGCTGATGTTTTCCGCCCGGTACGGTGCATCAAAGTTTTTCGGCAGGCGGATATTGAACAGCAAGCCGATCCCGAGCGCCATATCGCAGTAGCCGCTGAAATCAAAATAGATCTGGAATGTGTATGCCAGTGCCGTTTTCCACGCAGTGAAAAAGTTGCCGCCGACATCGGGGAATCCGGCATCGGCGATTTCTGCAAAGTAGTCTGCCAACAGGATCTTTTTGGACAGACCCAATGCGAAAATATAAAGTCCCGCCGCAATGTTCCGGGCATCCGGACGCCGGCAGGAATCGTTGTCGAACTGACTCATCATTTCGTCCGGCAGCACGATGGGACCTGCGATCAGCTGCGGGAAAAAGCAGACAAAGAGTGCGTAACTGCTGAAAGAATAACGTTTTTCCAATGCTCTGCCGTAAACAAGCTGCAGGAAGGAGATCTGCTGGAATGTGAAGAAGCTGATCCCCAGCGGCAGCAGAATATGTTTCAGCAGATACGATGTGCCGAAAACCGCATTGATGTTTTCAATGAAAAAGTCGTAATATTTGAAATATCCCAGCAGCAGGACATTGCAGATGATCCCGGCGGCGAGGATCCATTTTGACTTGTTCCGGTAGAGCAGTTGTGCGAAAAACCAGTTCATCAGCAGGGAGCCGCAGAGAATGAAGGCATAACTCCAGTTGAACCAGGAATAAAACACGAAAGAAGCCGCAATGAGCCACAGCCGGGAGATCTCTCTGCTTCTTGCGGAAAGCAGAAAATAAACGATCACTGTCAGCGGCAGGAATCCGAGCATGAAGGTGAAAGTGGGGAACAACATGTTACTTTTTCCTCCGTGTGCGGCTGTACTCATCAAGATCCTTCCGGAAATCCGCCATCTTTTCCGCCGTCAGTGTCCGCAGCTCCGCCTCATTTTTCAGAATATCCGCCTCTGTGAGCAGCCGCCGCCGGTCTGCCTGCAGCGAGTCGAGAACGATTTTTGCAGCGCGGGAACTGAAATGCTGGATGTCGCCGTAAAATGACGCATCGCAAACCAGAGCGCGGTCAGTCTGGAAATCATACAGTTTCACATTTTTCCGCTTCAACAGTTCTTTCAGCACCGTTGTCCGCTGTTTGATCAGGGCGTCCGCTTCGCCGAAATATTCACTCAGACAGTAGGTATAAATATGATAGGGCGGCAGATAGACGGTGAAACTGATCTGCGGGTTTTCATCAAAGATGGGCAGCAGTTCCTCCCGCAGACTTTTTTCCGATATTGCCGGATCGTACGGCGCGGGCGTGTGATGTATGCGGATACATCCTGCCGCATCGGAAACGACTTCCCGCAGCGAATAACGGGAGCCGTCGTATTCTTTGGCAAACATCCGGTCGGGATTCGTTTCGTGGATCCGCGCCCGCTTCGGACGGAATTTCCGTTTGAGCAGATAGATCATGGTGGAGAAGGTGTCCCGTGAAAAGAAATAGCGGTAATCTTCTCCGTGACCGTCCGAGTAGAGATAATCGTACTCCGCACAGGAATGTCTGTCTTTGTTCAGGGAATAAACATCCAGCGAGAATACGACCCGCTTGAGCCGGTCGCCTTTTTCTTTTGCCGCAAGTTCAAAAAATGTCCGCAGATCTTTTATGGAACCGCCCGCCGCCGAGATCTTGAAGGCTTTGCCGCCGAACGCGCGTTCGATGTCACTGATAAAAAAATTCCGGACCATGGACGTGCCGAGCATCAGCAGATCATAATCGTGAAATTTCAGAAGACCCGGCACCGTGGCATAGGCTTTGTGATAGACCGTATCATAAAAAAGCGGCTTGTGATAACGGTAATGCGGGTCCACAAGAAATACCAGAAGCACCGTGGCGGCAATGACCGAAATACAGGTGATGAGGACCACTTTACACCAGCGGGAATATGACGTTTCCGCCGTAAGGAGTCTGTTCAGGAAATTTTTGATCTTCTGCCGCATGATTCCGATTTTTCTAAGTAAAAACACTTGTTCCGTTAATATAGCATCAGTCCCGCGGATTGCAACAGGCGGAATGTAAAAAAAGCCGGACCCGCTCCCCGCGTTTCTCTGCCGCCGGATGAAAGACGGATAAAAATCGGATTTATTTCTGTACCGCCTTTGATTTTTCTGCGGGAAAGTGGTATGGTTTAGGTAAATGCCGGAACCAATGATAACGATAATGGAGGTTTGTTTATGGATTTTCTTGAGATCATGCAGCAGAGAAAAAGTTGCCGTGCTTACGATCCGGACCGTCAGGTATCGCGGGAGGATCTGATCCGGATCGTGGAAGCGGGCAGACTTTCCCCCAGCGGATGCAATGCCCAACCGTGGAAGTTTCTTGTGATCGATTCCCCGGAAGCCAAAGAAAAACTTTGTGACGCCGTCGTGTTGGCGAATGGTCATACCGGCGCACCGTGGCGGCATCAGGTATCCGCCTTTATCGTGTTTGTGGAGCAGAAAGCAAATGTGATGCCGGTGGTGGTGGAATATTATAACGATTCCCAGCGGTTCGCACAGAGCGATATGGGTATGGCGTGCATGAATATGTGCCATGAAGCATTTTCTCTCGGTCTTTCCACCTGCGTGATCGGCATGAACGATCAGGCGAAGATGGAAGCGTATTTCGGGATCCCGCACGGCTGTGAAGCGCGTCTCGTTCTGGCTGTTGGATACAGCGCGGAGACCGGATCGTTCACCAAAGTACGCAAACCTTTTGAAGAAGTCTGTTCTTTCAACCACTGGTAAAAACAGGATGATGCAATAAAATGAAAAAAGTCAAGATCATGGAAGGCTGCTGGAAAAAAGGCGGTCTTCACGCCCATACCCTCTGGTCTGACGGACGCTCCCTGCCGGAACGCGCCATCAGCGCCGTAAAAAAAGCCGGTTTCGATTTCTGGTCCGTAACGGAACACAATGAATTCCCCGTGTCGAACAATGCATGGCGCGAGATCTGCGGCGAAGAAGGTCCCTGGCCGCCGCGTCTGACCGAAAAAGAATTCAATGATGCCCGGGATATCGTGCCGGGGCGTCCCGAAGTGCGGAGAAACGGCTGGTGTTCCCGCGCTGCAAAAATGATGACATTCCGGGAAATGTGCCGCGTATTCAATGAGCCGGACAAGTTTGTACTGATCCCCGGCTGCGAATTTACAAACAGTATGAACACCGGTCCGGACGGCAGACTTCATGCCGTTCATTCCAACTGGCTCAATATCCCTGAAGTGCCGGTGCTGGATCATAAACTGACAAAGCCGGAAGATATGGTGGACAGCCATTATGCCATTTATGATGAGGCGGCAAAGCGTTACAACCGCCCCACATATTTTCAGGTGAACCACCCCCATTGGCCCTACTACGACATCCATTCCACCGTGATCATTGAACGCCCGTGGATCACTCACGCGGAACTGATCAACGGCGAAGCGGAGCGCGTCCCCCCCGCAGGTATGGCAAACATTGAAAAGTGGTGGGACGCCGTCAATGCCTTCCGGATCTCTGCCGGGCAGCCGTGTGTTTTCGGGACTGCCGGTGACGACAGCCATTTTTATGATGACGAACGCGGAGCATGGCATTTCGGCGGTCTCGACGGCGCATTTGTGGTGGTCCATCTGCCGCAGAAACTGACGCCGGATAATCTGATCCGCGCTCTGAACCGCGGCGATTTCTATTTCAGTACCGGTGTGTATTTCGATTCCATCATCATGGACCACGAAAAAGGTGTGCTGAAGGTCAAAGTCAGAAAGATCAAAGGCGCAAAATGCCATATCCGGTTCAATGTCACACGGAAAGATTTCGACCGTACCGTAACGACCCGCTTCCTCCCCCTCGAAGGCGAACCCGCCTACGACCGGGATGTCCCCGTTTACTCCGATGATGTCGGAATGATCGCTTACGAAAAAGACGGCTGGACCGCTGAATATAAACTGTCGCCGGACGATCTCTATGTCCGGGCAACGGCAGTAACAGACATCCGTACCATCCGGAACAATGGAAAACCCGGACCGCAGAAATATCATTGCTATCCGGAATTTTTGAGTGCGTTCACGCAGCCGATGGTGCAGGAAAAAGAATAAAGGATCTGCTCAAATCTGTTCCAGCAGAACGGCGAGGAGTCCGCTGCATCCGGCAGTGACGTCGTCCCAGGTGGCATCGAAATCACCGGTGTACCAGGGATCGGCAACTTCTTCGCCGTTCCGTCCGGCATAGTCCAGCAGAAAACGGATCTTTCCCTCCGGATCACCGCCGCAAATGGCTTTCATATTACGGATATTGGCGCGGTCCATACCGATCAGCAGATCATACTTCCGGTAATCGGCGGCAGTCATTTGACGGGCGATTTTTCCCGCACAGGAAATGCCGTGTTCCGCCAGTTTCCGCCTTGTGCCGTAATGGACGGGATTGCCGATCTCCTCGGTGCTTGTGGCGGCGGATGCGATCTCAAACAGGGCTTCCGCTCCGGCTTCCCGGACATAATGTTTCATCACAAATTCAGCCATGGTACTGCGGCAGATGTTGCCGTGACAGACAAACAGGATACGGTGCATGATCTTTTTTCTCCTCATCATTGATCGGGGGATAGTATAGCATTTTTTCCGTCAAAGTCAAGAAAAAACGGATCACAGCAATGATTTACCGTTTGTATTACCGGGGATCACGGTGTACTTTAAATGCTCAAAAATACCGAATCCATACAGTAAAGGTCCCGGACGATGAAAGATATGACCACAGGCAATCCGCTGCGGCAGATCCTGATTTTTGCGTTTCCCCTGCTGCTGGCGAATCTCTGTCAGCAGTGTTATCATATTGCCGATACATTTGTTGTGGGGCGTTATCTCGGCAAAGAGGCGCTCGGTGCCGTCGGCGGTGCGTCCGGCGTGCTGCTGTTCATGACCATCAGTATGTTTCTGGGGCTTGCAAACGGGATGCCGGTGATGACCGGACAATGTTTCGGTGCAAAGGATTATATCAATGTCCGCCGCTCCATCGCCCTCTCGCTCGTGGTGACGGGCTGCATCTCCCTGCCGGTGATGATCGCTGCAGGATTTACCACGGAACCGGTGCTGCGTCTTATGAATACCCCCGAAAATCTGATCGACGGCGCATCGTATTATATGAAGATCCTGTATTTCTGCGGCGTCAGCAATGTACTGCTGCTGCAGCTCACCGCGTCCGTGCGTGCGTTGGGCGACAGCCGGACGCCCTTGTATTTCATGATCTTTTCCTGTGCGCTGAATATCCTGCTGAACTTTCTTTTTGTGGCATATTTTGAGTGGGGTATCCCCGGCGTTGCGTGGGCAACTGTTACCGCGCAGATCATTCCGACCATCTGCTTTTTCTTCTATTTCCGCTGGAAAATGCCCCAATTCTTTCCGCGCTTCTGCGATTTCAACTGGACATGGTCCTTCATCAATGCCCATCTGCGGATCGCGCTGCCCGCCGGTTTTCAGCATGTGATAACGGCTGCCGGATTTGCCATGGTCCAGCGCGCGGTCAACAGCTGCGGCGAGGATGCTGTCAGCGGGATCTCCGCCTCGGCACCCATCAATGCCCTGATCTATATGCCGCTGTTCGCCATCAATGCTGCGCTTGCCACATTCTGTTCGCAGAATTACGGTGCGCAGAATCTGCGCCGGATCATCGTTGGTGTACGGCGGTCTGCCGCGCTTGTTCTGATCTATACCATTGCCGCTTCAGCTGTTATGCTTGTTTTTGCACCCGGGATCGCCTCGGCGGTGCTGCCTGATACGGAAGTGAACAGAGCCGCTATCGGGTACGGTGTGCGCTTCCTGCGGATTTTGGCGGCGTTTTATCCGGTCCTTGGCGGGTTGTTCCTCTTTTCTCCTGCACTGCAGGGAATGGGATTCCCCCGTTATCCCTTCATTTCCGGGATCATGGAGTTCGTGATGCGTTTTGCCGGTGCGCTTCTGCTGACCCGCTGGCTCGGTTTCGACGGCGCCTGTCTTTCCACGCCTCTGGCATGGTTTGCGGCGACTTCCGTGGTGGCATTTGATTATATCCGGAAGATCCGTATGCTGCGCAGAGAAGGGATCACAGTCCGGATCGAACGCGCCACTGAAACAGTCTGATCGATCTGCTGATCAACTGCGGCGGATCCGGATCTTCAGCGCATTGGGGATCTCTCTGTCAGAGATCAGGATCAGATAACCGCCTCCGCCTGCACCGGTCATTTTCCAGCCGTATGCTGCGTCCTGCTGCCGTGCGATCTCTTCCTGCACTTCCGGCGTCATCATCCGCGGGAACATGCGCAGCTGCGCCTCAAAACACTGCCGGGTATATGCGCCCCAGGCCCGGACATCGTTTTTCAGGATGCTCTGCCACGCACCGTCTGCGGCGGCGGCGAGATCTTTCACATCGTCCGGAGTGATATGGGTTTCCGCATAAACATCGTAGTCCGCGTCCCGTGGCGGGAGTTGGACCAGCCAGAGATGATCTTCCACGAACCGGAGGATCTCTTCATCAAGAACAGGTTCGATGGAAACGGGCCAGAATCCGTTGTCGAAATGGATTTTATTCAGGCCGGGCATGAGCAGACCCAGCTGGTCCTGAGCGCCGCTGATATGTTCCGTTCCGGGGGGATTGTCAACGCAGAACAGCGTATGCGCCAACTGCTCCGGATCGCCCGCAGGAATGGATGTCTGCCACAATGCGATGGCATTTTTCCGTGAACTGGTCGCCATACCGCTCCGGTCATTGAATTCAAAATCCGGTTCAATGGATATGGTGATCACGGAGCCGGGGAACAATTTGTTCAACAGGGGCTGATCCATCCAACCGCCGCAGAGTTCCACACGGTAGGGAATACGGCACTCCTGACGCAGCAGTGTGGTGGATCTGGGGGGCAGACCTGTTTCCGGCAGCCGCTGACTGACGATCAGCCGGATATTGTGTTCGTCGCAGAATTTCTGTTTTGCCGGTGTGTAGCCGTCGGTATTGACAAAAAAGATATCCGGTTGCAGTGCCAGAACTTCTTTTTCAAAGTCCATGATGCCGCTTCCGGAATTGATCCACGCATCTTTGACATAGCGGATGGATCTGACCATGAACAGCCGTTCTTCGTTGTTGTTGACGGTCTTTCTGCCTTTGAGATCAAAGATCGTTTTATCGGAGCCGAGCCCCACATAAAGATCGCCGTGGGATGCCGCTTCCTTGAAGAATGCCACATGCCCCGAGTGGAGCATATCGTAACAGCCCGATACAAAAACTTTTTTTGTCATAACGGCGACCTCCCGGGATCGATCAGGGGCGTTTGAATTCGCAGGGAACATCTGTCTGACACAGACCGCATCCCAGACTCAGATCCATCCAGCCGAATGTGTTTTCTCTGCCCGGAGCCACATTCTGCATGATGTATTCGCAGCATTTCTTTTTGTCGCGGTCAGCCGGATCTTTTCCGATCGCCTGTGCCGGACACCGTCTGATACAGGCCCCGCAGCGGGTACACCACGCATAAGGATCGTTGCCGTAGGAGCGTTCCGTTGCGGGCAGCTCCAGATCGGTCACGATGGAGCCGATCCGCATAGCGATCCCCCGTTCCGTAATGAGACCTGCGGAAAGCCCGAATGTACCGAGTCCCGCCGTGAATGCCACATGCCGTTCCGACCAGTTGGAGGTGAAGCCCATACCGAAAATATCCAGTCCCTGTTTCACCTGTTCCAGATGAGGCGCAATGGCTGTATAACCCGCCTGTTCCAGAAGACGGCACATCTGACGGCGCATATTTTCGTTGCAGATCTCACCGAAGGAACGCATTGCCGCCCAGACGCGTGACGGACCGGATTTTTCCATTCTATTGGTGTTGCGGATCTGTTCATTGACGGGGAGGATCCAGACGAATACGCTTTTTGCTTTTGCACCGGGACGGACAAACTGCAGGGCTTCGTCCGGCGTCCAGTGGTGATCACCGATGATGGTTTTGAACTGTTGGAACAGCGGATCTCCGGCAGATGCCACCGCGGTCAGCGGTTCATCGAAGTAATAAGGTGCGCCGGTGGCAAAATAAAGATCCCGGAGCATACTGTTCATTTTTTCAAGGGTGATCACGGTATTCATATCAGTTCCTCCGTTTGTATCAGAGTTCTTCCGCAAGTTTGCGCCATGCCGCGATCAGACGGTCTGCCGTATGAATGGAATAACCGTTGCTGCGGGGCGTGGTTTCGTAACCGCCTCTGCCGTAGTTCCAGGGGTTGGGAATATAGCCGCCGATGTAGTGACCGCCGCCGTTGTAGTTCCCGTGGGAGGAAACAAGACAATGTTTTCCGGCGAATACGGATTTCCGCAGAGTAAGCCCGATCTCCACAAAGGGTTCACTGGGCAGCGTGGCGATCACGGTGTTGTCGCCGAATTTGAGATAGGTCAGGCGGAAGCGGGGATTGACTTTGCAATTCGCCTGCGTCACCAGATTTTCTGCAAAATATTTGAGGACGACGGGCGTCTTTTTTACCAGATCTTCACTGGTGAGATCGCCGCATGCATTGATGTCCAGATCCGCATATTTTTCCATGATCTCGCTTGCTTCGGCAAGTTCCGCTGCATCGATCTCTCTGGGCGTGGATTCCACCTCTGCCGAGGCAAAACGGAAGCCGTCGCCTTCCACCGGTGTGAGATCGTTCCAGACCTTGCGGATGCTTTCCGCATAACCTTTGCCGATCCGGTACGGTTCGTTGCTGTTGGTCTGGTTCATATCGGTGGTCACATCAAAGTGATTGATATTTCCGGCAGTACCGATCAGAGTGATGACCATGGCACCCGGCGCCATTTCCGGTTCCAGTTCGCGGCGCACCACGCCGGACCAGTCCGCAGATACGCCGCAGCCGCCGATGGTATCGGTGTGGTTGACGATGCTGGCGAGCAGCACTTTCAGACCGGCAGACGTTTTGATGGCGAGCATGGGGATCTCGGGGTCGATATCGCCTTCCGGGCGGTCGATATCCGGATTGAGTTTGCCGGGATTGGTCAGAACGGTGCAGTCTTTCATCCAGTAGCGGCGGTTGAACTGATAGCGGGCGTCCCGCGCCATCGCGGTGAAAAGTTCCCCTTCTTCCATATTGTTCAGGGCGGCTTTGAGCGCTTCCGCCGTTTTGCCCGCAACAAATTTACGGTAATCCGCACTGGCGGGATCCCGGTTGATATCCGGCGCCGTATGGGTGTGGATCGCGCAGATCAGAACATTGTTTTCGTTGAATTCCGGCGCGACTTCGCGGACGGCGTTCAGCACATCGGTGTAGAAGGGATAGGAAATACTCAGGAGATCGTAGTGGAAAATGGCAAATTTTTCCTGTTCACCCTGAAGGATGAGAACATGTACTTCCAGATCATCCAGCACAGTGTTCCAGATGCGTTTGTTGAAATAGCCCGCAAGGGAAATGGGCATTTCCGGATTGATGCATGTTCTGCCGGTACCGAATCGGATTTTCATATTGCAGCTCCTTATGACTGATGATATTGTTTCTTCAATCTTTTTCGATCATATCCAGTTTTTTGCCGACCACATAGGTCCCCACGTTGTCGCCGGCAACATTGCATGCCGTTTCAAACATATCCAGCAGGGGATTGATGCCCAGCGCAAGGGCAACGATCGTGGCAGTCTGTTCCGGTGTGAGATTGAAAAATTCCAGCACCAGGAACAGCAGGAAAATACTGCCGCCCGGCACGCCGCCCGCACCGATAGAGGCAAATACCACACCGATGACCATGAGGATGATCTGGGTGAGCGTGATCTCAAATCCGAACAGATTGGCGGCAAGCACAGCAAATACGGGCAGGTGAACACAGACACCATCCATGTTGATGGTCGCCCCCAGCGACAGCGTGAAGTTGGAAAGTTCACCGCGGACTTTCAGTTTTTCACGCGCCGTACTCAGGGAGACGGGCAGCGCCGCCGCACTGGAACGGGTGACAAATGCCGTCAGGATCGGTTCCCGCAGTTTCCACAGGATCGGGTAGGGATTCACACGGCAGATCAGGGCTGTCACAAGCGGATAGCACACAAAGATCATCAGCAGGATCCCGCAGATCACACACAGCGCGACCTGGAAATAGGATTGGAACAGATCGATCCCGTACACCGCAAAGTTGCAGGCGGTAAGGGCAAATACGCCGATGGGGAAGTATGCCATGACCCAGTCGATGATCTTGAAGATCGTTTTCTGCATGGCTTCCACCATATCCAGCATACCGGAGACAACGGTCTTTGTCCGCTCATCGGCAGCCGTATCAAGGACCACACGCGCCGCAAGACCGAAGATGATCGCAAATACGATCACCGGCAGAAAATTGCCGTCCGACAGCGCTTTGAACGGATTGGTGAAAAGTCCAAGCACGATATTGATAAAGGCGTTGCCGCCTTCACTGGCACTGCTCTGCATCTTTTCCACCTGTGATGCAAGTTTGCCCGCCAGTTCATTGGCAGATGAAAGTTTCGGATTGAACAGCAGGGCAATGATACTGCCGAAAACTGCCGCATAAAGCGAGGTGAAGAAATACCAGCTGCAGACACCCACACCCATCTTGCCGAAGGTTTTTGTCGGCAGACTGGCGGCACCGTGGATCAGGGAGAAAAAGATGATGGGGATCACGATCATTTTCAGCATATTGACCAGTACCGCACCGAAGGGCGAGAGGATACTGACGGTTTTTTCAAGAAATTCTCCTCCGCAATGTGCGCCGATCTGATAAATGATCATACCGGCGGCGCAACCAAGCACGAAAGCGCCGAGGTTGCGGTAGATCAGGGGAATACGGTTGTACCAGCTGAAAAGTTTCATTTTTTCTTACCTGTTGCAGTTGTGTTTTTTTTTGATTCGATTTTTACAGATATTTAATATACACGCAAAGACGGTTTTTTGCAACCGCATCCCGGAAAAATCAGAAAAGGGAACCGCGGTGTTCTGCCACGGAAAAACGGCAGTTCCCATCATGCCGGACTCGTAATTTTGTGCTTGCGGGTGTTATGATATCTTCTATGTCACCGCCACATGCGCCGGGTACAAGTGTCAGAGCAACGCAGATCGCGGTGAGTTGAAAAAATTCCGCCGTTTTCTTTTTTTACCTCATTTTTTGTTTGATTGAAAAAAGAAAATATAGACATCTGTAACTGTACCACCTATGCACAGCAAAATCAAGCGGAAGAATCCATGTGTTATCATAGTTGCAGTCACTTCTCGCTGGAATTTTTGCGAAGACAAATGGCGGCTGATCAGATGCGGAAATGAGATGCCCGCCGGAAAATACAGGTGGTATGCCGGAAATTTCAGGATCTCATTGCCGACAGCAAATTCTGCTGCAGTTCTCTGATTTGCGGCTGTTTTGAACGGTAGGGATCAAAAAGATCGCTGTCGGTGAGCGTCATGGCTTCTTCCGGCAGCAGAGCGGGCAGTTGATCTTCCGGCGCAAACACCGACGCATAATCGCGGAACTTGAAATCGCTGCCGGTCACATTGGCACTGAACATGACATGCCGGTTGGGGATCCCCATGGCATCCGCCACGATCAGACCATGGAGCGAACTGGAAAGGACCCGTTCACATCCGGCAATCGTTTTCAGGACTTCCAGCGGTTCATCCAGTACATTGATGATCACGGCATTTTTGAACCGGTCTGCCAGCTCCCTGACCGCCGGAAGCTGCTGATCACGATAATGGGGAATGATCCCGACCGCATACTTTTTCGCCGGAAGTTTATCCAGCAGCAGCGGATACAGCAGACCACCATCGCCGACTGCAGCCGTGCAGGGCGCACCCGTAAGTTTTTCAATGATCTGCCGGGTTTCATGTCCGCGCACCGCCCTGACATCCAGTTTCCGGATCAGGATCTGACCCGCCGGGACTGCCCGGATAAAACCGGTGGACATTACCCGCATTTCCGGCTTGAAATGTCCGGCAAGACGCCGGAAAAACGCATAACGCGGCGCAATACATTTCTGCAGCAGACTGCCGACTCCGACCATGGACGCATTCTGGAACGCGCTGTGTTCAAAGGGTATCTGCAAAATCCTTTCCAGCAGAAAAGGATTCAGGGCGTCGCCGAAATTGCGGTGATGTGTCGAGTAGTAAAAACGCGTCATACGGCACGCCCGCCGTTATTTCCGCCGCTTGAAATATGCGGCAATGATATCAAAACTGAACGGATCCCGCTTCCACATCCGTTTCAGAAGCAGCATCAGTTCGCGGAAGAAACTGCATTTTTCCGCAGGAAAGACCGCAGAAAATTTCTGTTTCGCCCCCAGTATGCGCAAAGTCAGAAGCGTCCGGGTACATTTATTGCACCGGCAGCAGTTCTCCGTGCTGCGGGTACAGACATAAAGATATTTCTGCGCCATTTCCACATTGCTCAGGTAACGGGTCTTTTCAACGCGGCTGACTCCTTCCGCATCGGCTCGAAAATGCAGGTTTTCCGTCATGAATATCCCGTTGATGACGGGCATGAGATGACCGCCGTCGACTTTTTTCCGGATCGGAAACGACAATGTCATTTTTGAAAAACCTGCGGACGCATAGTGGTAGTCGCTCCAGAGTTTCTGCAGGGAAAATGCGGCGAAAGCGGCGGCATAAGCATGGACATTACAATAATGCTGACGGAATTCTGAAGCGTAATTGGAATTGAGCGTGATCAGTTTATAGCCGTACTCATCCGCAAAGGCAGAAACTTTTTTCAGGTGTTCCTGATGCGTCAGTTCAGCTTTTTCATTCCTTCCGTGGGAACCCACATTGAAAAACAGCAGATGCGTCACCGGATAGGGGCTGCCGGCTTCTTTTGTGTGCCGGCTGATCGTATAAAAACTGTCGATCCCCAGAGAAATGCCCGTTCCGACCGCGCCCGCATTGGGCAGCCGTTCTGCCGTAACTGTCATTTGCAGGGCGACCTTTTTATAGACGGTTTCCTTTTCGCCGCACAGCAGCGGGATCAGCAGATTGGTCAGATTGAAATACAATTCCCGCGATACCGGCAGTTCCGCCTGAATGTCGTGTCCTTTTTCCATGGCATAATGGAGCAGACCGAGCAGCATGGCATCGCACCGTTCCAGACACAGGAACTCTTTGTAAGCTTCATCGACTTCCACCCAGATCTCATGGCGGGTACTGCTGCCGCCCGCTGTTTCTGTCACGGGCGTAACAAGGCGCACCGTGCCGTTGTCGGCAGGCTGCAGACAGCTTTTATGTATTACGAGCATTGGGAAAACTCCTCTGTTGTGTTCTGTTCTTCTTCAAAACAATATAGCACAACAACGGAAAAATACAAATCCCGCCGTTTTCCCATTGCCTCAATACGCGGAAAAATCCTTGAAGCGGATGGAAAGATCTTTCACATCTTCCATTTTCAGCAGATTCAGCGTCTTCCGGCTGAGTGCAAAACCGATGCCGCGAACTTTGACCGGATAAGTGACTTTCCCATCACCGGAACGGTCGTTCTGCCACTGGAAGTGATGTTCGCCCGGACTGAAAATTTTGACCGGAGATTTTGCCGTCAGGGGGAACTGGAGGAAATGCCATCCGTCAAAGTTGATCCCCATCATATCGGGCCAGTCATAGACCATGCAGCCGTAACCGCCAGTCCCCGCCGAGAGCCAGATCTCGCCTTCTGCGTCTTCCAGTTCCAGAAAGATCTTGCCCCAGCCGGAGTTCCCTTTGACCCAGACGCCCACCGTATCCGGCGTGCCGGAGATCTCTGCCGGCTGTTTCATCCGGATGAAACCGTATTCGCGCATCAGTTCAGCACAAGCGCCTTCCGGAACGAGTTTGACTTCCAGACAGTTTCCTTTTTCTGCGTCCTGCACCTGTGTCAGCGCGAATTTTCCGGGGCGCATGGCGGAAAGATGGAACATGGCGACATGGGCGGCAATATCATCCAGCCGCGGATCGCTGCCTTCCACCAGAGTCCAGTCTTCCGCCTTGTCCATAGGCGTTGCCGCAACCGCTTTGCTGCAGTCCTGTTCCAGCGGATAGGTACGCGTCTGCGCCACAGTGAAGGCATCGATCGCGGTCCTGCTTTCCAGATATACGGGTTCTTCACCGATGCTGAATGCTTCCGGCTTGACGGCACTTCTGCGTCCGTACAGATCGATCTTCACCGGTTTCGCGGCTGCCGGACGGAACGCGGCATCTGCCGTGCCGCGCGCGCTCCAGAGGGCATAGACAAAGGTCCGGTCCGGTCTCCGGAATTCCAACGCGTAAATACTCTGACTGCCGGTGGGGATCATACGGATGAATTTTACCTGATCCAGCAGTTGTGTCATTGTGGCGATCGCCTGAAAACCTTCATTGGGCTGGAGCAGGGGATCCCGTGAGAACGCAGCGTAACCCCAGACCGTGTTGTAATAACTGCTCTTCGGTTCCATAATGGTGGTCAAGGGGATCAGATTGCTGTTCCAGGCGTGCGCGATCAGCGAGTCACGGATGATGAATGCCGCAAAGAGCCGCATGGATGTGAAATACCGCAGGGGCCGTGTTTTCCATTCGTAACTGGCAGTGGGCTTCACATTTTTATAGCCGTAGATCTCTGCCAGTTTCTGCTGTGTCCAGAACACCCGGGCCACGCTCTGTTCGGGGGGAATGGTCATCGCACCGCTTTCATCCCCCGTGAAATCAATGAGTTCGCGGGGATACTGATTGCGGAAAAGCTGTCCCAGCAGCGTGAAACTTTCTCCGGTGTTGCCGACAACAAGTTTGACGTGGGGAGCGGCTTTGCGCCACGCTTTTGCGATTTCAATGGCGTCCTGTGTTTTCAGTTTGTCGATTGCCGCTTCTTCCGGTGTGACAACTGTTTTTCCGCCGAGGAGTTCCAGCGGCAGTACGCCGCCGCCGCTCTCGTGGAAAATATTGGCTTCTTTCACGCCCGGATACAGCGCGAGGTGTTTTTTGATTTCTTTATCCAGCAGTTCCGCCCGTTCTGCGACAGTCTTGTCCCGGTTTTTGAGCACGATCCTGTGCAGATTGGGATATTGTCCGCTGGTGAACGTTCCGTACTTTGCCATATCCTTTTCCGAATATTTGCTCATAACGGTTTTCCGGACGCCCATGTGTTTGAGCAGAACGGACCAGATCGCCGGATCACGGCAGGTCCCCGCCGCACCGTTGTAATTCCACGCAAAATAGGGGGAATCCAGTTTTGCTTTCCGGGTATCTGCGGGCAGACGGGAGAAGGTCCCCGCATAGGTCACAAGGTCCTCACTGCCGTTGCCGAAAAATCCTTTTCCGGTTTCGCTCAAGGTGATGCTGTAGGAATAAAGTCCGGTCGTTTTCACCCGGAAGTTGTGGCGGATCTCCCGTTTTTCACCCGCAGTTTTGAAGGTGATTTCTTCCGTTCCGGAATCCACGGTACCGCCTTCCATATCTTTTACTTCCCAACGGAGCGAACAGGTGCCGGGTTTGACTGCTGTGACTTCTGATGTGACAAACGCATTTTCCCCGGCGTAGAAAACATTGCCGATACTGCCGTTGCGGACAAAAAGCGTGGCAGGTGTTTTCTGCAGGATCAGAGAATGAACGCGCACACCCGATTTGCGGATGGCGGGTTTGCCTTCACGGGACATATAAAAGTTGTTCTTTTCATACAGCCCGCCGAGGACCTCCACATCCAGATAGTTCTTGTTTTCCATGAAGATCACATCCTGGATGTTGCCGATGGGAATGGTAAATTGCACTTCGTAAAGATTCTGACCGAGTTTTCTGACTTTCGTTTCATCGTCCAGATTGACGGTATCAAGCGCCATACCGGTAACAACGCGCCCGTCGTCCTGAATGAAACGGGTCACACGCAGCGTCACATCTTTGCTCTTTTCCGGATCGCCGTCGAAGGAACAGACCGCCGTGGCTTTGTGATACTGGGTGTTGGGGACACGCCGCAGATAACTGTCGCGGTGTCCTTCAAATGCAGTACGTGCGAGGTAGCCGTCGCACTCCAGTGCGAAGGAGCCCTGTGTTTCTTTGCAGAGCGCCGTGGGGAAGAACCCGTCTTTGCACCAGGCGGGGACCGGCAGGGCGATCAGGTCGTCATCCAGTTCCGTGAAGGGCGTGCCTTCCCGGACGCTGAACTGAACGGGTCCGGCGGCGAAAAGCGTTACTTTTTCCGGAATGCCGTCCGTTGCCACATAGCAGAGGAAATCATTGTTCAGATAAAGTTCTCTGCCCCGGAGGGAAAAATTCAGGTCCATCCCGGAGAAGGGGGCGCCGTGTCCGTGCAGATCCGCAATGATCCGGTGGAGCTGTTCCTGGGTGTAACGCCAGTACAGACGGGGATAGGAATAGATCTTTTCCTGAAGTTTGTCAGGACCGCTGACTTGCAGAATGGCATCTTCGATCCGGAAGGGGGCGGCAACTGTTTTTTTCACTTTGATCTTTTTGCCGTCTTTCACTTCATCCACCAGTGCGACTTTGCGGTAATTGCGTACGAGCTGGGGCGCAGTGGAGAAGGTGTAGTCCGCCGTTTTTCCGGTCCGGTCCGTAAAGCGCAGCAGAAAACTGACCGGATAGACCGCAGGGCGGACTGTCAGCGTTTTTTCCATCAGATCAAATGTTTCACCGGCGGCTGAAACGGTTTTTGCCGCTTCCTCCGCAGAGATGGTTTCCACCCGGATATCATCCAGATGCATAACGGTTTTGCCGGAAAAATTCAATCCGGTGAGGATGTGATCGTCCGGCAGAAATGCGGAAGACTCAAGAACCATTTTACCGTTCCGTTCCACAAAGAGGGAAAGACGGCCGTTTATTTTACGCAGTTCGACCATCTGAAACAATCCGTCGGACGGCTGCATTCTTTCCAGCTGCCCCGCCCCGAAGAACGAGCCGAGCGGCACTGTGTTTACATTCGCTGCATGCTGGTGGATCCGGGATCCGTGATTGAAATCAACTGCGATGTTCTTTCTGTTTTTGACATCGTTATTGAAATAGAGTTCCACATTGAATCCGTAACGCTCCGGCGCATAGAACGCCGCCTGGAATGTCAGACGGAAATTGGCAGGACAATTCCGGATCGACAACGGTTTTTTGAAGAAGGCGGAAGGTTTTTCCGTTTTGGCATAAAGTTTTTTCACGCTGCCGGGAAATTCGGAGATGGAGACTCCTTCGTTGAAGTGCGCGCCCCGCTCACCGGTGTTGTCGAAGGTTTCTTCAAAAATCGTTGCAGCTCCCGCTGTGCCGGATAACAATACCGCGGCGGACAAAGTCAGGATGCTTCGTGCCGGAAACATCTTCATAAAAATCGATCCTTTCTGCTTTCGTTTCTGTTTGCAATATCACTACTTGTAGATAATATACACGCCGGCAGAAAAAAATCTTACACCATTTGAAGAAAAAACGGATTTTTCCAAAAACAGAACAAATTTTTCGCAGTAAAATCTGTCCGCCCTGCTTGAATTTATACGGGAAACTGCTATAATAACGGCAACACCTTAAAAACAAAAAACAAACGGAGAGTTTGCCATGCTTGATGTACGCATCGTTTCGCCTCTTGCCAAAGTTTATCACGATTGGGATCCGGATACCGGCCACATCCTGAAAAAAGCCTCCGCGCTGCGCGGTGAAAAGTACACCTTCCAGATCGCGTACTGCTGTTCGGAATATGTGCGCGGACCGATGAAATTTGAGGTGGCAGACTCCGCACTCAAGCCCTATATCCGCTGTCTCCGCGTTGTCAATGTCGCCACGGCGCGTATGGGCGATTCCGTTCTGCGGAAACCCGAAGACCGTGCCGGTTTTGAACGGACCACACCCGGACTGTTCCCCGATCTGCTGAAAGACGATCTGGAAACGGAACTTTATGCCGACCCCACAGTGTGGTATTCCATCTGGATCGAAGTGGCGATCCCCAATGATTTCAAGGCGGGAAAATACAAACTTGCCTTTACGCTGTACGAAAAGGAAGATGTCAGCGAAACTGTCAAACTGGATCTGGAAGTGATCGGTGCCATGCTGCCGCCCCAGCTCCTGACTCATACGGAATGGTTCTACTGCGATTGCCTCTGTCACGCTTACAATGTTGCACCCTGGACACCGAAATTCTGGAAGATCGCGGAAGCCTATCTGAAAAACTTTGTCGCCCACGGGATCAATATGCTGTACACGCCCATCGTGACCCCGGCACTGGATACCGCAGTCGGCAAATACCGTCTGACGACGCAGCTGGTCAAGGTCATCCGTACAAAGGGCAAATACAGTTTTGACTTCACCAATCTCAAGCGTTGGATCCGTCTTGCCCGGAAATGCGGCGTGCAGTATTTTGAAATGTCCCACCTGTTCAGTCAGGGCGGCGCAAAATTCAGTCCCAAAGTCGTGGCGGATGTGGACGGTAAAAAAGATCAGCGCATTTTCGGCTGGGACGTGGAAGCACTGGATCCCGCTTACAAAAAATTCCTGAACGCCATGCTGCCGGCTCTGGTGCAGGTCCTGAAAGATGAAGGCGTTGCGGAAGATTGCTATTTCCATATCTCCGATGAACCGACCGGCGAACATGTGAAGCAGTATGAAGCAGTTGCGAAGATCGTGAACAAACACGTCAAAGGCTTCCGCGTGCTGGATGCCGCATCCCATACGGAATATTTCACTCAGGGGTTGGTGGCTCTGCCGGTCCCCTGCGAACATCACTTTGTCGATTTCCTGCCGCTGGATATACCGGAACGCTGGATTTATTACTGCGGCGGACCCGATCTGCCTTACAGCAACCGGATCCATCCGATGCCCGCCTCCGCCAACCGTATCATGGGAACGCTGTTGTATGCCTTTGAGGTGGAAGGATTTCTGCATTGGGGATACAACTTCTGGAACAATGGCGGCTCCACCCGCTACCGGAATCCTCTGAGCTGCGAACCGGATCACGATTATCATTCCGGCGACCAGTTCCTCGTTTATCCCGGTCCTGAAGGTCCGATGGATTCCATCCGCAGTGAAGTCTTCTTTGCCGGTCTGCAGGATCAGCGTGCCTGTCAGCTGCTGGAAAGCCTTGCCGGACGGGATGTGGTGATGGCGCTGATCCGCAAGACTGCCGGAAAAGATCTGAAGGTCAATGATTTCCCGCTGGAACAATCCTTCCTGCATACGCTCCGCGATGCCGTCAACGGGGAAATCAAAAAATATCTGGCGAAAAAGAAACGGAAATAAAAACAGAAATCAGCATAACCTGTTGAACCCGTTACAGAAGGGATCGCTCCGGATATGCCGGGCGGTCTCTTTTTTTTGTCTGCATATCTTTCAGTAACGCAGAACCTTTTGCCGTTTCCGGTTGATGTGGATCAGGATCACCAGCGCAGTTCCGCACGCCAGACAATTCAGGACCCATGTAATGGGGTAGGACCACAGCAGGTTTTCGTAAGTCCTGTGCAGGGGAAAGATCCACAGGACCCAGCCGATCCGGATCACACAGACACAGAACACGGTGATGCATGCCGCGATCAGGGAATACCCCATTCCGCGCAGTGCGCCGCTCATCACATCCATCAGGGCGCAGGTGGGATAAATCGAAAAGAGGATCAGCAGCCTGGTGCAACCGCTGTCCAGTGTAACGGGGTTGACCTCATCAAGGAAGAGTTTCAGCAGCGGAACGCGGAACAGGATCATTGTTACCGACAATGTGGCGATGATGGCAATGGAAAGCAGAATGCAATAGATCACAGACCGTTTCAGGCGTACATATTTGCGGGCGCCGAAGTTCTGCCCCACAAAACTCAAAACCGTCTGATGAAACGCATAAGACGCCATATAAACGATCCCTTCCAGCGTCAGAGCGGCAGTGTTTCCGGTCAGGACCGCAGTACCGAGACTGTTCACGGAAGATTGGATGATCACATTGGAAATGGAGAAACAGGCACTTTGCAGACCTGCCGGCAGACCGATCCACAGCATCTGTTTCAGGATGGAAAGATCCAGCCGCAGATATTTCCAGCGCAGCCGCCACGTTTCATGGGTTTTTATCAATGCCCGCAGGATCAGTGTCATGGCGAGGAAGTTCCCGATCCCGGACGCCGCCGCCACACCCGCAACATCCCAGCGGAAAACGATGACAAAAAGCAGGCTCAGCAGAATGTTCAGGACTCCGCCCGTGACCAGATAATAAAGAGGCCGCCGTGTATCACCCGCACCGCGCATAATGGCGGCTCCGAAGTTGTAGATCATCAGAAACGGCAGACAGCAGAAGCCGACTTTCAGATACAGACAGGACTGGTCGATCACATCCGCAGGTGTTTCCGTCCAGATCAGCAGGTTGCGCGAAAGAATAAAACCCGTTGCCGCCACCAGCAGCCCCACCAGAACAGACAGCAGGATCGCCGTGTGGGATGTGCGGCTGACCTTTTTCCAGTCGCGCGCACCGATGTAATTGGCGATCAGGACATTCGCACCGATGGCAAGACCGAGGGATGTATTGACCAGCAGCCCCCAGATCGCAGCTGTCGCCCCCACCGCCCCCAGAGACTGGGAGGAGGAAAATTTGCCCAGCACCATCATGTTGGTCGCGTGAAAGAGCAGCTGGAGCATCCCCGTCGCCATCAGCGGAAAAACAAAAAGAAAGATGCGCGAAAACAACGGTCCGTGCGTCATATCGATCTTATGTCTGGAACCTGCACGGGGCATACTGCAAAAAACCTTTCAGAATAGTTAGTACGGACAGTTAATATACACTGTACAGTCATGTTTTTCCAATGATATTGTTGTAAAAAAGAAAAAATCAGCCGGAAATGGCTTCGCCCGGGCGCATCTCTTTTTCCAGGATCCCTTCCGGCAGCTGCAGACGGAGGCGTCCGCCCGCATTGGCACGGATATCCCAGCTGACCAGTTTCCCCTGTTCCATCACGGCGGAAACACCGAATCCGCCCTGCGCCAGAAGATTATGGAAGGACCCGGTAAAGTCATCAGGTACGCCCGGAAAAAGACGGATCACGCCCTCCCAGCTCTGGAGCAGTGCCTCGCTTGCCAGAAAGAGAAATGCAGACGAACCTTCCTGAACGGGCGGGACCATTGCCTTGCTTTCCCGGCGTGCGGAACCGTCGTGCCCCACCGGTTTGCTTTCAAACTGGCGGCCGCTCCAATCCGTCACTTTGCTGACAGGAGCCAGTTCCACATTTTTTTCGGCTTCTTCCGGATCGACATCAACGATGGAGTTATGGCTGAACAACCCGTTGGGTTTGCCGAACTTATCCAGAAAATCCACCAGCATTTTCCAGCCTTTTTTCCCATCCAGCCGCATCTGTACTGCGGAGGCATTGAAGGCTGACCATTCATGCAGATAGTGCCATTGTCCCGCCCGATCGGTAAAGGACCGTTCCACTGCGGGATACGCGAGAGTCCCCGCGGCGGCGTCCCGGTCCAGTTTCCATTCTGCGGGGAAGAAGGGATAAAAGAGATGTCCGCCGTACATATAGTGGGATTCGGGAATATCCATTCCGCACCACCACGCGCCGTCGCTGCGTCGGACGGGTTCCGGATAATGGGCAAGGACTTCCTGCCAGCGGGCACATTCGCTGTGATCGGTATCCAGCAGTTGTGCGGCTTCCACAGCCACTTCCAGACAGAGATGCAGCAGGCTGATGGTGCAGAGTTCATTCCGGGTCATGGTAAAGATCTCCGGCGGCACATTCCAATCCAACTGCCAGTTCCCCTGTTCATCCCGGTGCATCATATTGAGATAGAACGTGATAAACTCTTTCAGCAGGGGATAGATCTTGTATTTCAGCTGTTCCACATTTCTGCCGTACCGCCACGCCATTGCCAGCACTGCGCCGGAATACGCGCCCCCGCAAAGGGTATAGCGGTAGGAACGGACGCCGAGGACTTTTCCGTCCTGGATCAGACACAGGGGAAGATAAAGTCCGTCGCAGTCAAAGATCCGCCGGGTGTATGCCCGGAGTTTTCCGGCGAGATGCAGATAGGTATCGGCGAGGGCGTCGATGAAGCCGCACTGATTCAGGGGCATGAACGGGAACATGGCGATCTGGATGTTCTGATCGTGGGTGTACCACGGCGACCCCATGCCGGGCGTGATCACATCCACCGGACCGTAAGCGAGCCCGTTCAGACCCGCCACCGGCGCAGAACCGAAAGTGGACGCCACTTCATACTGGGAAAAATACCAGGCGTTGCGGATCGCTTCCTCTGATGTGAAATCTGCATGGGAATGCTGCCAGTACCGGTGCCACCAGCTGCGGTTTTCCTGTTGAAGCGCATCGAAGCCTCTGACTGCGCAGGACTGTGCTTCTGCAATGGCGTCCTTCAGGGGATCGTCACTTTCCAGACCGGACTTGACGGAAAGAAACGCGGTCACATCATCCGCTGTATAAGAAATGCTGAATGTTCTGCCCTGCCGCACCGGGGTGCCTCCCGGCAGATACAATGCCACGGCATAACAGGTCCCGCCGTTCTGCTGCAGAAATGCGATCCCGTTTTCAAAAGTATGCCATTGGGGATCGGGCAGTTCTTCGTTGACGGGGCGGACCAGTTCCCAGAAGAGTTGCCGGATCGCATTCCGGATCACGGACCGGATGCATAACGTGTTGGTACCGCGGGGGATGAATGAAGTCGTCTGAATGTCCAGCAATGCCGCTCTCATGCCGCTGACGAGTTCGCCGTTGCAGAGCGAGAGTTCCTGGGGCAGTTCGGGGAAGGCGGGGCAGTTCCACATATAGCCGGTGAAATGGCGTACCCGCAGATGTGCCGCGGAGAGTGTGGTGATCCGGGGGGCGCGCGATTCGGCATCATCGAGGAATACGGAGTTCTTCAGCGGCATATCCTTGATCTTTTCAAGGACTTCTGCGTGCGTCAGTTCCTGCGGATCTTCCGGAACAGACTGGATGATGTCGCTTTTGTTGATGATCCATTCCAAACCGGAATCGCCGAAGGCAACAGCGCCGAGATTCCCGTTTCCCAGCAGGAGACCATCAGTCCACAAATAACCGGAAGTACGGCGGATGCAGGGTATTTTCTGTTCAAGTTCCATGATCAAAATGACTCCAAAATGCGTATGGTTGTGATTTTACCGGACCGGATTCGCAACGGGATCGGTATCGCGGAGGACTTCTGCGCACCAGTCGTTCCGGTGTGTCAGATACCATTCCACAGTTTTGCGGAGACCGCTTTTGCAATCATCAGTGCCGGTATAATAATATCCCGTCACAACATAAAAAGCAAGTTCCCTTCATAAAAATCCGGGATAAAACCGCAAAAATCCGCATCACTCTGCCCGGGCACCCCAGACAGGCAATTACGGTGAACTCGGGCTGATGTGGTTTGCCGGGATCGCCGTCAGCCGCTTTCCACACTTCCCAAAAAACAGGGCAGAAACAAAAAACGCTGACCACAAAAAAAACTCCTTCCGGTCGCTCGACCGGAAGGAGTGAGGGGCATATCAACGGATCACCGGTAAACCGGCGGACCCGGATCATTCAAACAGAGCGTCTTCCAGATATTCTCCGCGGAGCTCCGCAATTTTGAACCGGATCTCATTCCAGCCGGGGACTGCTTCAAGGAAAAGTTTGTCCACGGTGGCATCATCCATATCTGCGGTGACGAGCGGCAGGTAGGAATCCAGTTTTTTGATCAGGGGCGCGACTTTTTCGCTGTAGAATGCGGGGCATCCGGAATAGACGTCGTTCTGCCAGCGGTCGATCACACCGTGATAGGAACCGGTGGTGCGTTTTTCTTTCAGGTATGCCTGACGCGCTTTGACGATCAGAAGCCGTTTGATCTGACGCATCTGGGCATCGGAAATATCGAACACCAGTTTCCCCCATGTGGATCTGCCGTGGATGGTCTTGAGACCGTTCCAGGAGTTGCCGCCGAAACGGGACCAGTGAACGTTTTCAAAGTCCCAGGTGTCGCCTTTTTCCGGCAGTTTGTCGTAGAATTTGTCCCAGGCAATGAACATATAAACGATATAGCCCTGCGCCGTATAGACTTTTTCCGTCTTGACGTCAAAGTTGGTTTTGCCGTGAACATCCAACTGACGCCAGTTGGGGTTGTTGTAAGAACTGTTCCAGATGCTGACGGCTTTGTTGTTCATATCCGGCAGCGGACAGTAATACGGCTGGTTGTCGCCGGGCGCAAAGTACATTTCAAAGCTGCCCGCACTTGCGAGACCCGCTTCGATTTCTTTTGCTTTGCTGTCGAAGGCTTCAAACATCATGTGCAGACCGTATTTATCGCAGATCATCCGGACTTCAGAGGGTTTGTAAGCCTCTTTGTTGCTCTTGCTGGTGATCGCTGCGCCGCGGTCGCCCGTGGCAACGTCCGTCACAAGAAAGTCCATATTTCCGCCGTATTTCCGGTCCATGAACTGGGGTTCCGGCATCTTCTTGAGGGAGAGGAAGCCGTGGACGCCCAGAACCGGTTCATCACTGAACGGAACCGTGTACGTTTTGCACGGCTCGGGCTTGAACAGCGCAAGATAGGTCTGATGGATCTCTTCCGAGACCGTAAACATCTTTGCATTGAGGGCATAAGCGGAAAGGCTCAGCAGAAGATCCGCTTTTCCTTTCTGGGTCATGCCTTCGGGGAACTTCATGGTTTTGCAGTACGCTGCAAAGGCACCCGCTTTGTCCTGACGGATGGCGGTGAAGCAATCAATGGCAACGACAAACAGTTCGTAATTTTTGTGTTTGCTTTCCAGGATCTGTTTTTTGACTTCCTGCAGTTTTGCGGTATTGCCGGTCTTGATATAGATCTCCACCAGCATCCGGGTGAAGTTCGGATCGGTGATCCGTCCGTTGTTGCGGGCGATCATCAGATCCAGAAATTCAAGTGCCCGGGGCGTATCATTTGCCGTGACTGCACTGCTGAGGGCGCGGCGCAGATCGTAGTTTGACACATACTTCATCAGTTCAGCATATTTCTGACGGATCTGTGCGTCTTCCGCACCGGCCTCCAGGAAATGATAGAGCATGGCACCGCGGACATTTTCCGGCTGATTCTTTTCGTCCTGAAGGACTTTGAGTGCCAGAGCCCGGGATTTTTCGGGCTGGAGTTCGTGATAAACACGCACTGCCGCTGCGGTATCACCGGCTTCCATGAAGGCGGCGTATGCCTTATCCCATTCGCGGTAAAAAATATGCAGATCGGCAATCACTTTGCAGAGCTGTGTCTTGTTTTCGGGCGTGATCTTGCTGCGCAGGAATTTTTCCGCTTCCGCACCTTTGCTCTGCCATTTCAGAATGTCGGCATACAGTCTGCAGAGATAGACAAAATGGGGCACATTCAGATCTTTCGCCTGGAAACCTTTTTCCACCAGTTTCACAGCTTCTGCAAATTCACCGCGCTGGGCGAGTGCAATGACAAGGCGTTTGCTCGCATCGACCATGAAATGATTGGCGATCCCCGGCGTGGCAAGAAGTTTGCTGCAATATGCTCTGGAAAGATCGGGGTTTTTCATGGCTTCCGCCGAGTGACGGATCAGATTGTGGAGCAGCTGACCGTAATCCTGCACCGGCGCATCTTTGACTTTGAGCAGATGTTCTTCCGCCAGTTCGGTAATGATCCCGGGATTCTTCTTCACTGCCGGAGCAAATGCGTATTCGCTCAAGGCTCTGACACGGTTTTTGAAACTGTATGCCGCGCCAGTGATGATCGGCGGAAGCTGTTCGGCGATTTTTTCTTTGCCACGGAGAGCAGCCGCAACATTGAGCGTTTCGGCAGCTTGTTTGTTCAGATCTTTTTCCGCCGCCTTGAACTGATCAAGGACCTGCAGCGCAAGGGCTTCATCCTTGATGTAACGGACATAAACGAGGTAGAATGCCGTGCGTGCCGCAGCAGATTCCGCGTCCGCCATAGCGGCATATTCCTTTGCCAGAGCAAGGGCTTCAGTCTTTTTGCCCAGATCCCACATCGCGCGGATCAGTTCTTTGCAGGCGCCGTCCGCGAGTTTATCGGAGAGCGCGCAGCCGAGCAGATCGTAGAGCGCCTGTGCTTTTTCTTCGTGACGCTTCAGGTTCTGCAGGGCATTGGATTTTGTGCGGTAGAGAGAAGCCTTGTCCGCCGGAGTCAGAACGGCAGCATATTCTTTGAACAGGCGGTCGATGACCTTGACCGTCTTTTCCATATCATTCTGACGCCATGCACTGTCTGCCATGACGAACGCGATCTTTGAACGCAGATACGGTTCCGCCGCTTCTTTTTCCTTCAGCAGTTTTGCCAGAGCGGCATCTGCTTCATCGAATTTCTTTTTCCAGACCAGACCCTGATGGACCTGATTGATTTTTTTCTCGAATTCTTTGACGGCGCGTTCCTGTTCGGGCGTCCGTTTTTTCTCCATGATCGCTTTCTGCTGAGCATTACTGCGTTGGCGCGCCGCTTCCTGAACGGAAAGTTTCATGGCGTTCCGGATGGTTGCCGCAGCAGGCTTGCCATCTGCATTTGCCGCCGCCGCCTGACCGACAGCACCGAAGATCAGGCAGGAAGTCAGAACAGCGAGAGAGGGGATCACATAATATCTGTTTTTCATATTCATCTCAGTTCTCCCTGCTTATTTCTTCAAAAGTTTCTTGAGTTCAAGGATCCGTGTGACCATTTCAAGACGGGCGGTATTCATATCCACTGACTTGAGGTCGATCTCTGCAAAGAACTGCAGTGCCGCTCTGCCGGCATATTCGATCTTGAGATCTTTGGATCCACAGGCTTCCAGCGCAAGGCGTTTGAGCAGCGTTGCATAACGGATGTCATCCACACCTTCCCGGAATCCTTCCCACTGGAGCGTATCGATCACACCATCGCCGCAGCCGTAGGCAAAGACCATGGGCTTGTACGTGTTGGAACGGTCGTTGTAGGGACCGAAGTGGTGGGCGTAATTACACAGGGCACTGTAATTTGCCAGATAGGGCGCAAGACCGTTCTGACGGCGGTTGAACGCCGGGTTTTCTGCACCGACATGCTGACAAGCGTACCAGGCGACCCATGCTTTGCCGACCTGATTCCATTTTTTTGCGGCATTTTCATCTTCAGGATCGCATGCCGTATTGAAGAAACGGTAGGAATGAGCCGCAGTGAAGAAGACCTGATCTCTGCCGGCAATGGCGAAATCGATCCCTTCCTTCTGATAAGTCTCAAAGAATTTCAGGTGCCGACGGACCCAGTTGGCAGACGGTTCATCACCGTAGCCGAAGAAAACATTGACATCGGGACCGAGTTTTTCCCGGTAGAGTTTGCTCTGGACTTTTGCGTCCTGCGCAGCATCCATGAGAGTTCTGCCTCCGCTCCAGTTGGGGAAACCGCCCATGATGTAATCCATTCTCATACCGGCGCGACGCATCGTATCGAGGGTGAACCAGTATTCATAATTGTTGGAATTGCCGCGGATCCAGTGCATATCCTGATTGTGTTTGACCTGATTTTCCAGCACATTGAAAAGCTGTTTCCTGGTCAGTTCGCGGTCGCCGCCGTTCTGGGCTTCGATAATGTCGAAGCTGATGTAGCTGTAAGATGAAACAAGGAACGGTTTGTTGACATCGCCGTATGTGGCGGGGCGGGGCAGTTCAAAGGGCAGCACGCGGATCTCCACCGGAATGGAGCCGACTGCCGCACCTTTACGGACCATGTTCACCGTACCTTTGTAGATGCCGGGCTTCTGATTTTTTTCAGTGCGGACCGTCAGGAAAAACTGTTTGAATTCGCCTTTGTTCAGCGTGACGGGCTGCAGGGTCTTTGCATCTTTGAAATTGGGTTTCATACACTGGAAGGACTGGTAGGAAACATAGGAGGGTTCCCCGTAGCGTTTATCCACTTCCAGCGGCGCCGTCAGCCAGAATTCGGAGCGGGACCCGTCTTTTTCTGTCAGACGCGCATAGTTTGCGACTTTTTCCGTATCCACGCGGATCAGATCTTCATCGTTCAGCAGCAGTTCCGGGATCAGTTTGAGTTCCGTGTCGGCGAAGTAGCTCCACCAGCCGTTTTTGTTCTGATACCAGATCTTGATCACTTTCAGATCCAGTTTGTCTGCCGGAAATACGGTCCCTTTATCGTCTTTGAACGCCGAAAGTTTGAATTCGACTTTGCCAAGATCTTCCAGCGGATAGACCAGGAAGGAACCGGGTTCGTATTCGTCACGGGCGGAGAGGATCCGGACAGGTGCCAGTGCTTTGCCGTCGTGGGGATAGGTATCCTGCAGACGCATCAGTTCGCTCATGGGCGGAACTGCATAGTGGGCAACTTTGCCGTTGAATTCCGGTTTCCCGTTCAGGTCGGTTGCAACACGCACGGCGGTCACAAACGCCATTTCACCCGACTTTTCCGCTTTCAGGGCTTTGAGATAATTTTTCAGATACGGATTCTTTGCCGCTTCCGTCTGAACGGGATATGCCTTGAGGCTTTCCCGGTACACTGCATCGGAGATCTTTTCCATCTGCGCCGATCCGCTCCACGGGATCAGCGAAACAAGGGAAAGAACCGCTGCATACTTCCATTTGAAATTCATCGTCTGGAATTCCTTTCGTTGTATGTTCTGCTTTCTGGTTTTTTCAAGTGACCGTACAGAAATAACAATAACATAAAACCGGAAAAATGCAAGTCATTTTATACTTGAAAACCGCATTGTTCCGAATTATCGCTGATAAACAATTCCCGGTAAAACGGCAGCGGCGCGGAAAGAATGGTTTTGGCAGAAAAACGAACCGGTATGGCAGAATCACATATTGATTTGTAATATGCACCGGTGTATTGTAGCCGTAACGGAATTTCAACGATCGTTTCAACATGACAACCAGCAAGGAGTTTTATCATGTCGGATCCCTACACAGACATCGCAGTCGATTTCAACAAAAAAACAGGTGCGCTGCGTCATACGCTGCACTGCAACGGTCAGGCGCCCACGCTTCACAACCGTGTGTTCACCAAAAAAGACCGCGAATTTCAGGAAATGAATTTTTACGCTGCCCGCACTCACGACTGGGCGCTTGTCAATCCGGGACAGCGTATGATCGACACTCATTTTGTTTTTCCGCTGATGCATCTTGATGCCAAAGATCCGGAGAATTATTATTTTGCTTCCAGCGATGCCGCCATTGAACTCTGCCGCAATGTGGGGATGAAAGTTTTTTACCGTCTCGGCACCAGTATTGAACACAGTGCCGGTTATGTTGCGGAAGGTCATTTCAACAGCCTCGTTCCGGAAGATTTTGATCAGTATGCCGAAGTTCTTGCGGGGATCGTGCGCCATTATACCCGCGGCTGGGCAAATGGTTTTGAATACAAAGATATGGAATACTGGGAAATCTGGAACGAGCCGGATCTTTTCGGTAAGATGTGGTGCGGCACGCGGGAGGAATTCATCCGTCTCTTCATCACCGTATTCAAACGGCTGAAAAGCGAATTCCCCGAACTGAAGATCGGCGGTCCCGCCCTGACCGGATTGAATCTGGATTATTTCGGTGCCCTGCTGGATGCCTGTAAAGAAGCCGGTGTCGCGCCCGATTTCATTTCGTGGCATTGTTACGGCAATCAGGTCCGTGCCACCGTGGGGCAGGCGCAGACCGCCCGGGATTTTCTGGATGAACGCGGTCTCACTGCCACGCAGACGATCCTGAATGAATGGCATTTCATTACCGGCGGCTGGGAAGGTGTTACCTCGGCGTCTTCCCCTCTTCAGCGCAAACACGCCGCAACCAGTCCCCAGGGGATGCACGGGATCGACTCCGCCTGCTATACTCTGTCCTGTCTCTGCGAATTTCAGAAATCTCCCCTTGATCACGCGTTTTATTACGGGATCGGGACCGGGGCTTGGGGTTACTCAAATGAGTACGGCTACGCCAACAAAAACAATTATGCCATGCGGATGTTCGGCAGATTTCTGGCGGAAGCACAAGAAAAAGTGGAAACCCTTACCACCGATCCGTTGGGAACGGTTTTTGCCCTCGGTGCCATCGCGGATGACGGCAGCGCCAGAATGATCGTGGCGGATTATCAGGGAGAAAAACCGGTGATCGAAGTGGAAGTTGCCGGCATGGAAAACAAAAAAGTCAGCGTGGTGATGATGAACGATCAGATCAATCCCACGCCCGTGGACGCCGTCCGGGATGGTTCCCGGCTTACGCTGATCAAAAACAGCAACGGTTCCGCCGCTTTCTACGTCACATTCAAATAAGACCGCGCACCGCTTGATTCAGCAGGGGAGAGGAGCGTTTCATTCTCCTCCCGCCTGTTGAAAATACATTCCGTCCGATCTGAAAGACCCGGCAGACCTGCCGGAAACGGATCGGCGGATTTTATTTTTTGATATTGCGCAGTTCCTGCGGGGCGAGAGTCACTGTTTCCACTGAACCATCGGGGAAATGGACATCCACCGTATGTGCCTTTTCAAAGTCGATATTGCAGAGCAGCGTCCAGTTCTGATCCGGATAATGGGCGATATTGACGAAACTGCATTCGCCGTCCGGATCATCCATACCCCTGCCGGTCATATAGACACCCGGACGGGTGATCTTTGCCAGATATTGCAGGATCGCACCGATCATACCCGGATCGTTCTGGGTGGACTGCGTGCTGCATTCCTTGGCGTAAAAGCCCGGATAGTACCAGGAGTTGAGGAAAAAGACTTCGCCTTCTCCCAGTTTCCGCCGCAGCAGAATGGGGCAGACCGCTTCCTGATCAAAGAGCAGCGTTTCAATGGCGGGATCCGTAAATTCCACATCGCCCAGCTGCCCGTAGAACACGCCGAAGCCTCTGCCGCTCGTGGCGGCAACACCCAGACAGTTCGGTTCAAAACAGGGGGCGGATGCCCAGTAAAAACGGGGGCCTCTGCCTTTGACTTTCAAGCCGCAGAGTTCGCTGAGATCCCCGCCGTTGACCAGATCGTTTACGGTATAATTGGTGAAGTTTCTTGTGATGTCCTGCGAAAATTGGGGAATACTGATGAAAAGTTTGCCGCCGCGTTTCACATATTCCGTCAGGATACTGTACTGTTCCGGTGAACAGGTGTTCCAGCCGACAAAAGCGAGCGCTTTATAATTTTTGCTGAGAAAATCCACATCGATTTTATCGCAGGCAAAAGATACGATGTCGATCTGACCGTAAGGCGTTCCGGAGAAAATACGGTTGTATGTTTCATCACCGTAGATCCCGGCAGGACGCGGCCAGAATACCTTTGAGGCGATCTCCCAGCCGCGTTCCGGATGACTGGCAAACCAGCGGATATCCTGATCTGCCAGTGCATGGGCTCCACCGATCACATGACAGGGATCGTACATATCCAGTCCGAACGCGCACAGGTCGTAATTCCCTTTGGCGAGGGCGAATGTCACTTCCGGCTGTCCTTCCGGCGTACCGTGTTCCTTCACGTAATCGTAGAAGTCCGACATGATCCTGCGGTAATTGCGGCAGTAATCGGAATCCCGGTCCATCTTCTTGAAATACTGCTGTGCTTCTTCCGCAAACGGCAGCCATTGTTCGTCCGGTGTGGGACCGATGGGTTTCAGGATCCGTGGCGTTTCCCGCTGCTGGGGCGAACCTGCACTCTGCACATGCCACGCACCGGATTCACTGATGATGATTTTTGCCCCTGAAAGATATTTCATGCACATTTCCGTGCGGAGCGTTTCAAATCTGTATGGATTGTCCCACGGGATCCAGGTGTAATATTCGTTTGCGATATGGGATCCCCAGACGCCGAGATCATGCTGTTTGCACAGTCCGCGGGAGAGGGCGGTGGTGATGTTGAGTTCAGCTGTGCAGTCTTCAAACAGGGTGTAGTCCACACCCGCAATGACTTCATAATCCATATAGGAGTTGCCGCTGGTACAGCAGATGGCACCGAATCCGGCTTCCTTCTTTTCCCGGACATGATCGCTGATCCGTTTCACCAGATCATCGGTCAGACTTTTGAGTGTTACGTTGTTGACTGCAAATGCGCCCGCGTCTTCGTAGCGGAATGAGAACATTTCCCCGAAATCGTATCCGATATAGGAAGGACCGACTTTTTCAAATTCTGCCGAAATTGCCGGATTCACATTGTGACAATAGATCATCGTGGAGTAAAGCCCTTTGTCTCTGGCATATTCCAGTGCTTTGAGAACTCCGGCTCCGGCGCGTTCCTGATTGTATTTTTCAAAAACTTCAAATTCGCCGAGGGTGATGTTTTTTCCGTTTTTGAAATCGGGAGGCGGAATGGTGATGTTCAAGTCTTCCAGAGCGAGGAACCGGGCGCGTGTCTGGGGACGCCGTGAGCCGTCGAACCACCAGAATTGAACGATGTTCCCCTGATTTTCTTTTACCGTCAGATCGATCAGTTCCAACGGTGTGCTGCTGTCCGCACTCCAACTGGAATAGCCGTATCCCGAACCGAGGAGATAACCGGCACAGCAATTGTAGATGGCATTGCCGAGAAGCAATCCGCAAGAAGGCAGTTCAATTTTGCATTTTGACATCATGCGATCCTTGATTTTTGTGTTTATCCGGGCAGGAAGCACCGGAAATGATGAACGGTCAGACTTCTTACTTTCCGATTACTTTATCACGCTGCATTTCTTTTGCAAGCGGAAAAAACAGAATCCTGTCAAATATTGTTCCTGATTCCCGGATTCTGTTTCCATAAAGACGCCGTCCGCCCTTGAAAAAAGAGCCGCATCCTGCTATATTTCCCGTAACATGAAGCCCTGAACAAAAAGAAGAAAATATGTTTTCCGGAGAGTTTGCCTGTTTTCAGAACGATCCCCTTGCGGGAAAACGGAAGGTCACTGCCGCCGTACTCTGTGCGGTCATCCTCCTTGCGCTGATCCCGCGGATCGCCGGCGTGATCCTTTATCCCGGTACATTGTATCACAACGACGGAAAAGAATACCGGGATATCGCTGAACAGATCAGTATGGGAAACGGTTTTTCCGTATCCGGCTACCGCTGGTATGAGGCTGTGCCGGATGTGAAAGAAACGGTACGGACCGATTTCAGCCGTCCGCCGGTCCTCCCGCTGTTGGGCGCGGGGCTTTTTCTGCTGCCCTTCGACTGGGAGGCGTCCGCCCGTGTCACCATTCTGATCATGAGTGTGATCTCCATCCTGATGGTATTTTTACTGGGGCGGGAAGTCTTCCGGAACGATACTGTCGGTGTTCTTGCGGCGGTGATTTATGCGTTTTATCCCTATGCCATTTACTATTCTCTCTGCTGGTGTTCGGAAAATCTTTTCCTCATCTTCGTCTGCGCGGCGTGGCTCTTTCTCGTCCGTGCGCTCCGCATGGAATACAACTGGAAACAATGTATGTTCTGCGGTTTTTTTCTGGCGCTTGCCACGATGACGAGGCCCCAGGGCGCGATCCTGTTTGTGCTGACCGGTCTTTGTGCGTTGTGCATGTTTCTGGTGCAGTTGAGGAAAGATAAAGTTCCGGCAATGAAACTGTTCCGGGGCGCGATCGTGTTCGGGATCACATCCCTTCTGGTGTTTGCGCCGTGGATGATCCGGAACTGGTATCATTGCGGGATCCCGTCGCCCTTTTCCTTCTACGGCGCGTACTCTTTCGCTCAGGCATCCAGTGATGTTTCCTATGTGACATACCGCTGCATCGATACGCCGCAATACAAGGAAAAAACCGATGCCGCATGGAATCAGTTCCATACAGAAAAAACAGCATTGCTGAAGCAGAAAAACGCTTTTACCCTGATCGATGCCGATCCGTATTGGCGTCAATGGGCTTGGGAATACATCCGTGAAAATCCGGAGAAAATGGCGTTTATTGTCAAAAGCAGACTGCTTCATTGTTTCCGGGCGGCACCGAATGCGGCGGCAGTTCCGCCCGTTGTCGTGATCCTGCTGCGGATCTTTTTCCTGATCCTGCTGGCATTGATCCTGTGCGGAATATGGTTTTCCCGCAGGGACATCGCGGCAAGATCTCTTCTGCTGCCGCCCCTCGGCGTATTGATCATGGCGGTCCCGTTCCTGATGATCCTGCGGTACCGGTACCCGTTCTTTGCGCCCTTCGCCTCTGTGCTTGCGGCGTACGGGTTCTACGCGTTATGCTGTCTGTATGCTGTCCGCAGACGCCGTATCACTTGATCGAAAAGGTATCAAATTCCACATTTTTCAGCAGATTCAGGTCGATGATCTTCAGCATATCATCGCAGAATTCCCCGCGTGTGATACCGGAAAAACGGGAGTCGCTCAATGCGTTCCGGATCTGCACGCCGACACGGCTGTTGGACGGAGATTGCGTACCGTGATAAATGCCGTGTCCGCCGGCGGATTGGTGGAACCCCGGTGGGGATTTTTATCGCCGATCTTGAGGGTGGCATACGCCGTGAATTCTTCCGTGGATTCATCCATTACATCGCCGGGCTGCCGGATGTTTGCCGTGTCGGTGATGCCGATCCCTGTCAGTGCCACCATATCGTCTCCGGTTCTGCCGGAAATATCTTCAATATCGATATGATGACACCCGATACGCAGATCGATACCGTCCTGATTGAGGATCACCTCGTCCTTACCGTCGATGACCTTGCTGCCGGTGGCAAGCATGGGATCAAGCACCAGCACAACGCGGTCGGAAATATCTTCCGGGATATTGCTGTAATATTCCTCCGGCTCCAGTGTGTCCGGGTTGCGGCAGAGACCGATATGCCCCACATGCGCCGCCGGAAGCAGTTCCGGAAGACCCTCCACCATGCCCAGTCCGGCGCGCAGGATCGGCACCAGACAGACCTGATGGGGCAGGCGGCTGCCGACAGCCGACGCGATGGGGGTCGTGACCTGATATTCCGTCAGAGGCAGATCACGTGTGTGGCTTCGCAGCCGATGAGCAGGCTCGTTTCATGTACCGGTTGACGGAAATCGCGGGTGACAGTGTCACGGAACGGAGCAGGGAGATTTTATGCAGGATCAGCGGATGATCCATCAGATGAAGTTTCATTTCAGTATTTCTTTTCTTTCTGAAAATCAGAGATCCATCGTTGCGCAGACAATGACACCGGATGCCGGACGGCAGTGATCCGGTTCAAATCGCGCAAAAACAACAGCAATATAGAGCGTACCGCTGTATATTACAAATTCATTTCACGCCTTTGTCATACTTATTGCTTTTCTGGTGTTTTTCCGCTGAATGGGGATCAGATCATGCTCCGGTCAATCATCCCCGCGGTCGGCAGACTGCTCCTTCAGAGATTTCCGGATGTCGGGACAGAATGTTTCGATTTTTTTCCAGACGCTTTCTCTGACATTGATTTCCCGCCAGTCGGGGTGTTTGACGGCAAAACTTTCAGCCACATCATCCCAATCCAGGAAAATGTCATCCGTTTCATCCAGCGGAAAATATTTATGAAAGAGAAAATCGACATCGCACCAGATCAGTTTTCCCCAGTATTCCGGGGCGAGATCTTTCAGGTGTCTGTCTTTCAGTTTGATCCGGTTTTCCAGCAGATAATCAGCGAGCCGGTCCCGGGAATGGTACGCGAGATCAATGATCTCCTCCGTGTCCCATCCGCGGAACATATACGGGGATCTTTTTTCCGGCGGGAAAAGTTTTTCCAGATCGTAATATTGTGCCTGGACCGGATTGAAGCGGATCTCATCAATGGCTTCTTCCACATCAAAGATCTCCGGATCAAATTCATGATCATCGGCAAATTCGGGTCTGAAATGCAGCAGTTTTTTCCAGAGTGCAGATGACATGCTTTTTTTGTCCAGAAATGTCAATACATCCCGGTCGCCGCAATTGTGATCAAACATCATTTCCCAGACATATTCATCCAGAGCGAGCCAGTCTTCCCGGTCCATCGTGAGTTCGCGGGCTTTTCTGTAAAATTGCGGAACGGTTTTATGAGGATCGAAACCGGGATCCGATACATTCCCCACAGTTTTCTCAAAAAGTTCATTCAGGTCGATCATTTTTTCATCCCCTTATTTTTTGTTGTTCAACATGGTCTGCACTTTGCGGCAGACTGCTTCATATTCTTTCTGCCTTTCCGCTGTCATTACTGCATCATGTTCAGCGCATGCGGCACGCAGAAACACATACAGTGTCACCTGCTCTCCATCTGTTTTCAGCGCGGGGATCTCCCCGATCGCATTGATCGCTGCATTGTTTTCCGCCATACCGACCGATTTCCAGACGATTGCCGGAACGGGCGCTTTGATCCCGCACAATCTGTCCAGCGAAAGCAGTTTCAACTGTTTGATCTGCGTCTGTTCCCGTGCGGCGATGTAGGCGAGAAGATAATTGATGGATGTTGCCGCCTGCTGAACCGTATTTTCTGACGGATCGGCAGACTTCTTTCTGTTCAGTCCCAAAACGAAACCACGGGCTTCGCCGTCAAATCCCTGTTTGATGTGGAACCGGTATTTTTCTTTTTCCTTTGCGGACACATCCGGCTGACATCCCAGCAGGGACATCATCTGTTCAGAAACCGGGATCAGGCGTGTGGATGGCAGAAACACCGTACTTTCCGGCAATCCGCTCCGTTTCCGCAGGATCCCCATGACAGGACGCTGGGAGGTTGCGATCATTTCACCATCGGAGCTGATGACCGTGGCATGAACATACCGGAGCCCGGCGGCATTTGTTGAAATGTGCTGCACCAATTCTTCCAGATGCTCCTGAATATCAGAATCCAGTGTGGTCCGGACATTACGCCCCAGTTTTTTTTCATCGATCATCTTTTCAATACCGCTGAGTCCGGAATCGTTGTACGGCGCATGAGTCACATAGCCGATGAGTGCTGCGGCACTTTCCGGTGATGCCGAATGGCGGTAGGAAATTGTTTTCCGGTCGGGATCCGTCATACTGAAAACAAGAATATCGCCATTCCGGTCGGTGATAGACGGTCTTTTGCTCTGAAAAAACTGTTCCGGAACTTTCCGGTAAAAATGAAATGCCGCAAATGCGCACAGAAGATTGCTGATGAGCAGGACAACCGTGAACAGTTGCCATTTCCGGACGGGAGTGATCTGCAATGGCATTGTTTTTTCCTCCTTGTTTTGGATTGATTTTTATGGATGTTATACGTTTTTTTCCAAAGCCCTGTCGAGTTCCTGTGTAAAAAGGTCCTGCGGGACATATTGCCGGAAATCTGCCGGACAATTTTCTGCGATTTCCTGCCAGTCTTCCGGAGTGAATGTATGGTAAGGACACCAGCTGAACTGCAGAAATTCCGGTCTTCTGATGATGAGCGGGACCCAGAGTCGCCGCGTCGGGAGAATGTCATAAGGAAGTGCAGCTGTTTTTTTGAAATCCTTCTCCGTCAGCATGATCCTGTTGTCCAGCAGCCATTTACCGAAATTTTCGGACATACTGCCGATCACGAGCGTATTATCAATCGCCCATTCGATTTCCCTGCCGAACGATTCCGGCGTAATTGATCCGGAATGGATCGCATCCATCAGAATGTGTTCGGGGCAGAATTGAATATGACACGGATAGAAAAAGAGGACCTGCAGCCAGTCTGCCGCATTCATCTTCTCCGGATCGAATGCAGGATGATTGATCATTTCCATTTCCTCCGTCAAGATGTAGCACCAGTCTTCACTGCCGAGTCTGCTGAAATCAAAATATGAGATTTTATCCTCCTTCAGCACCGGCGTACAGGAAATGAGCTGCGCCCAGATCTGTGTTTCCAATGCCTGCCAGTCTTCCGGCTCTGCCGCAGACGCTTTTGCCAGTTCATAAAATCTGCAGATACCGTTGATGGTGTCGAATACCTCAGTTTGCGACATTACGGCATGATACAATTCATTCAAATCGGTCTTCATGTACTTTCCCCTTGTGTGATATATTTCAGGACCAACAGCGTTTTTACTTTTGTCCGGTGTAATACTGCGGAATATGTCAGAAGCCTGACAGGTCTTTGTGGAAAACGGTTGGACTGTGTTGAAAATAACGTTGATATATATGATGATATGCGACCTTTTTTACGCCCCAACAGCCATAACATAACACATGATCACGATTTGTCAAGCAGAATGATCATATTTTGTTGACATTCGATTTGCGGACGCTCATCGTTCCGGCAGCAGTATGCGGATTTTAATCAATATGGATCATTGCCGCTTTGTTGAGATACCCCGCCCCGGCAACGATCTGCGGCAGAGCCGGCAGACTGGCAGGCATTGGCGATCCGGCTTTGTGCCAGCCTGTTCTTCCGTGCGTTATCCCGTTCATCCGCAAGGCAGATGTGTGTGTCGGAAAGATGCAGCAGCGTCAGGGGTTTTTCCAGACCGTCGGTGATCCTGTATGTTTGCAAATCCATTTTTTGATTCTGTGTTATCGTGGTTGTATCATCTGTGGGCGGTGCGGAATTTTTCCGCTTCCTCTTTCAGCAGCGAGAAGATCGCAGGTCCCAGATCATCCATCCGTTCCGGATGAAACTGTACGCCCAGGACCATTCTTTCCCCTGCCATTTCCATGGCTTCGATACTGCCGTCAAAGGCTCTGGCTGTGATGCTGAAGCCTTCGCCGACTGCATCCGGGGAAACTGCCTGATGATGAAAACTGTTGACCGTTATTTCCTCTCCGGCGGATTTTTTTACCGCCCTGCCGAAAAAACCATCCCGCACGATCGCGGCTTTATGCAGAACGCCGTTGCGGTGTTCCGCGGCATTGTCCAGATGCTGGATCAGTTTTCCGCCCGAAACGATATTCAGGAGCTGACATCCGGCGCAGATCCCCAGAACCGGCATCCGGTACCGGAGCACGGCTTGTCCGAAAGCGATATCAAAGTGCGGACGGAGACGGTTCATCATGGTTTCCGGATGCGCCGGTTCCCCGTAATCTGCCGGATCGTAATCCCTGCCGCCGATCAGCAGAACGCCGTCCGCCAGTTCCAGCAGCGTTTCCATATTCTCCGTTTTTTCAATGGACGGGATCAGCATCGGCACTGCACCGGAATCACTGACCCGCTGCACATACTGGCTGATGATCACATCATTTTCGCGTCCGTTGATGACATCAACCGCCATATTGAGAAGGATGACCGGTCGTTCAGGCATTGGCACGCTCCAGCGCACAGCGGACGATTGTGCCGATCAGACCGTTGTAGGTATCGCCTTCCGGATGATAGAGCGAATAGATCTGCGGACTCCAGCTTTTGACCGGTTTCAGTCCCGGGATCCCGTTGACTTCCATAATGCGCAGTTTCCCGTCTTTGCCTTCACGCATATCGATCCGCACATGATCGTCGCAATTCAGCGCATCGCACGCGGCATTCGCCAGAGCAACTGCTTCCGCCTGATGTTCTTCCGGAATGGAAACATGGGTGAGCCCCACACCGCGCAGATCGCTGCGCAGAACCGGGAATTTGCCGTAATGTTTCGGATCAACCGTGACTCTGCCGGGAAGGATCTCCCGTTTTTTGCCGTTGCCGATGACCATGACGGTATATTCATTGCCGGGGAGATATTCCTCCACCAGTGCCGCCTGCTGCAATTCATTTTGAATGAAAGAAATCTGTTTCACCAGCGCCGCACTGTCTTCCGCCACACTGTTTTCGTTGATCCCCACAGAGCGGGATTCGCCGTTCGGTTTGACAAATGCGGGGAAGAAATCGATCTCCTCCGCTTTCGCCGGCGGACAGAGAACATGGCGCGGCACGCTCACTCCGGCACTGGCAAGGATCTCATGCGTATCAAATTTTGCGATCAGATTTTTCATCGTCTGCGCAGAGGGACCGATGTAGGGAATGTGCAGTTCATCCAGAACATCGGCGATCCACACTGCGTCCGGGGGAATCCCGATAATATCTTCCCGTTCCGAGAAAAAGTACAGCGAACTCCAGACGATGGAGCATGCACCTTCCTGAAGCCCTTTCAGCAGCGCTTCCCGGTTTTCCGCAAGCACGATACGGCAATCATAACCATTGGCAATGATGGCGTCACGGACGGACTCTGTTACCTGCATATTGCCCCAGCCCTGGGCATCGCCACCGGCTCCGGTGACCAGCACAACACATGATTTTTCCATTTCAGATATCTCTTTCTGTAAATTTGAACAGTTCTGTTTCAGGTTCCGCACTTCTCAATGCTGCGGCGAGAAGGGGGGATCTTTCTTCAAAATAAGCACTCATGGATTCCCGCGCACCGGGGAAAAAGTCAATTTTTGCATGATAACTGAAACTTGATGCAGCAAAATCTGTACCAAGCAGTTTATTGGGATCGATCAGTCCGGCAAACCCCGGAAAACAGCGGGAAAATTCCTTCTGCCATACCGCCGACGCAAAACCGAAATGCGTACAGCAGAGCGCACAGAATAACTTTTCCGGTCCCGTTTCAAAAAGTTCTGCGGCTTTCTCCGCATAAAACCCGATCTGTTCCTCTACCGCAGCCGCACCGGGATCGGACTCGATCAGGGTGGCGAGACCCGGACAGGCAAGTCCTTTGATCCGTTCCGGCGCGATCCCTTTCCCGATCAGACCCTGCGCATAAACGCCGGATTCCACCGTGGATTTTGTGCCGAGGATCAGCAGCGAACTTTCCGGATGTTTCTGCAGCGTATCAAACATCCCGCCAATGGCGGCATCCATGATCCCCGCCACTTCAAAAGCAGGCGTGTACCACTTTTTCAGCCGGTCGTACACAATGGACAACGTGTTGCAGGCGATCAGACACAGATCCGGCGAAAACCGTTTCATCCCTTCCAGAACATCCCGGAAGACTTCCTCCTGTTCACGCGGCGTGGCAAGTTTATTGAAGCCGCAGCGGGGGGAGGGGTACGCATTGAAATAAATCAGTTCACACGGTTCCTGCTCCGCACCCGCAGAAAAAAAGCGATCCGCAATATTCAAGCCGCCGAGACCGGAATCACAAACAATGATCTTCTTCATCATTCCAACTCTTTCGTCATAAATTCTCTGACCAGTTCCACCATTTCCGCAGACGCCTGATCTATGGTCCCGTCGATGATCCGCGTCATCCCGTCGATCCACTGGGAACTGTGCTGAATACAAGTCACACGGTTGCGCAGCATGGCGGCACCTTTGGCGGGTGTTTCCTGCATGGTGTTCAGGATTTTTTCCAGTTCCTGCTGAAATCCCTGCAAGCCGTTGTATGCCAGAACTGCATTCCACGCTTCACGCGCAGTTTTACTGTCGGCAAGCGGCGCGGAAAGTCTGGCGAAGAGTTTTTCAAAATCGCTTTTTTCTTCCGCATTGAGCAGCCGGAGATTTTCCTCTCCGATCCGGTACGGAATCGCACGGTGTGCCGTGATCCCGTTTTTATCTGCTTCGATCTCAAGGAAATATCCTGTTTTGCGATGAAAAAATCTGACAGGCTGATAGAACACAAAATTGCCCAGACTGAAATATGCGGGCGTCTTGCCGAAACAGGTCATTCCCTGCGGTACGTGGGGGTGATGGCCGATGATCATATCCGCCCCCGCTTCTGCCCACAGCCGGAACGCCTCGTAAACATAAAATGACGGATAGGGCTGATATTCCAGACCGCAATGTGCCGAAATCAGGATGATGTCGTATTTTGACCGGGCGGTCCGGATCTCTTCCGCCAGTTTTTCCACTTCCCACGGACGGACGCCGTAAGAATTTTCCGTTGCGCCCAGCATATCCTCCCCTTCGGAAATGGCAAAGAGTGCAAACCTGATGCCCCGGACTTCAAACGCCAGTTCCCGCCGCGCCTCAAAAATATTTTCTCCCGCACCGACGGTGGCAATGTTGTTTTCTGCAAGCTGATCGCGGCTCATACGGAAGCCGGTAAGTCCGCTGTCGAATGTATGATTGTTCGCACAGACTGCCGCCTTGAAATTCCCGGCAGTGAGCGAGGCAATGTGTTCCTGTTCGCCGGAGAACGCCGCCCCGCTTTTGGTGATCAGCCCCTCCGGACAGCACAGAGGCGATTCCAGATTGACAATGCTGTAATCCGCCTGTTTCAAACGGGGCAGCAGGTCGCCGTAAACAGCGGCGGGATCCTCCTTCATGATCCCGGCAAAGCCGCGGATGGGGGCGAAATCCGACGCGAAAAGTATGTTTGCTTTTTCCATATCTGCCCTCAATTTACAGGAATGAAACGCCCGTACCGACCGATTTTTTCCGGTTCGGCGGCATCCCAGGCGGTTTGACCGTTCACAAATACTTTATCGATTCCGTGCGGCATCATATTTTCCCGGCTGAAATCGGCATCGGAATCCAGTTTTTTCTCATCGAAGATCACCAGATCGGCAATATATCCTTTGCGGATGAAGCCCCGTTCCGGAATGCGGAAAACCGTTGCCGGCAGCCCGGTCATCCGGCGGACAGCCTCACCGGTGGATGTCATTTGCGAGACCAGGTGATAAAATTTCGGGAATGCTCCGATCGCCCGGGGATGCCCGACATTGCCCGGCGCATCCAGCTGCTGTGAAATCCCGTCGGAGCCGGGGCAGACATAGGGCTGCGCGAGGATCCGTTTCAGATTTTCCTCCGACATACAAAGATATCCGGCGTTTTGTTCCGGGTTCTGCAGCAGGATCTCCATGGCGGTCTGTTCGAGGGAACTGCCGTTTTCCGCGGCGATCTCCGCCAGCGTTTTGTTCTGACGGATCAGAATGGTGGTCGCAAGATCTCTGGGACTGTGTTTCAAGGCCTCAACGATCTCCGCCCGGAACGCTTCCGAGGCACAAAGTTTCTCCCGGATATCCACGACTTTATCGTATGGCGGCGGCAGGATCTGCCGGATGATGGTCGAGGAATGGACATAGGGATAGCGGTCGCAGTGAACATCCATCGTAAGTCGCGCCTGATCAATGGTTTCCAACAGCTGATCGATCTTGTGATAATTGCGGGGGAAGATGGTTTTGAGATGACTGACCTGCAACCGGTTCGACCCGGCTTTCGCCACCGTTATCGCTTCGTTCAGGGCATTCAGCAGATCATCGCCTTCGCTCCGCATGTGAGTGGCGTAGATTTTTTCAGATCCGGCAGTCACCTGCGAAAGTGCCGTAAGTTCTTCTTCATCGGCGAATTTGCCGGGGAAATAAGTCAATCCGGTTGACCAGCCTGCTGCACCGGACGCAAGAGCTTTTTCCAGAAACTGCTGCATGGCTTTCAGTTCGTCCGGCGTCGCTTTGTCCGACCGGTTCCCCATGACCTGCCGCCGGATGGAGTTGTGTCCGGCAAGTGCAACGGTATTGACGGGGATCTTCAGATCGTTGATGATCGTGGCGTATTCCTCCATATTCTGCCACCGGAAACCCGCCGCCTCGCCGGGCACACAGGATGCCCCTGCACCGCAATTTCCGTCAACTTCAGTTGTAACGCCCTGAAGCAGAACGGAGCGCCGCTCTGTAAAATGCAGTTTTGCGGTATCGCCGTGTGCATGCACATCAATAAAACCCGGCGAAACGATTCTGCCGGCGGCATCAGTTTTTACGGCGTCAACACCGGCGAACGCTCCGGGTGCAGCAATATCAGCGATCCTGCCGTCTTTCAGCAGCAGATCCATCGGTTCCGGCTCACTGCCTGATCCATCGCAGATCAGACCGTTGCAAATCAGTGTGTACATAGAAAAAATCCATTATTTTCTGTTGAGATGACTCCGGTGCGGCGCGCAATGCGCACGTGTGCTGTTTACTATATCACGAATGGCGGAATTTACAAGGGGCGCAGATCTTTGGATCGGACGGAGCGTGCAACTGCAGAAAATCAGAATTTTTGCACCGTGAAGATCCGTACCGGGTTGAAAACGCAGCGTTTGTGCATTATGTTTCACCGGAAATACAAAAAAACAGGAAACGTGTGATGATGAAATATTCTGCCGTTCAGAAAAAACATTGGATCGACTGCGCTCTGGGAAAAACAGAACCGGATCTGATCATTGCGGGCGTCCATGTGTTTCACCTGACCGATGGATCGCTGGAAAAATGCGATATCGCTGTCATTGACGGCAAAATTGCGGGGCTGGGCAGTTATACGCAGGGGAAACGGGTGATCGACGGATCCGGTCTTTTTGCTGTTCCCGGCTTCATCGACAGCCATGTCCATCTGGAATCCAGTCATCTTCTGCCTTGCGAGTACGAGCGTCTGGTGGTTCCCCACGGCGTGACTGCGGCGGTTTGCGATCCCCATGAACTTGCCAATGTTGTCGGGGAAAAAGCTTTTGAATTTTTCCATGCCGCCGCCGGAAAACTTACCATGAGTCTGATCGTGAACCTGAGTTCCTGTGTTCCTGCGACCGGTTTTGAGACTTCCGGCGCAGAGATCGATTCCCGCACGCTCCGGAAATGGAAAGAAATGTATCCGGAAAGTTCTCCGGGTGAACTGATGAATGTGCCCGGTCTGCTCAACGGTGATGCAGAAGTCCTTGCAAAAGCAGCACTTTTTGATGCCATCGACGGACACTGTCCGCAAGTTTCCGGAAAAGAACTCAATGCTCTCGCTGCTGCCGGTGTCGTGAATTGCCATGAAAGTACACATTATGCGGAAGCGGTCGAAAAAATGCGCCGTGGGATGCAGGTGTTTATCCGGGAAGGTTCCGCCGCAAAAAATCTGGATGCCCTGCTGCCCCTGATCACCGTGGAAAATTCGCCGTTCCTCTCCTTCTGTACGGATGATCTTTCACCGCTGGAGATCGTTTCCGCCGGGCATATCGATTCCATGATCCGCCGCGCCATTGCGGCCGGAGTGACACCCCTCGCAGCTTACCGGGCGGCTTCGTGGTCCGGGGCAATGCACGCAGGTCTTACGGACCGGGGACTGCTGGCACCCGGTCGCCGCGCCGACATCGTGTTGTTGTCCGATCTGGAAAAATGTACGGTCCGGGATGTTATTGTCAACGGGATCCCCTGTGGGGAATTGCCGGATCCTGCAGTGGAAGTCCCGGCAGAATTTTACCGCAGTGTCAAATGCCGTTTTATTTCAGCGGAAGACCTTGCGCACGCAGTCGCGCGCGATGAAACGCCTGTCATCGGCGTCGTATCCGGTTCACTGATCACGGAGAAACTGATCAACGGAAAAATATCCGGCGATGTTCTGAAAGCGGCAGTTGTGGAGCGTCACGGAAAAAACGGCAATATCGGTCTGGGATTTGTTCATGGTTTCGGGATAAAATCGGGCGCACTGGCAACAACCGTGGCACACGATTCACACAACATTTGTGCGATCGGGACATCCGATGAGGATATTGCCGCGGCGGTCAATGCTCTGATCCGGTATCAGGGCGGACTGGTCGTTGTGCAGAACGGGCAGGTGACGGCTGCTCTGCCGCTGCCGGTGGCGGGGCTGTTTACGGACCGCCCCTATCCGGAATTCAATGCTGGTTTTCAGAAAGTTATGGATGCCGCCCGACGGACGGGCTGTACGCTGCAGGAACCCTTCCACCAGCTTTCATTTCTGGCGCTGCCGGTGATCCCCCATCTGAAACTGACTGACAGAGGGCTGTTCGATGCGGATCTCTTCCGGCATATTCCGTTGAATTGAGAAGCAGAGGTGGATGCCATGAATTACTTTACGGATATTACCTTCGTGTGTTTGTGTGATCCCGCCGTTCCGGAAGCGTTCCGGGTCAATGAACTGATCCCGGTCTCCTGTCTGCGTTTTGCCACACCGTTACAGAATGGAGCCGGTCCGGAAAGCCTCGGTGTTCCTGTGACGGAAGATTTTGATACGGCAGTGGCGGATTGTGATGCCATTCTGCAGGAGATCATGTCGATGCCGGATGCGGCGGAGCGGTCGTCAGTCAGCGGCGGAACAGAAGCATTTTTCAACTGATAAGATAAGTAACAGAAAGGTCAAGAATGAAAAAGATCAGAGTCGGGATCATCGGGCAGGGGCGCAGCGGCAGAGGTATTCACCGTCATCTTTTCACAACCGTCCCGGAACTTCAGGAACGCTTTGAAGTGGTTGCGATCGCGGACCGCATCAGAGAACGCTGGGAACCTGCGGATGCCGTACCCGATAATGGCGTGCGGAAAACGGAAAACTACAAGGATCTGCTCAACGATCCGGATATCGACCTGATCGTCAATGCTACCATGAGCAAAGATCATGTCGATGTCAGCATTGAAGCGCTTGAAGCCGGTAAAGATGTGATTTGCGAGAAGCCGCTCTGCCGCACGGTCGCCGATGTGGAACGGATCGAAGAAGCCATTGCACGGACCGGCAGATTTTTTGCGGTGTTCCAGCAGTCCCGGTTCCGTCCGCTTTTCCGTAAATCGCTGGAGATCATGCAGTCCGGTATTCTCGGCAGGATCGTTATGATCAAAGTTGCCTACAACACTTTCGGGCGCCGCTGGGACTGGCAGACGATCCAGGATATGTGCGCCGGAGAATTGCTCAATACCGGTCCGCATCCGATGGATCAGGTCGTTCAGTTTTACGGCGGAGATTACCCGCAGAACATCGTTTGTGTGATGGAGCGGACGAATACGAGCGGCGATGCCGAGGACCATATCAAGATCCTGATGCATGGCAAAGATCAGCCCACGGTGGATGTGGAAATTTCACGCTGCTGCATGTTCCCCGGGAATACTTACGAGATCTACGGAACAAACGGAGGTCTCAAAGCCTCCGGAAATACTGTCACGTGGAAATATTTTCTGCCGGAAGACGAGCCGGAGCGGCCGCTGGTGAAAGGTCCCCTTGAAGGGGCGGGGCGGATGCCTGTTTACTGCGGGGAGAAGATCCGGTATTATGAAAATACATGGAACAGCCCCCCGGAAGTCGGCGGTATGGATTACTGGGGACGCTGCTATTATCTGCAGGTTTACGATGCACTGACCGCCGGCAAACCGATGGATGTCACTCTGGATCAGGTCAAACGCCAGATCCGTATGATCGAAGAGTGTCACCGTCAGAATCCCCTGCCGAAATTTGTGGAACTGTAAGTTTATACAGCAGTCCGATACAAAAAATCAGCCGCCCCGGAAAGATGTGCCGGAGCGGCTTTTTGCTTTCTGATCGATTCAGTTTCAGCCGAATGTCAGCAGGAGGATCGTCCCGTCTTTGATCCGTTCCGGCAGGTTGACCGGACAGAAATCGTGTGTCTGGTCCACGATCCGGCAGGAGGTGATCTTTTTCTCCGTCCGGAACACCAATTCCTGTTCTGTTCCGGTCAGGTTGACGATGACAGCTGCAGCTTCTGAATTCTTAACATCTTTTGCTGCAAGGACATACAACTTTTCAGTATCGGTTTCGGCATTGACCTGCGTGCCGAGTTTGAACAGTTCATTGAACGCCACGAACGGCCAATAACTTTTCAGCGGCTCAAATGTCATGGGGTTGAAAAGGGATCCGTAAAAACTGGTTCCGCACCGTGCATCATAGAACATGGCTTTCGCAAGTTCGGAGTTCTGCATCGTGATCAGCGTGGCTGCCGTTTCTGCTGCGTGTCCGGCTGATCCTTTGGGATTTCCGCGGGGATTCCATTCGTTCAAATGCTGTTCCACATCGCTCAGACCGTAATATTTCAGCCGTTCCGCAGCGTAATGTGCAAAGAATCCCACCGTTTCCGCGGTGCCGTAACAATGCCAGGAAAAGAAATCCAGCGGTGCGTTCTTTTCCGAAACAGCCTTGAGAAACGCATCGGCACATTCCAAGCGCCACTGATTGTTCTCATCAACGGCATCTTTCGGCATCATAGCGGCATAGAATCCGCAGCTGGCAGGACCGCCGATCCTGATTTCCGGGAATTCGCGTTTCAGATATTCCGCCGTGGTGATATACAGGTCGATATACTGTTCGTATGTACCGGTCCACATTGCATTTTTTGTGGGATCTTTTGCAAGATCTGCTTCATTCCAGATCTCCCAGTAACGGATCTTGTATTCAAATCCGTTCGCCCAGCCTTTTGTGTAATGGCGGATGATGCCCGCACAGATTTTTGCCCATTTCTGAAAATCGGCAGGGGGATGGATGTGGTACGCTTTGCGGAAATATTCATTTTCGATGGTCACGCCCAGACGGTAATACGGTTCCACATCGGCTTCCATCAGCCCTGTGATCACGGGATCGGTGAAAGTGAAATCATAGGATGCGGGATCTTCCGGATCTGCATTGAAATCGGGAAAAACGTTCGGAATATCCACAAATCTGCCGCCGCCGAATGCGCCGCCGGTATCGTGCAGACGGGAGTAGGGGATGCCCGCTTCCGTGAGATAATGAAAAAGTTGCGTCCCGCTCCAGCCGAGGATCGGCGGTTGTCCAACGCCATGAACTTCTTTCATCGGACCGGAAGCCTGTGTGAAATCGATGTTTACTGTTGCCATAATCCGTTTTTTCCTTTACCGTTTTTCAGCTGTTTTTTTATCGGTTATCCATACCATATCACCGGAAAAATAAAATACAAGCAGACCGGAGTATATATGGACAGAAGACGCATAATATTATATGTAAAAATGTTACGCAGAGTCTTGAAAAGCCACTGAAAAATGCTAGAGTATGCCGTTGTCATTTTTTTGTCCGCAAACCGGAGTTGAGTCCGGTGGTACAGACAGAAATTGACAGGACCGGTCGTGTCTGAAAAAAAACGGCTGGTGGCAGAAGTTTTGCAATTCAGAAGTACAGTAGTTTAATGTCATAACAGCAACAATGAGGATGGTTGATTATGAGTCGGTTGGTAATATCGTTTGTGAAAGAATGGTTGAACGAAAAGCGCAGCAATGGAATACGTGTGATCCGTCAACTTGAAAAATGGATCGCTTCTCTGGATAATGTTACATTCAAGGGCGGCTCCGCCCGTGAACTGATCGTGGAATTGCCGACCGAAGAACGGGAAAAATTTCTGAAAGATCTGGCAGAACGGATGACCGTTGATTTCGGTGAGACCGATCCCTGGGCACATACGATCTTTTCTGGCGATATTGACGGATTGGATGTGCCGACCGGAGAAACAGAAGAATCCGGATCCGGCGAAACAGAAGAAATTGAAGATGATCCTGTTCCGCCGTCCGAAGATGAATCCGGAAAAGATGAGACTCCGGAGGATGACGGTCCGCAGAAATCCCACACCGGAAAACGCGAAGGCTTGCCAAAGAAACTTGAACAGATCTTCAGTAAAGTCCCGATCAGACATTGTCCCGTATTGGAAGCCTATGCTCGCGAGACGGTTGAGGTGATACCGATGCTGCAGAAGATGGGGACTGCGTCCGCGTTGTGGCATCAGCATCTGCTGTTGGCTGTTGATCCCGGTTATGGGTGTTCTGAATTTTTTAATGATCTGGTTCAGATCTACAGAACGTACGGACTTGTGAAGGGAGGGGCTGCGAAACGATACGTGCAGGAGTACGCTCTGCTGCCACGGGGCAAAATGCAGGACAATGATAATGATTACTGTGTCACCTGGGCGAATCTGCTCAAAAAAGTGCAGGAAACAGCGCATGAAAATAAGTACGAAGGTGTTTCCACAGTATTGATCTGTATCGATATATCAGAATGGCAATCTCTGCTGGCAACATCCGAATGCAAAGATTATCTGCGCCAGCTGAATTCGCTGTGCGGTACTTTTCTTATCGTGTTCCGGATCCCGTTTGTTGTGGGGAATATGCTGAACGCCACGGCTGATGCGCTGAACGACATCCTGAATGTGCGCACACTTGCCGTCCCGCCGGTATCTCTCAATGATATGGTCGATTATACATGCGAGGAATTGAAAAAGAATGGGTTGAGTCTTGACGACAACGCACGCAATTCTCTGGAACAGACTCTGCTGCTTGAAAAAAGAGACGACAGCTTTTTCGGTTACAAGACAGCAGATAAGATCGTGCGGAAGATGATCTATAACAAGGCCCTTGCAAATTGCCGCAGCAAAGAGGATAACCGGGTCATCACCACCGGTGAATTTGAGCCGATCCCCGGTACAGGTGCCGATGACGACCCCATTGCCGAACTGAAGAAAATGATCGGGATGAGCGAAGTGGAACGGCGTCTCAACGAAGTGATCATACAGGTCAAGACCCAGAGAAAACTTGCCGCCCAGGGAAAAAATGTGGCAAGACCCGCCATACACATGATCTTTACCGGGAACCCCGGTACCGGAAAAACAACGGTGGCACGCATTCTTGCCCGCATGATGCAGCAGGAAGGCATTTTGCGCAAAGGGCATTTTGTGGAAGTCAAGGGACGCGATCTCTGTGGACAGTACGTGGGCGAAACTGCCCCGAAAACAAGTGCGATCTGCCGGGATGCGTACGGCTCTGTACTCTTTATCGATGAGGCATATACTCTGTTCAATCGTGATTTGGGCAGCAGGGATTTCGGACGCGAAGCGTTGGATACCCTTGTGGCGGAAATGGAAAATCATCGCGAAGATCTTTGTGTCGTCATGGCAGGTTACAAGGATGAAATGGAAGTAATGCTCAAAGCCAATGCCGGTCTCAAAGACCGCATCCCCTTCGAGATCGAATTCCCCAACTACACAAAGGATGAACTTGAACAGATATTCTTTGTGATGCTTGACGGCGTTTTCGAGTATGAAAATGACCTGCAGGAGGCAGTACATAAATTTTTTGCGGAAATACCGCAGGAAACATTTACTTCCAAAGGTTTCAGCAATGCGCGCCTTGTACGTAATCTGTTCGAACGTACATGGTGCAAAGCTGCATGCCGTCAGAATATGGAAGGCGGAGAATTGCGTATCCTCAAAAGCGATTTGATCGGGGCCGCCGCAGACAGCGAATTCAAGAAACTTTTAGCGCAGAAAGCTGTAAAACGGACAGCAATCGGGTTTAATGCTTTACAGAAATAATCAATGAACGAAAGGAAAAAAAGTATGGAACGGGAACAAATTGTATCTGTGGTGCGTGATTGGCTTGATGCAAATGACTGGAATTATGAATACGATGCAGAATACCACTACATCACAAGCGGTATCACCTGCGGCGGGAAATTTCAAGCAGTCAGACTGCTTGTTGCTTTCTCAGAATATTCTTACTCGGTATACACGATTGCGCCGCTCGCCTGCGAACAGGAATATATGGACGAACTCAACCGGTATATGTCGCATCTGAACTTTACGCTCCAGAACGGTTACTTCAGCATTGATATGAGGGATGGCGAGATCCGCTATAAGATCTTCGTAAATTGTGATGATCTGGAACAGCTCCCGGATGTGATCATCAGAGACAGCATTCTCCTCGGTGCTTTGATGATGAATAAATACGAAACCGCTATCGCCGGAGTGGCTTTGGGTTTTTCAGATGCAAAAACTGAAATCAAGAAGCTGGAAGGGGATGACGATGATATGGAAGATACGGATGACGATGCCGGGGCAGAGGAATAAAAAATAAAATACAACCGCCCCTGTATTTTCTTTGAAGTTCACGTTGTGGAAAACACTGAAATGGAGTATGATAATGAAAAAATTTTTTGACAGATATTTGTTTTCGCGGATGGGACTTCAAATCGCTTTTTCTGTTTTGGCGATCCTGGCGTTTTCTGTATTGTTGACCTGCATCAAAAACGGCGCTACTGCTGCCGGAAATGATGCATCATACAGTCAGTTGTCGTGGGGATTCTGTCAACTGGCGGATGGCGGGTCCGTGACGACAACTCTGAAGGAACTTGATCAGATCCGCATCGATGGCGGGAATGTGCCGGTTATACTTGTGATCGCATTGCTGTCATGGATCATCGGTATGATCCTGTGCGGTTTTGTCACCGGCGCGATCGTCAATGCCTTTGATGGCAGAAGAGACAAGATCAAATCCGGGCAGACACGCTACAAATTCAAAGATCACGGTCTGATCCTCGGCTGGGGGGGACAGGGAGTCGCTGTCGTTCAGAGTATGCTGCAGCCGCAGAAGATGATCAATGAGGTCCTCATCGTTTCGGAAACGCCTGCCGGAGAAATCACTGCCACGCTGAAGAAGATCCTGAACGCATCTCAGTTGAGAAATATTTATATCTACAACTGCTCCGTCGATGTCATGGATAATATCAGGAAACTTCAGGCAGAACTCGCCCGGACCATTGTCATTCTCGGCGAACAGAATCATGCGGATAAAGACGGGGAAGCATTGCATACGGAACAGCTTCTCCAGAAATATGTACGGGAAAAAATCACGGTAGATACAAAAGAACAATTTACAAATCTCCCGATCAAACTTTATCTTCACCTTGAGGATCCCGCGCTTTATCTGCATGCACGCTCGGAGGAAAACGGTTTTGTGGAAGACGATATCATCGACATCGAACTGTGCAATTTCTACGAAAGCTGGGCGTGGTATTGCTGGTCCAAAGCCAATTCCGCCGATAATTCCGGTGCGCCTTATCTGCCCCTGCGGCACAAGCGCGGTTCAACCCGTGTGGAATTGTTTGTGATCGGCTCCGATCCCATGGCTCAGGCTCTGGTCAATTACGCGATCCCTCTCCTGAATTACGGCGAAAACAGCAAACACAGGATCACACTCTTTGATGCCGATGGTGATGGTGAGGACTGGCTGCCGAAACGGCAGGTGGCTGATTCCCTGCCGGAGGTCGAGATCGTCAGCAAACGATGCAGCGGCGGCTCCAATGAAGCCGGCGATATCATATATGAGGCTGCTGTGCGTGAAGATACTTCCGTAACGGTCGTGATCGCTGTCCCCGGCGCAGATGCTGCGGTAAAAGCCTATGCTGCGTTGTCGCATCAGGTCCGCCGCAAGGATATCTCTGTGCTGATCCGGCAGTCAACCGAATGTGCCAACTGTATCGGAAAAGGATTGCTCCAGACGTGCGGAGATCATGCAGAACTCCGTTATTTCGGCATGACGGATATCCTGCCGTGGATGGATTCGTCCCGTGGGGAATACGGCAGAGATATCAATTACAGTTACGAAACCGTTGCGGCTGTTGTTGCAAAAAGCGATTTGAAACAAATTGAACCACCGGAAAAGTTTTTGGAGATCCTGAACATTGCGTTGCAGTGTCCGTACGGAAAAGAACAGCAGGATGAAGCCGAAAAACAGTGGCAGGGGATCCTGCGCTGGAAACGCTGGTCAAGCATCAGCACCGGTGACAGTTTCAAGGAAAAGGCATTTGCATTCCCCGATTGTACATCCAATGCGGAAAACTGCGTTGTTTTTCTGCGGGCGGAGCATAACCGCTGGTGGGCTGAACGCCTGTTGGCGGGCTGGTGTTTTGCTGAAAAAAGAGACAATAAAGAATTTTTGCATCCGATGCTGACTGAGTTTGAAAAACTGAGCGCAGAAACACAGTGTTATGATCTGCTCGGCATTGTCGCAATGAAAAATGCGGGATTATTGAAATAAACAGGAAATGATTAAAAACGAAGGAGATATTCCTGTATGAGTGAAAAATATCAGATTTTTTTGAGTTATTCGCACAAAGATGCGAAAGATTACGGTATCGATTACATCACGGAGATCAAACGGCAGATCGAGGAATCCATCGGCGAAAATGTATTTCTGGATGTGGATGCACTGAGGCTGGGCAACGCGTGGAACGCTAAAATACAGGGGCATCTGGACAGAAGCAAAGTTTTTATCTGTCTGCTCTCTGAAAATTATATCAAGTCTGAATACTGCACCCGTGAACGCTTGTGGTGGGCGCAGAAGGAAATGGCGAAAGGCAGATTTCAGAAAGCAACACTGCCCGTCTTTTATATTCAGATCAAAACAGAGGATGAAACGATCCTGCAACGCTGGGAGGAAATGCAGATCCTTCAGAATGATGTGCGCCCCTGGTTCCCCGAAGGTGCCGGTCAGGTTGCTGCAAAATTGGTCAGTGAGCGTCTGAAAACTGCCAAACTTCTCGCCCGGATCGACCAGATCAGCAAGGATGAAGACACATGTTCAAAAATCATTTGTTCCGTTCCGCCTTACAATCTGAATTTTGTGGGACGCATCAAAGATTTGAGTAATGTCCGGCAGATTTGTCAGCACAGCGGGATGGCTGCCGGCTCCATTCCGGTGATCCACGGCGAACCGGGCTGTGGAAAAAGTGAGATCGCCTTTGCTTACGCACACGGTTATGCTTCTGAATATCCCGGCGGGCTTTTTTTTGTTCCGATGGAGCATGTGACAGAATGGAGTATGGCGTGGCAGAAACTCTCAAATGAATATGATAATAAACGCTGTATGGCGATTTATGAACTTCTGGGCTTGAAGAAGGACGACCGGAAACTGCCGCCGGAAGAATTTGCGAAGACGTTCGCCCGGCAGATGTGGATCCATGTTTCCGACAGCGGCCGTACATTGATCCTCCTGGATAATCTTGACTGTATGGAGCTCATTTCGGAGGGCGGTCTGAAAAGACTGTTTCCCAATGGCAGTATCCCGGAAAATCTGGATCTGATCGCCACTACCCGGAATACGCCCCATCCGCTCCAGAACAGTAAGGCGGTTCCCGTCCCCATCGGTGATCTCGGGGAAGAAGCCGCACTGGAACTTTTGCGTTTGCATTGTGAAGGATCGGATTTCAATCAGGCGCCGCCGATGGATGGTGATGAGACAGCTGCCGCAAAAGAACTGCTGAGGTTTCTGCAATATCACGCATGGTCTGTGGAGATCATCGCCGGGTATCTGGGGCAGGAATACCGTTACGGGGCAACACCCCGGACGATTTTGGAACAGCTGAAAGATAATTTTGAGATCAACACAAGATACAAAACGCTCCGGGAGATCCCCGACAGCATTGATGCCCTGCTGAATCCGACCATTGAACAGATCCGGAAACAGGAATTAGGCGGGGAGATCCTCGAATTGGCAAGCGCAGCTGCCATGTTTTCGCCGGATGCCGTGGGACTCGATCTGCTCAGAAAGTTCTGGATAAAGCGTTATGGCGGTGTGACTTGCAGTAAAACGGACTCCTGGCTTTTTGCATGGGAGACCCTGAAAGATCATCACCTGCTTTCTGTGGAAAATAACGGCATTTCCCGTATGCACCGTCTGACACAAAATTACTTTTTGAAATTCGGTCAGAAAAAACAGAAGGGGTTTGCAGATGATATCAGAATCACCATAGAACAGACCCCAAAATCCGATTTTAAAAAAGAGGATGCCGTGGCTGTTGCCGGCTTGGCAAAATTCATCCTTGCGCAATCGTGGAACGGGGAATTTTTACATTCCATTCCCAACTGGGTGGAAGATATTTTGCTGGAATGGTATTGCATTGATGACGCAAAAATCCTGCTGGATGAACTGGAAAAAATCGCCAATGACCATAAGGACGATGCTGATCTGGCATATTCATTGATCAGTATCCGTGGAAAATTTTATGAACGATCCGGCAACTTTGCGCAGGCATTGGAGAAGTATCAGAACGCGCTGAAAACGGCTCAAAATGCCAAAGATGATCAGATGATCGCTGGTTCTTATCTTTGCATCGGAAATGTGTATTCTGATCTTGGCGACTTTGAAAAAGCGCTTGAGTTTTATACCAAAAGTTTGGAAATCAAAAAACAAACCCTTCCGGAAAATCACCCCGATATCGCAGTCTCCTACAATAACATTGGAAATGTGTATTATAATCTTGGCGAGCATAAAAAAACGCTTGAGTTTTATACTAAAAGTCTTGAAATCCGGCAACAAACCCTTCCGGAAAATCATCCCGATATCGCAGTCTCCTACAATAACATCGGGTGTGTGTATTCTGATCTTGGCGAGCATAAAAAATCGCTTGAGTTTTATACCAAAAGTCTTGAAATCCGGCAACAAACCCCTCCGGAAAATCACCCCGATATCGCAGACTCCTACTATAACATTGGGTTAGTGTACAAAAGGCTGAAAGACTATGAAAATGCATTGTTGTCCTTTACAAAGGCAAAAGAGATTTATGCAATCTGCTATGGCGTGGAACATCCGGAAACCGTTGACTGCAATAAACGCATAGAGGACATCAAAGGCGAAATTGCAGCCGGCTAACTGGTGGGAAAAACTCAAACGCCTGTTCCGGAAGCAGCCGGGCTCGAAGACGAATAAGTGAGACTTTGCGTGCCGAACTGGTACTATCAGCAGAAAAACCGTGTGAAAGCGCAATTTGAAAACATCAAACTGATGTGCAAATGAGTTGACGGATCACAGCCGTTCTCTGCAGAGATCGCCACAGCCGGATTTGCGGCAGGACTCTTTGCACAGAGCCACGATCAGCGCATGGTATTCTCTGTAAATGGTCACATCGGCAGTCAGCGCATCCATAAAGATTTTCTGCAGGGAATCATACGGCAGACTGCCGTCCAGCTCCAGATGCCGTTCTGCCACACGCCGGGTGTAGGCGTCGATCACAAATACCGGTTTGTCAAAAGCATAAAGCAGAATGCTGTCCGCCGTTTCCCGCCCGACACCTTTGACAGCGAGCAGTTGTTTCCGCAACGCCCGTACATCACCGGACGCCGCAACAGCGTCCCCGTGATCCATGATAAATTGCGCCATCGCTTTGAGATAAGCACATTTCTGCGTGAAAAATCCAGCCGGACGGATCAATTCCTGCAATGCCGCATCCGGCATTTTCAGAACTTTCTGCGGTGACATGACATCTGCCGCAAGCAGACCGTTGATGGCTTTTTCCACATTGGTCCACGCCGTGTTCTGCGTCAGGATCGCCCCGGTGATGATCTCCCACTGTTCGCCGGATTGACAGGGCCACCAATTCTGCGGACCGAAGTGTGCAAGCAGAATATCAAAAAGGTGACGGATCGGCGTTGTCATAACTCGTTGCTGTTGAATATACTTATGCCATTCTCGCTGTGAACCGGGCGTTTCAGCGCGCATAGATGGTCCATGGCAGCGCAATATTCTGCGATGGAGGAAAATACCGGTTGGTAATCCCCAACGATTTTTTTCGCACGCGCTCCGCCTTTTTCCAGAAGCACACAGACGATCGCCGCCTGAACAACAGCAGGATCAAACACAGCATATTCGGGATATTTTATTTCGCAGTCCGCCCCGTGGCAGCCGCCGCCCATACCCGAAGAAAACGGCTGGATCACCGGCATCACCGCGCCCACATTTCCCATATCCGAGCCGCCGCGGTTCTGTATCGTTCTGCTCCGGTCGAAGCAGACATTTTCCTTTCCGAAGAGGTCGCACCCGACTTCGTATGCAATGTTTTGAAAGTCCGGGCAGTCGCAATCCTTTTCGGGGATATACATTTCCAGATCTTCGATTTCGACATCTGCGCCAACGGCAAGGGCTCCCGCCGCGTATGCTCTGTTGATCTTTTCATTGATATCTTTCAGCACATGGTAATCGTTGGCGCGGACATTGGATTCCACAACTGCTTTGCCGGGAATGAATTGCGGCGTTGTGCCCGCTCCGGTGATCACGGCGGAGTGCCGGACAAGGCAGTCTTCAGGGAACACTTCCCGGAGAGAATTGATGGCGTTCAGGGCGATCTGTGCCGCAGAAAGCGCATTCACGCCGCCGGTCGGATAAGCACCGCTGTGACATTTGCTGCCGTAATAAGTGACCCGCTTGGCAATGATCCCGTTTGTGCCGGGCGCGATACGGAGTTTATGATTTCTGCCCGCATCCGTGTGGATCATCAGCGCAAGATCCACACCGTCAAAAAAGCCCCGGCGCATAAATTCGCTTTTGCCGGAAATACTTTGGAGCGTGCCTTCCGCTTTCATTGCGGATCTGTCGGAAAGTTCGATCAGTTCCTCGGCGGGGACTGCCATAATGCGTATTCTGCCGCAAAGTTCCGGCAGGATCCCCGGCTCTTTCAACACCGCCGCAACGCCGAGCAGTGCTGCCGACTGACAATTATGACCGCAGGCGTGAACTGCCCCCGTCTCCGGATCGCTCTCCGGGTGTTCGGGCAGGATGATGCTGTCCATTTCAGCAAGTACCGCAACCGTGGGACCTTCTTTACCCGTATCGATATCGAAGAAAAATCCGGGGATATTCCCAGCGTCCACAGGCTTGAAACCCAGCGCCGTATATTTCTCCCGGAGATAATCGTGGGCGATCCATTCTTTGAATCCCGTCTGGGGGTGGGACCAGATAAATTTTTCCGCGTCGTACATCATCCCGCGGTATTTTTCCATTTCCCGCGAGACGATCTCCGGCCATTTGCTGTTTTTTTCTTCCATTGCGGTCTTTACTTCCATTCTTCAGGGTGTCAGCTCAAATCCGGATCACACCGGATGCGGCAAGTGTGACTTCATGGACCGTATAGTCGTGCTGCCGGGTGTAATCGTCGGGTCTCTCACCGCGTGCCATCGCCACAAAGTCCTGCAGCTGAACTTCATAGCGGTCGGCAACAGGACCGAATTTCAGCGTATGGATATCGGATTCATATTTCCCGAAAGGTTCTTTCAGGGAAAGACGGACTTCGATCTCTTTTCCGTCGTAGCGTTCCACCGGAGAAAACTCAATGGAGCCTTTTGTGCCGCCGATGCGGAGACGCCTGCTCATGCCCCAGTCGCGGCTGCATACCGTGACGACCGCGTGTGCGTGGGGATATTCCAGCACGGCAACACCGTTGTTCAGGGATCTGTCGCCCGGACATGCCGGTTTCAGAAACGGATGAACATGCTCCGGACGCCCCAGCATCGTTACGATGTAATCGATCAGATGACAGCCCAGATTGAACATGATCCCGCCTTTGAAATTGGGGAGATATTCCTGATTGTATTCCGCACCGCCGTAACAGTGATTCATATCTGCCTGAATCTCAAAGATATCCCCCAGCATCCCGTTTTTTATGGCATCAATGGCAAAACGGATGGCGGGATTTCCCCGGAACATATACCCCATCTGGAAAGGCAGATTCTGTTTTTCGCACAGATCCAGCAGTTTTTTATAGGCGGCAAGATCTTCGCCGCAGGGTTTGTCAACATGCATCGGGATGCCCCGTTCCGCAAACTTCATGGCAACAGGAACAAGATCCAGGTTCGGGACTTCGATCAGCACGCCGTCCGGTTTTTCTTCGTTCAATGCCTGATCTAGCGTGATGAACCGTTCCCCTTTGTAACTTTCAAACTCATCAGCGCCGATAAATTTGGGTGTCCGGGCAAACTCCCGGTCGTCCACCACGCCGACGACTTCGATGGTGTCCTTCATGCGTTTCAATGTGCTGTATTTACCGAGAGCATGCTCATGGGAGACACCGATCTGGATCATCCGGAATTTCTTTTCCATCGTTTACCTCTTTTCTTCCTGATTTATCATATTCCAGTCAAACAGAACGCCCAGTGGCGGATTTTTTGCTGAAGCCAGTTCGGCATACAGGGATTCCGCGTCTTCCGGCGATACGATGCGCCCGATCAGCGGGGCTGCGCACAACCGTCCCGCTTTCAGCAGCTTGAGATAGGTCCGGCAGTCATCCGGTTCCGTCCATGCACCGGGTCTGGATTCGATTTTCGGGCGGGAGTGGGTGTGACATCCGATCAGCTGTACGCCGCGGCGGTGAACATATTTATAGAAATCGATGTTCTGATCTGATATCCGTGTGCAGCCGAGTAATGCGATACGCCCTTCAAACGCAACATATTCCAACGCCTGCTGAAGTCCGGCGATGTGTCCGGTAACTTCAACTACAGCCTCCGGACCTTTGCCGTCCGTGGCAGCTTTGACTTGCTGAATGAAATCCGGATCGCGGGGATCAAAGACAAGATCGGCGCCGAGTTTCTGCGCAAGAGCCCGCCGTTCCGGAGAAAAATCACATGCCATGACCGGACACGCTCCCGAAAGTTTTGCGATTTGAACCGCAAACAATCCCAGCAGACCGAGTCCGGCGACCATGACCGCTTCGCCAACTTCAACCTGCAGTTTCCGGATGCTCAGAAACGGAAATGTGGAAAGAAAGGCGAATGCCGCCTCTTTCATATCCACGCCGTCCGGGACCGGGATCACGTCCGATTCTTTCAGCTTTGTGTACAGGCAGTGAGACGCCTTGATGATCAGGATCCTGTCGCCGGGACGCAGACTCCGGACGCCGCTGCCCACCGCCGCCACATGGCCGGATGCACTGTATCCGGGATAAACGGGGAACCCGTCCTCAACGCCCCAGGTATTCGGAAGTGCTTTGTAATAAGCGAGTTCTGTTCCCGCGCTGAGAACATCCCAGTCCATCTGTGCGAGAATTTCGTTCTCAGCCAGAGTGCAGTCCATCGGTTCCGATCTGAAAGCAGCCTTTTCCGCTTCCGGAAGAAATACTCTTTTGTTCTCCATTATGATCACACTTTCTCCGGGAACCTCCGCCGATCCGGCAGAAATTCCGTTTTTTATACAGGAAGATTTTTTGTCGCAGAACTGTAATGCTTAACCGTTTCTCTTTCAAGTCCGGTTGACAGAAAAAAACAATATTTTTGTCTGTATCCGATCTCCCGGTTCATTTGCCGTACAGCAGAAAAAGGCTCCCCGCCATGATCAGCCCGGTCCCGGCTGCGAGCTGCCATGTGAATTTTTCGTGGAGGAAGATCACGCCGAAAATGACCACCAGCACAACACTGAGTTTGTCGATCGGAACGACCTTTGACGCATCGCCCTCCTGAAGCGCTTTGAAGTAAAAAAGCCAGGACAAACCGGTTGCCAACCCGGAAGCGATCAGGAATGTCATATTTCTTCCGTTCAGGACTTTGAAATCTTCAACGCTCCCGGAAAACAGAACGATCCCCCAACTCAAAAACAAAACGATCGTTGTCCTGACCGCTGTTGCCAGATTGGAATTCACATCCTTCAAGCCGACTTTCGCAAAAATCGCTGTCAGCGCAGCAAAAACAGCCGATGCGATCGCATAATATTTCCACATGATATTCTGCCCTGTTGTGACTTAGTTACAGATATTTACTTGTTTTTCAGCCGGGAACAGTTCCATCAGTGCGGCGGAAAAAAGTTTCATGCCGCGCAGATCGGGGTGATTGATCCCGTTGGTCATACACGCCATATAGGGGAAACCCATTTCCGCCCATTCGGCATATTTTGCGGATGCATCCGCCAGAGCGATCCCGTTCTTTTCCGTAAAGTCGCGCAGGAAATGGACGAATTTCCGGGGATCGTCTTTGCAAAAACGGATTTCCCGTACGGTATGACCCGCCATCCAGGAGGCAAGGATCCAGTGAGGCGTCAGGATGATCCATTCTTTACCGGCGGCACGGAACGCTTTCAGGATCTTTTCATAAGCCGGGATGAATCGTTCAGGGGTGGTCCCGGCATCGTTGACAAATTCACTGACGATCAGGTCTGCATCCGTTTCCAGAATGCGTGACGCAAAATGGAAGGGGGAATCTTCTGCCGCGGCAAGGAAATCCATTGAGGTGTGTCCATCCCATCCGCGTGAGATCAATTCGATTTTGCAGCGGGGATATTTTTTTGCCAGAGCCTTTGTAAAAAGGACCTGCCAGTGCTGATTTTCGGGCAGATAATTACATTCAGTAACGCTGTCGCCCCAGGCGAGGACCCGCAGTTTTTTTCCTTTACGGAGTTTTTTCAGCGTGCCGGGCAGCAGGGGTTCTGCGGAACCGGCACGGGGGAGACGGGAAAAGCGTTTTTTCGTGACCGGATAGATCATTTCTTCAGTCAGGCGGTCATAATGCCGGGAGTAGTAAATGTTTGCCAGCCGTTCCCAGCCCCGGGGCAGGGCGGGAACACGGGGCATGATCGGATGCGTTTTGCCGCAGATCACGCGGATCTCACCGTTTTCTCTGTTCCGGATCACGGAATCGAGCCGGGAAAGACAATGATCGTAGGAGATGAAGACGGGCATCCCCTCCCGGATCTTTCCCTTTTCCAGACGCCCGGCACTGCCCCAGATCTCTTCACATTCATAATCTTTGCCACGTTTGAAGACCTTTCCCGCAGTGCTGCTGATGACCACGCTGCCGGGAATGAGTCCGCATTCTGTCCAGTTATATCCTCTGCGGGTGAGTGCCTTGAACGCATACGGCGCATTCCAGCGGGCGTCGGGATTGAAAACGGGCAGGGCTTCGCAATATTCTTTTTCCACATGGACAGGTTCCGGCGGGGTGAGTCGGAGCTTCCGGCGTTTTCCGTCAATGGAAAGATTCAGTGTCCAGGCTTCCTTCTGATCCGGCAGAAAAGCGATCTTCTCACTTGTCATAAAAGACCTCCGTGTGATCGGTGATTTGTTTTTTTGTATCAGCGTTGCAAAAGGTTGAAAAAAAGGGACACCGATAATATATACCACCGGAAAATTTTTGCAAGCGGCATCCGCCGCGGACCGGGCGGAAGTTGATTTTATCTGTCGGATAAGCGGAAACGCTCCGGCAGATGAAAAGCGGATAAAAAAAGCAAAAACGCTGTAAACAGTTTGATTTTTCAGAACGATGGTGTAAAATATCCGGAAGAACAGCGCGATGTTCTGCGCTTACGATCACAACGATGCCGAATCTGAATTTATCCGCATTGGCGGATGGATGTACAGAGATCCGGTCAGACAGGGAGAAAGATAATGAACAATTACAAGGATCTTTTCGTTTGGGGATATGTTCAGAAAACTGTCCCTTCCAGTATTCCGTTTGTGCCGCAAAAATCCTTTTGCAGTTTGGAGACAGCCTGCGACTATATGCATGCCGACAGCGCAGTTTTTATGAATTCCACGCACGATATGGCGGAACTTTCTCCGGAATTGCTTCACTATCTTGACGGCAGGAATATTGTTTGCGGTCTGACGCACGGCGCATACAGAGCGTGCGCGGAGAAAGTCAGTCTCATGTCGCTGCAGTTCCCCAATATCACGGGGGCGATCATCGATGATTTTCTGGATGAAAGCGGACGCTATAAAGGTCCCAGTGCCGGAATGACGCCACCGGAATTGAAAGAGATCCGCGATGCACTGCGGAAACATAACCCGGACCTGAAACTTTATGTGGTCCGTTATACCCGGCAGAAACCGGAGGACCTGATCCCCTATCTGCCGTATTTCGATGTGCTGAATCTCTGGGTGTGGTGTTCCACAGAGGATTTTTGGACCGCAAATTACCGTGATACCATTGCGGAACTCATCTCACTTTATGATAAACCCATTATGCAGGGACTTTTCCTGCATCATTACGGCTTCAGAAATATCGGAGCAAGTCCCGCCATGGATATGGATCTGCTGGAAACCCAGTGCGACCGGATCAGTATGGAGCTGCATCAGAAAAATGTGAACGCATTATGTATTCTGCAGAACGGCTGGTTTTCCGATATCACACACCGCAAGCAGGTACAATTTCTGAAAGATTTTGTGGATTGGCATTACGGCACAACCACGGCAGACAGATAAAAGCACAAAAACTTTCTGCAGATTTTCGGTACTGAAAAATTATTCCAGCGTGAACGTAAAACAGTTGCGTTCATCGGTTTTCCACGCCTGACGCCGGGTGGAGGTGGAACCGAAAAAGAACGGGGAAAATGTCGTAGCCTTGATGGTCTTGCGGTCCGGCATGAATTCCAGCAGCCGCAGCCATCCATCGCCGCCGTTTCCGCTGAACCCGCCGCCGATGCCTTGCGTATTGAAGACCATCTGCGCCACATCTTTGCCATCACTGTTTTTTGCCATCGAAAAACCGACGGAGTGTTCCCAGCTGTCGGGTTTGCTGACATGCCCGCAGACCACCAGCCGGATATTTTTTGCAGGATGGACCAGTTTCCGGAAGATCTCTTCGCCCGGATTGCCGCCATTATCCGCTGATAGCTTAATGTGCGGCACGCATCAAGCAATTTCTGATCTTCCGGGCGCACCGGATAAAATGGTTGTTTTACTTTTTTCTTTTTTGCCATAACGCTCTCCATATAAAAATGATTTATGATACAATATAATGCATGTAAGTGGACTTTTTGCGTCCACCCTGTAAATGTTTTAGAGAAAAATTGCAGTATAACAGCATCATGCAGAAAAGATTTCCAATCGTGAAGGAAAAAAACTTTGGATTTTATTTTGCTGCCACCCGTCACTACTGTCCGGTAAAAATTACCGGAGTTAATTGAAATTGTCGGGAGTTGTTATATACTAAAAACGCTCAAATCTTTAATATTTAACACGAAAGTCCCGAACCACATATTACTATGGCATATTTTCTCAACTTTTCAACTTCATACCCGATATCGTTTTGAAAAAATCGTAAAAAAGTCAGGCGGAGACTGATATTGCAAACATTTCACCGCATGGAAACAATTTTTGACTTTGCTTTTTGCTCAAATTTCCGGCAGGGATTCTTTGCGTGAAATTGAAAACGCTTTGCTTGCCAACCACAAACGCCTTTATCACCCCGGCATGGAAGCTGTGGCGAAATCCACGCTTTCCGAAGCAATGAACCGCCGCAATCCGGAATTACGATAAGACCGGAAGAAAAAAACAAGGGGTCCACACAAAATAAACGGAAAATCCGAAGATCCGCCGGAGATTTCTGAATTTGCGCTGAAAAGATCAGTTCTGTGTTTTCTGCGCCCGTTTCACCCGGGCGAGATAGATGTGGGAAAGGATCAGGTCCGTGGATACCAGTGCCAGATCCAGAAGATAGATCCAGATCAGCCATTCGTTCCATTCGCCTTTGATGATCTTGCTGCCGATGCCGCAGAGATAACCGCTGATGATCAGATACTGGAAAATAAAACTTTTTCCCATGGGGTTTTTGACGCGGATCGTTTTTGCGATCTGCATCGGCCAACTCGCGCCGAAGGCGAGAAGCATCAGTCCTTCAAGAATTTTTGCGTATTCCATTTTGCAGTGCCGCTTTCTCTGTTATGTTTATGCCATTTAAAGTAGCATAACATCTGCTTTTTTCAAGCGGAAAATCTGAAAGAGCGGATCTCTGCGTTACTTTGTTTGAAAGACTTCCCGAACGGCGTCCAGGTAGGCGGTCCCGTATTTCTGATCCGGCTCCAGATAACTGCCCTCGGTCCATTCATTCCAGCTGTTGATGGTCATAAACGGGTGCGGCTGGGATCGGGCTTCCAGTTTTTTACGGATATCTGCCAGTGCCTGTTTGAAGCGTTCCGGCGTATTGTTGACGAGGACACAGCCGTAGGGGTAGGCATTGGTTCCGGTCCACTCCGCATCGGCGCGGGTGCGCGGGGAGGTGTCCCAGCCCACTGTCACATTGGGATAATATTCCAGCGGCGCCTTCGCCATAAAGTCGTCCATGAACTTGAAATAGCCGTCGCGGACAACACCGTAATCGCATGTGGGACCGGGGACCCAGACGTGATGCGCCCACACATAACTGGAAGTGCTGTCGAAGCCCAGCGCCGCCGCCAGTTCGCCGGGATCGGCAGGTGTGGTCTCGCCGGGCAGAACGGGTTTGCCCCACACGACCGCGTTCAGATGGACGCCCGGCAGTCCCGCATCGGTACAATCTTTCCGGAACTGTTCCAAGGCGTTCCGTGCCGCCTCTGTGCTGCCGAAGATCGCCACAAATTTTGCCAGTTCGTAGATCGAAAAATAAGGTTTGCCGTCGATGTGGAAATATTCCGGACGGCTGAAATAATTTTCGATATGGATCCTGCAGATCTTCCGGAATGTTTCCGGCGTGACGAGTCCGCCGTAGAGAAGGGGGAAATTATTTTTTTCCGCCGGATGGATATCCAGCCAGTCGTGATTCGCCCACATGGTGCAGAATTTGAGTCTGTTCCGGTTGGGTGCATTGAAGAATCCCTCCTCAAGCGCCCGGTTCAGAAAGGGGCCGTCATCGTAGTGATACCAGTCGAAAATAAACACATCGATCCCCGCATCGGCGGCGGCATCGATCTTCTGCGCCATAGCTGCGGGCGATTTTTCATCGGTATAACCCCACAGGGGGATCCGTGGCTGATGATGCCCTTCAAAACGGGGAACAGATTGTTTGACGACCTCCCATTCGCTCCAGTTTCTGCCGTGGAATGTTTCATTCCGCATGTCGCCTGTATGGTAATTCGGGAAGTAATAACAGCCGAGTGTCAAGTCCATATCTCATCTCCTGCGTTGGACGTTTTTTATACAGTAAAGCTCCGTGCGCGGAATGTCAAGCCACTGAAAAATTATTTTATTTTCCGGCATGCTGTTCTTGACTCCGGCGCGTTTATGTATTATAATTATATTGCGGGATATGGTTTTGAACAGAGATGAAATAACTTTTTACGGGGGTAAAAAAATGAGCCTGGAAAAAACATTGACAGTTGAAACGGTCGGGGATGCGGCAGAAATGGTTTCATCCGCCGCTGCAGTTACAATCGCCGCTTCCGATGCGGAAATCCTGCCGGATTCCGATGGCGGCGTGATCACCTCCGGGACCGTGACCACCATCGACGGTGTGCCGGAACTGGAATACATGCACGGCTGTACCGCCACTGTGATCGGTATGATCTTCGGTTATTACGACCGGAACGGGTACAAGGGCTACGATTTTTCCAACCTTATTGACGGAAAAGCTGAACTTGATGCCAGAGGTCTGGACGGCAATATCCACGATATGGACGCCTTCGATACCAATCTGGGATCTGCCGTGGCTTCTGAAGAATTTGTGGCGCGTTTTGTCGGCACGACTCCGGCAAAGGAATTTCAGTATTCCTTCACCCAGTCCGGCAGCAATCTGTACCTGAATACATCCGCATGGAACTGTATTGCCGACTATATCGGGACGGGGCAGTACTGGCGTCACAATACGGACAACTTCACGTCCCATTACTATGATACGCTCGCCGACATCAAAAACTACACATTCACGCTCGAAATTTCAGATTCCTCTACCGGAAAAACTGTGGATGTCCCGGCAAAATATGTTGATCTGCTCTACGGACTTGATCTGTACGTCACCTCCCGCGGATACAGTCTGGATGAAGATAAGACCCTGACCTCCTATGTCGATACCTACGAAGATAAAAACGGGACATTCACCTTCGAAGATTACAAGGCGGAGATCGATGCCGGAAGATGCGTGATCATATCCATCGAAGGTCATGCCATGCTCGGTTACGGATACGATGACAGCACCGATGAAGTCATTTTTGACGATACTTACAGACGGGATCAGCGGATGGAATGGGGCGGCAGTTACTACTATTCCGGCAGGTCCCGCGAAATGAGAAGCGTTACCACCATCGTGCTGGATACCACCGGTGAAAGTGCCTGGGTCCTGCCCGTACCCGATGCCCCTGAAAATCTCACTGCCAGTACCACCGCGCCGACCAATCAGAACGTGACTGTCACCGCCTCTTTCGATCCGGACGCATACGCCAACTGGTATTCGCTCAACCAGGGACAATCCTGGAAGCGCTATTACTCCTCCGGTGTTACAGTTTCAAGCAATCTTACCGTCAGTTTCAAAAGTACAAACAAAAACGGTGCGTCATCCAAGTCGGTCCATTACAAAGTCTCCAACATTGATAAAACTGCTCCGAATGCCCCCACGGTCGCCGTCAGCACCACTGCCGCCAATGTGTCCACGGTCACTGTCTCCGCCACATTCAGCAGTGATTCGGCGAAGAAACAGTATTCCTACGACAACTCTGTCTGGTACACCTATCGCGGCAGCATCACGCTCTCCGCAAACGATACCCTCTATTTCCGGGGCATCGACGCTGCCGGAAATATTTCTGCTGTTGCTTCAAAGACCGTCAGCAATATTGCCGTTGCCGATGATCTGGAGAAACCGGTGATCACCGCCAGTACCACCGCCGCCACCAACAAAGATGTGATCCTGTGGGCGGATTCCGGCGACAAGGCAGTGAAAGTGGAATATTCCAGAAACAATGCCGACTGGTTCACTTATGACGAAGCCACCGGCGTTTCCATGGCAGCCAACGGGACCGCTTATTTCCGCAGTGTCAATATTACCGGTGTGAAATCTGCGGTGACCACGTACAAGGTCACCAATATCGACAAAGTCGCGCCCACGGCGCCCACCACCGCTGTCAGCACCACATCTTCCAATGTGAAATCCGTTACGGTCACCGCGTCTTACAGCAGCGATTCCGCCAAAAAGGAATATTCTTTCGACAAAACCGTCTGGCAGACGTATTCCGGCGGTGTGACCGTGACCGAAAACAGAAGTCTGTATTTCCGCGGAACCGACGCCGCCGGAAACCATTCGTCCATCACTGCGCGGACCATCAGCAACATTGCGGCAAATACTGTGACAACGCCCACGGTCACCGCCAGTACCACCAAGCCCACAAATCAGAATGTGGTCCTGACCGCCACATACACCACGGGCGGTTCCATTGAATATTCGCTCGACTATGAAATCTGGCAGTCCTGTCCCGCAGGCGGAAAACTGACCGTTACGCAGAATGCCACCATCTTTTTCCGCGGAGTGGATAAATTCGGCAACCGTTCCGCGGCAAAACATTTCACCGTCAGCAATATCGACAAGACCGCACCCGCCAAGCCTACGGTCAGTGTCAGCACCTCGAAAAAGACCGAAGGGACCGTTACCGTTTACGCCGCTTTCGACAGCGATGCAAGTACCCGGCAGTACAGCCTCGACAACAAAACGTGGAAGACTTATTCCTCCGGCGTTTCCATGTCGAAAAACGGGACCGTTTATTTCCGGGGTGTGGATGCCGCCGGAAACCGTTCCGCAGTGGCGTCGTACAAAGTCAGCAATATTGTGGACCAGACCGCGCCCACAGGCGGCAAGATCACGCTGAAACAGACATCCGGCACCAGCGTTTCCGTTTCCATCAGCGGCTTCACAGACAAAGGCGGGATCGCACGTTATGACGTCTATCTGGCGGGTAAAAAGATCGGGTCCACCACAAGCACGGCTTATACCTACAAAGCCGCGTCCCAGCTCACCGGCACACTGAAATTTTCCGTGAAGGCGGTCGATACCTCCGGCAATGTGTCCGCCGGAAGATCCGCATCCCTGACCACAAAAAAATTCACCGTTCTGACCGTTGTCGGCACTGCCACCGAAAAGACCACGACTCTGAAATGGAATCCTGTCACGATGGCCGAACCGCTCAAGCAGTACGAGATTTCCATTGCGGGCGTGAAGAAAGTGTACAAGAGCAAGACCAACAGCGTCACCATCAAGAAACTGGCGGCGGGCAATCAGAAATTTACGGTGTACGCCGTGGACAAGGCGAAGAACCGCAAACTGGTTGCCTCCAATGAAGAGATCCACATTAAAGACGTTACTGCGCCCAAAGGCGGCAGACTCAAACTCACCCAGAAGAGCCAGAACAGCGTCCAGATCGCCATCAGCAACTTCAAGGACAATGTGGGCGTAAAGAGTTACGAGGTCTATCTCGGCAGTACAAAAGTCGGCACGACCACAAGTTCCAGTTATACTTACAACGGCAAGGACCTTGGCGGGAAATTGCAGTTCAGCGTGTACGCAGTTGACGCCGCCGGAAACAAATCCAAGGCAAAAAAAGCATCCATCAAGATCAAGGATGCCACCGCGCCGACGAAAGTCACGGGACTGAAAGTTTCCGGTACGCCCAACGAAAAGACTTCCGTTCTGACATGGACCGCCGCAAAGGACAATGTGGGCGTGACGCAGTACGAGATCAAGGTCTCCGGCAGCACGAAAGTTTACAAGAGCAAGACCAACAGCGTCACCATCAAGAAGTTGACGCCCGGCAAGCATACTTACACGGTGACCGCCATCGACAAGGCGAAGAACCGCAGTACGGTCTCCGCGTCTGCCGCCTTCACGGTGAAGGACATCACTGCGCCCAAGGGCGGCAGCGTTAAACTGGCGCAGTCCGGCAACACCATCAAGTTCACCATCAGCAAGTTCAAAGACAACGTTGGCGTCAAGAGTTACGAGGTCTACCTCGGCGATAAAAAAGTCGGCACAACATCAAGCGCGGCTTACACATACAAAGGCGCGTTGACGGCAGGGAAGATGCAATTCAGTGTTGTTGCGGTTGACGCCGCGGGGAACAAATCCAAGGCGAAGAAGGCGTCCATCAAAGTGACTCCCGTTGCCGACAAGACCGGCGATGCATTGACGGAATTTCTGCCGGACAGCACCGGGTCTGTTGATCTGGCGGCATGGAACGATCAGAACAGCGGTCTGAACGGCGGTGACGATCTTCCCGGCGGTCTGCTGCCAGACAGTGACGGGGACATGCTTTGCGGTACGGATCTCATTGATCTGGGCGAACTTACCGGCAACACAGACAACGCCGTCGGCGCTGTTGATCTGCTGAATGACGACCTCAAGAACAAGAGCAACGGCTTCAACGGAACGCTCGCCTGATCACCTCAAAAAACAAAACTGCCGGACTCCCGCAACGGTACTCCGGCAGTTTTTTTGTGGCGCTGTTCTTTACGGGATCAGATGCGAGCGGATTGAATAGCCCGGCACATCCACCGGGACTGTGCGGAGTTTTCTGCGGTAAACGGTTCTGCCGGAAGACACATACAACATGCCGTCCTGATAGGCGATCTGCTCCGCGGGAACATCGCCGGGCAGGGGCAGGATCAGGTCGATCATTCCGGTACACCAGACGCCCTGTACGCCCAGTTCGGTTGCGGCAACAACACGGTTGTCCGGCAGGACGGTGATATCTTTTGCGCCGGTGATGCGGCAATCGTGATGCAGATACAGCGGTGCCAGTTTGCAGCATTGCGCAAGGGAACCATCCGGCATGATGGACATGGCGAACAGATAGCGGCGCGTGCTGTCAGCGATATACAGCCGCCAGCGGTCGGTGGACCGTACGATGGCAGTGATCCTGCCGAATCCGGAAGCGACGACACGGCGGTTGTTTTTTGTGCCGAGAAAGATTTTTCCGCCGGAGAATGTGTAGGTTCCTTTTCCGGTCCTGACCGGTTTCTTTTCCGGCATGGTCCCATTGCAGATCTCCCAGCGGGAACCCGGTTCCAGCAGTTGGCTGATGCGTCTCTGATTGAACAGGGGGCGGACTGTGGGATCGCTCTGCCAGTTCGCCCAGAGGAATGTGACGATCCGCCGCCAGAGTGTACTGTCCTGTCTGCGGCAGCAGTGTCCTTCGCCGTTGAACTGTTCGTACCGGAAATCGTATCCGGCGAACTCAAACGTATCGGCGGCGTTCAGAGCGGCGTAAAGGGACGATCCGTCCACACCGGCAGGTTCTTCCGTACCGGCTGTCATATAGATCCGGATGGGGCGTGCTTCGCTTTTCCGGACGATGGTCAATGTTTCTTCGCCGCCCCGTTCTGCGGCAAACGTGGGACTGCTCAAGAAGGTGCGGCGGAAATAATCGTTCCGGAACCAGACAGCGTTCCATGCGAGGGTCCCGCCTGACGATCCGCCGGTAATGAAGTGCATATCAGGACTCTGATCCAGAACTGCGCCTGCGGTTTTTGCGGCGTGGGGGATCAGTTCCTCCACCATGAAATCGGAGAAATCCCGGTTGTATTCATCAAATTCCTCCGTTCTCATGCCCCGCGGCAGACCTTTCGGCAGGGTAGGTTCCAGGATTCCGGGGTAGAAAAACAGCACCAGACCCGGCGGCATCAGCCCTTCATCCATAAATGCGGAAAGGAAGGGACACATGATTTCCGGCGTATGTTCCAGCAGGACATACAGCGCCAGATTTTTCCCCGATTTCAGTGCGGCGGGGGCGAGGTATGTGTGATAGGTGAACTTTGTGCCGGGTTCGTACTTTTTCCCGGTGTAAGTCAGATCTTTCTGCAGGGTGCCGGGTATCACGACGGTTTCTTCACTCATAGATTCGGATCCTTTGTGCCGGATGTTTTATTTTTTCAGAAAAGATGTGCCGATCTGTTTTGCCAGATTGTGTGCCATGAACAGGAATCCGGAATCGTTGGGATGCAGACGGGCATCTTCAAAAAATTCCGGCAGATGCGGCACAAGGGGAACGCCTTCCACAATTTTGATCTGCGGAAATTTTTTACAGATCTGCCGCAGGATCTTGAGGGCATCTTCAAAGGTCCCGACTTTTTTGAGCTGATCCCGGTCTTTCCGCCAGATGGGCAGTATTGCCGCAATGGGCGTGCCCGGATACAGCACGGTCAGCTGCTTGAAAAATGCAGCGGCATCCTGACGGAATGTTTTGGCGTCCGCCTTTTTTGACCAGTCGTTCGTACCGTACGCCACGGTGATCAGGTCCGGCTTGACCGGGTCCGGTTCCGTGAGCAGTGCGGGATTGAACACTTCCGCACCGATGCCTTTGTTGAAGATCTCCACCTGCCATTCAGCCGCCAGCTGATTGGGATATGCGAGGCTGGGATAATGGGCGTCATAGCCCTGGGTGATGGAGTCTCCGAAACAGATCACGGTGCCTTTGACGGGTACGGGCAGAACCTTTGACGCATCCTTGAAAACAAGTTTTTTCAGGGAGAACCGTTCCAGACCGGGCAGCCACACCGACAGGGTGTTCATTGCGCCGTCCAGCGGTATTTCAAAACTGATTTCAGGCTGTTCGTGAAAGTTTTCCGTTTCTTCGTGCCGGATCATAACGCCGTTGAGAAAAACATCGATCCCTGCATAACTGCGGGACGATCCCTGCCGGAACAGTCCGGTCAGTGCAACGGCGTTTGCATCGGTCTGACATTCGATCCGGATACCGGAAGCGGCGCGTGCTTTCATGGCGAAATCGGGATTATCCCGGTACGCCGCCATCTGTGCGTCTGTCATACGGTAAAATTCGTATGCGCCGCCTTCGCGTGCGATGCGGACTGCGCCGCGTGTGATCTGCCGCAATAATGCGAGGTTTGTGTTCACGGATCAACCTTTCCGGATGAAGGATTTGTAGTTTTCTTCCGTCATTTTGTGGAAGATGTCGCGGAAATCGATGGTTTCGCGTCCGTTGCGGAGGAACTTCAGATCCCGTTTCACCTGAACCGGATCGGAATAGATGCTGTGGAGATGTTCAAATTTTTCCTGATCGAACTCGTAAGTTTCTTTTGCGAAATCGGAATTGAAATTATTGGTGTTCATGTCGGAGCCGTACATGATGCGTGAGCCGAGTCCGTACGTGCCGAGCCCGATCTTTTTGAAGGCTTCTTCCCGGTCGAATTCCGGAGCGCCGGGGGAGCAGTCGATATACATTTCCGGTGCATCCCCGTAGTAGTGCTGCGCGGCATTGAATTTGCCGAAAAGGGCAATACATTCACTGGTCCACGGCCATGAGATGTGCGCGAGAGCGAAACGGAGTTTTTTGACGCTGAGGAGACATTCAAAGGAGAGGGGGCGGTTGTAGAAACTGGAAACTTTGCCGTCCCACAGAATCCCGGAATGGAATGTGACCGGCAGACCGACTTCCGCACATTTCGCATAGGTCTTCAAGCCTTCTTCCGGATAATGAGTGCCGCAGATCACTTTGAAACCGCGTATCCCCTGTTCCGCCGCGTACTGCACCTGTTCTTCCGCATCGGGTTCTGTGGGGTCGATCCAGTAGAACGGACAGAAGGTATCCGGCAGTTTTGCGCAGAAATCCAGCACGGCGTGGGTCCGTTCCTTATTGGTCGGCGGGGTCGTGCCGTAGTAGGAGAGGTCATTGGCGGGGGGAATACTGAAAATACAGCCGCCGCCGATGTTTGCCGCCTGACATTTCTTCAGAAAATTTTCCGGAGCGTCCTGTTTGCCGGCATAGAGTTCCGTGTACATGTGGATGTGGGAATCAAAAATCATATTGTTACTCCCTGATTCAGATTGTTGTGGTTCAATATTGCAAAACTGCGTTAAAATAAATCCATACGGTCATTTTTTCAAGCAGGATTTTTCAGTATTTTTCCTGCTTTTTACGCAGGTTTCTCTTGAAAATAAGAGTTATCACTGATATATTCCGGAAACAACAGATCAATCACGATTGCAATTCAAAGTAAAATGAGGCTGAAAACATGAAACACCGATCTTTTTTTCCGTGTCTCGGTCTTGGCTCTGCGCTGCTGCTGACGGCGCTGGGGCTTTCTGCCGCAGAACCGCAGCCGCTGCTGCAGTTTGACGGTACCGCCGCTCCGGCAGATGTCCGGCTGAATTGGGATGAAATCAGCAAACGTTCCACGGATGCAGCGCTCGGCTTTTACATCCGTTTCGACAAAAAAAGTGAACCTGCCAAAACGGCAGCCGATGCCAATTTCGGGTTGTTCGACTGCGTGCTGGATCAGCGCGGTAAAATCGTGTTCACCTACTATGCGAAGGTGACAGATCTGCTGGGACCGTGGATGCGTTTTGAAAGCCGCGATACGTTTGAGGTCGGCAAGACATATCATGTGGAATTTTCTTATTCCGACCGCCGCCGGAGCATCATTTTCAATGTGGACGGGCTTGTGCAGTATGAAAATGACAATCCGGATGTACCTGCGTTCTGCATCCGCCCCTTCCGGATCGGTAAAAACTTTTCCGGTTCCATCCGCGATTTCCGTCTTTACGATATGCCCCTGCATACGGAATATCTGCGGATCGCTCCCGTTCAGCCCGACCGCGCAGCTGTGCTGGAAAACAGTCTGAAAGATGCGCTGGGCAAAACGCAGAACAGTGCGCTGAAAAAATATCTGGGCGACCTTCAGGCGGATCTTGCCGGATTGCAGAAGCGTCAGGGCGGCGATAAAAAAGTCGTAACGCTCCACGAATGGAACGCGCTCCGTGATCAGATCCGGAATGCGTCGCGGATCGCCGGAGAGATCGGTAAAGCAGGCGGCGTGAAAGACGGAGTTGTGACGGCTTACACGGTACGACCCACCAGTCAGGAAGCCGTTACGCCTTACATCCTGCCGGAAGAAGGCGTGCTGACCGGCAAACTGAATGTGATCGCCGCAAAGGGTGAATATGAATCCGCCTCCTTCCTGGTGGTCCCCTTCGCGCCGGTGAAGAAATTTCTGCCTGTGATCGGCGAACTGAAAAACGAAAACGGGACCGTCCTTCCCGGATCCGCCCTTGATCTTACGCTGGTCAAGCGGACCTATACCAGCGGCGGTGCATGGCTGACTTATCACGGCGACAAACGTATGCGGATCCTGACGCCGGATCTGCTCATCCATGATGATGCACTGATCAAAGTGGATGAATTCCGCCAGACCCACAGCATCCGCGTCAATTATCCGGAGGGTGTCACCTATCTGGATATCACCACACGCGCGCCGAATCTCCAGTCCTATCCCTCCGATCTGCCGTTCCGCGATGCGGATACCCTGCAGCCTGTGGAACTGCCGGAGGCAGGCAGGAATCAGCAGTACGTTCTGACGCTCCGGGTGCCGGAAAATCAGGAACCGGGACTTTACCGCACGACCGTAACGATGCTTGCAGACGGGAAAAAAGCCGGTCAGTTGGCTCTTGCAGTGCGGGTGCTGCCCTTTGAACTGCCGGAGGCACGGACTTATTACGATCCGGACCGTCTTTTCTTCGGGTTCTTCTCCCACAAAGTCTTTACGGGCAATCCTACGGAAAAAGCAGTTGAAGCGCGTTACCGTAATATGAAAGCCCACAATATGCTTTATCCGGGCAATTGGCCCGATCCCGTCAAACAGCCGGAACTGTTCCAGCTTCATGTGGATATCCGCAAGAAAGTCGGTCTGCCGGAACATACCATTTTTGCAGGCAGTTCCGCCGACAGAGCCTGGTTGAGGATGCCGAAAGAAAAACGCACGAAAGAGGTCTATGAACAGCATATCAAAGAATGGAAAGCGGAAAAAGATCAGTTTCTCGCCGCCTTTGAAAAAGCTTACGGACACCGGAATGTGTTTATGTGGGGCGTTGATGAAGCATCCCATTATGCCACGATCGTTCATAATCAGGTTCCCGGCTGGCAGGCACTTCATGAACTGGGCGGCAAGATCCTGACCACCGGATCCTACCGGAACGAAAAATGGGTGGCGGATATTCAGGATATGCACGTACACAGTTATGTGGTTCCCCGTTCTGCGGAGATCTGGCACGCGGCGGGCGGCAGGATCATGAATTATGCCGAACCGTTCCCCAGTATCGAAAATCCCCTGACATACCGGAGCAAGATCGGGCATAATATGTATTTCAGCAATTATGACGGCACCATGATCCACGGATACTGCGTGATCACCCGTGTCAATCCCTTTGCCAAGGACTACGGCGGAAGTTACCGCCGTTTTGCCATGGTCTTCCCCCAGCAGGACGGTGTGATCAGCACACTGGCGATTGCCGGAGTCCGGGAGGGATTCGATGACATCCGTTACTTCTCCATGCTTCAGCTTCTTGCCAGAGATGCCATGAAGAAATCAACGGCATCCGAACTGGTCCGCGAAGCCCGTCGCGCCATGGCGTGGCTTGCACAGCAGAAAAAAGTGGAAGGCGATCCCGATGAGGTGCGGCTCCGTACCATCGAGCGTATTCTCAATCTCCGGAACCTGATGAAAAAATATGGGGTGAAATGATGAAACATCTGCGCATATTTACTTTTCTCTTTCTGCTCTTCTGCAGCGCCGCTGTGCTTCACGCACGGAAAAATTTCTATCAGGTGCAGTGGCAGAATCCGCCCGCACCTTCGGCAAAGATCCTGTCCGGAAAATGGGATTTCAATTTCAGACCGTACAGCACCGGCAGCGCTGAAACGCTCTGGACAGACCCCGCATTCCAGCGGGATGTCACATCCGGCAAACAGACTGCCGGAGCGCGTCCCACGGCGGTTTCCGTCTTCTGTGATGAAGCGGGATTTGCCTTTTATGTTTTTGCCGGTGAACCTGAACTTGAGATCAGTTTTGCCGCCGGGAAAGATGCACCCACCAGTATGCTGGAATGTTATGTGATCCCCGGTACTGCCGACAGCGAAAAGATCGAACATTACTATCAGTTCATCATCGACCAGAAAAACAATACCATCCGGGATTTTCCGTGGCTGATCGATGCCCGCGGCTTCCAGTCGATGAACGGTCAGTTCCGACCCGAAACCGCTTATCTGCCCAACGGTTATCTCACCAAAATGGCGTTCCCGTGGCATTTCTTCTGGGACCGTCTGCCTTTCCTGACGCAAGACAGTAATATCTGGCGTCTCGGCGTTATGCGCTGGTGTCCGGGCGGTGGACAGACCTGGGGCGGGATCGTGCATGAAGTCAGCCGTATGGGATACATCCACTGGCCGGAATTCACACCGGAACGCAAAGGCGCCATTATGAAACTGATCCTGCGTCACGCATGGATCAAATTCAATGCGCTGAAAACGGATCTGGTCCCTGCCAACTATCCGGCAGATGTTTCCCCTTACATCCGGGAACTGCCTCCCGTGATCCAGTCCTTTAATTTCATTCCCCAGTATCAGGAATTCTGTGCGGCGGAACTCAATGAGATGGTGGCGGATCGTGAAGCCATCGGGAAGGGCATCAGCGAATTTGATAAACTCACCCCGGCTGAACAGGAATCTTTCTACCGCATCAATGCTCCGAAACTGATGAATTTTGAACATGATGTCCGGAAGGCGTTCCGCCTCTGGCTTGAAGATAAGCTTATTACAGGAGAATCCGCAAAATGAAATATTTTCTTCTGACTCTTTTGTTTGCCGCTGCAGGTATCGCCGCCGCAGCAGAGAAAAAACCGTCGCCGCCGCCGTCGCCCTATCATCAGGCGCAGACAGTTGTGAAGGAATCGACCCGTTGGCTTACCGGCCCCACCATGGCGGGATACGAAGAAGGCTGCCGTATTCTGGATGAAGCGATCCCTGTGACGAAGGGCGGTCTGAAAACCAGTATGATCGTTCTGAAATGCGAATGGCTGTGCGCAATGAAAAAATTTGCAGAAGCCGAAGCGCTTGCTGCACAACATCTGCAGGAATCGCCCAAAATGTTCCCGCGGGATAAAGCCAGACTCATCTGTGTCCGCGGCAGATGCTGTTTCGATCAGGAAAAATGGGCGGAAGCAATGGCGTTTTACACAACAGTCGACCCCCAAATGCAGTTCCTCTGTCTCTTTGAAATGGCAACTGCCTCTATGGCTCTCGGAAAATACAAAGATGCGGAAATGTATCTGGATCTTCTGGTGAAACGCGGCACTGCCCAGAAACGCCTTTATGGCGCGGCACTGGAAAATCTGAAAAAATTCAATGGTACCGCCCCTGCAAAATAACAGCCCCATCCACTGAAACTGAATCCGTCACTTCCTGCGGGGAGCGGCGGATTTTTTTTGTTTTCTGCTTGTTTTTTTGTCTGTTCCGTGCTATTGTTCCATGAAACGGAACTGATACAAAAGACAGGAACCAACATGAAAAAACATTTGATCGCTTTTCTGCTGACGGCAGCCGTTCTGCCTCTCGCCGCTGTGGTGAAACCGGATTTTCTTTATCAGGACAATTTTGTGTTCTGTGCAGCGAGACCCGCCCGTATTACCGGTGCGGCTGAGCCCGGAGAAAAAATCGTTGTCCGTATGCTGGATAAAACATACAGCGCCGTTGCAAATGATGACGGCCGTTTTCTGGTGCAGATCCCCGCACCGGGCGTGGTGAAAACGCCTTTTGATGTGACCATCTCCGGCGCAAAGAATGAAGTCGTAATGAAGAATGTTCTGTCCGGCATCGTCCTGTTTGCCGCCGGTCAGAGCAATATGGAAGTCCGTGTGAAAGAGACACTGAATCCCGAAGCGGAAGCGGCGTCTGCCGATCATCCGGCGATCCGTGAATTCAAAGTGGAACACGATTTCGATTTTACGCCCCGCACACAGGCAAAGGGGAAATGGACCGTTGTCACGCCGGAAACTGCGCCGGAAGTGGGTGCCGCCGCCTTCTATTGCGCAAGGATCCTTCAGAAAGAAATGGACGGCATCCCTGTCGGTATCATTAACAACGCTTACAGCGGTTCGCCCCAGCAGGCGTGGATCCCGTCGGAATCCGTTTTGCGGATCGCGCCCCACCGGATGCACTCTTTCATCAAATACGCGCATCTTGGGCGCGAGGGCGTGCGGAAACGCCTGACGGAAATTCATAAACTTCAGAGCAATCACGATACCGGCAGAAAACCGGAGACTGCCGACTGGCATACCGGCAGTTTCAATGATTCCGGCTGGAAGGATATCAAAGTCCCCGGCTATGTGGAGACCGCATACGGCGAAAATGACGGCGCGTACTGGTTCCGCAGAAGTTTTGATGTCACTGCGGAACAGACGGCAAAAGATTTGATGTTCACGCCCGGTATCATCGACGATTACGATGAAGTCTGGATCAATGGTCAGCTCATCGGCAGAACCGGAACAGAAGTCAAAGATTCCTGGAATGTGAGACGGAACTACAAGATCCCCGCAGGTCTGCTGAAAAACGGAAAAAATGTGATCGCCATCCGCTGCTTCGATTCCGGACACGCGGGCGGTCTGTTTTACAAGGATAACGGCGGCATCGTGATCCGCGACGGTAAAGCCATTGCCATCGACCTGAACGGGATGTGGAAAATTCAGGCGGAAACGATCCTGAAACCCCGGAAATGGCAGCCGGATTTTCTGCCGCTGAACAAAATGTATCACGCGGGCGGCGTGCTGTACAACGCCATGTTCCACCCCCTCAAAGAAACACCGGTGGACGCCTTCCTCTGGTATCAGGGCGAAAGCAATGCCGGAACTGATGATTATCTGCCCATGCTCCGGGAACAGATCCGGATCGCGCGCCGGGATCTGAAAAATCCGCGTCTCCCGTTCCTTCTTGTCCAGCTTGCCGCATATCAGGCGCCGGTGAAGGACGCCAACCAGTCCGGCACATGGCCGAAAACAAGAGCGGATCAGGCGGCGGTGCGTGTACCGACCAGCGTGTTTATGATCCCGACCATCGACATCGGCGATGCCAAAAATATTCACCCGCTCAACAAACAGGAACTGGGACGCCGTCTCGCACTCCAACTTCTGCAGGATGTGTTCAAACTGCCCGCATACAAGGGCGCTGTGGCGTATCCGGAGATCAGAAGCGCAACCCTGAAGGACGGGAAGATCATCCTCGCCCTGCGTAATGACAAAGGAATGAAAACGGTGGACGGGAAAGCTCCCAACGCGTTTGCCGTATCCGGTCCGGCGGTGGAAGTCAACAAAAAGATGAAGGAAGATTTCAAGTTTGCCGCAGCAGAGATCAAAAACAACACCATCATCGTCACCGTGCCGGAAGGGATCACGGAACCTGCCACCCTGCGGTATGCGTGGACGATGAACCCGGAAGTCAATACCGTCAACGGAAACGGTTTCCCCCTGCTGCCCGGTCAGTACACGATCCGGAAATGATCTGATCCGGTATCAGCCGCAAAAAAAAGGCATTGCCGTTGGCGCGGCAATGCCTCATCAGATGTCGTTTATTCCGTTAAAATATCATTCTTCGTCCAGAAGGGAATAGACGCAAACACCGTCCACAAATGTGGCGGCGACGCGGCCTTTCGCCTGATAGCCGTCGAAGGGTGTATTTCTTGACTTGGAGAAGAAATCGTTTTTGTTGACGGTATATTCCCGGTCCGGATCCAGGATCGTCACGTCGGCAGTCCTGCCGGTGGTGATGCTGCCGATGGGCAGATTCAGCAGTTCGGCGGGACCTTTGGTGAACTTGGAGATCAGTTCCGGCAGCGTCAGATGACCCTTGTGGACCAGTTCGGTCATCGTGACGGCGTAAGCTGTTTCCAGACCGATGATGCCGAAGGGGGCGTAGTCGAATTCCACCTGTTTCGCCGTAGCGGTATGCGGTGCGTGGTCGGTGGCGATAATGGAAAGCGTACCGTCTTTCAAGCCTTCGATCACAGCCATACGGTCATCTTCCGAACGCAGGGGCGGATTCATTTTGTAGTTGGTGTCGAACCGTTTGATCTCCACATCCGTCAACGCGATATGGTGCGGTGTCGCTTCGCCGCTGACAGGGATGCCTTGCGCTTGAGCGTTCCGCAGCAGCGCCACGGATTCACGCGCACTGACATGCTGCATGTGGATGTGACAGCCGGACATACGGGCGAGCATGATGTTCCGGGAGATCATCAGTTCTTCGGCGGCACTGGGTTGTCCTTTCATACCGAGCAGAACGGACCAATAGCCTTCGTGCATCACGCCGCCCGCCGCAAGGACATTGTTTTCGCAATGGTCCATGACCGGCAGACCGAAACTGCTCGCGTATTCCACAACGTGCCGCATGAGTTCATGGTTCTGAATACATTTTCCGTCATCGGAGAGCGCCACGGCTCCGGCGTTGTAAAGACTGCCGATCGGCGCCATTTCCTCGCCCTGAAGACCTTTGCTCAAAGCGCCGCAGGGCAGTACATGGACCATCCCGTCCTTCTCCGCCAGTTCCCGGATATACTGGATCTGGGCGGCGTTGTCGGTCACAGGGGAGGTGTTGGGCATGGCAACAACGGTGGTGAAGCCGCCGGCTGCCGCCGCCATCGTGCCGGTACGGACCGTTTCCGCATCCACTTTGCCCGGCTGCCGCAGATGCACATGGACATCGATAAATCCGGGTGCGATGACTTTTCCGGTGAGGTCAAGCGTTTCCGCTTCCACGCCTTCCATATCTGCCTGATCTGCGAATTTTCCGTCTTTGATGTAAAGATCGCGGATTTCATCCACGCCGTTGACCGGATCGATCACTCTGGCGCCGGTCAGGATCCAGTTGTTTTTCTTGATCATCATTTCAGACACCCCGCAACGAGAAAGAGGACTGCCATTCTGACAGCAAGTCCGTTGGTTACCTGTTCCAGAATCACGGACTGGGGACCGTCGGCAATGACCGAATCCAATTCCACGCCCCGGTTGATGGGACCCGGGTGCATGATCAGCGCATCCGGCGATACATATTTCATGCTGTCCGGATTGATCCCGTAAAATTTAGCATATTCGCCGATGCCGGGGAAGTATTCCGTTCTCTGCCGTTCATGCTGGATACGCAGAAGATTGATCACATCCGCATCTTTCACCGCATCTTTCAGGTTGCGGCAGACACGCACGCCGATCTGTTCAAATTCTTTCGGAACCAGTGTGGCGGGACCGGCAATGGTCACATTCGCGCCCAGTTTCAGCAGACCCCAGATGTTGCTGCGCGCTACACGGCTGTGGAGAATGTCGCCGATGATCGTCACATTCAGACCTTCAATACGGCCCTTCTTTTCCCGCATGGTGAACATATCCAGCAGCGCCTGCGTCGGATGACTGTGGGCGCCGTCGCCCGCATTGACAATGGCGCAATCCAGTTCCCGGGAGAGAAAGTTCGGCGCACCCACGGCAGAGTGGCGCATGACTACGATATCCACCTGCAGCGCACGGATGTTTTTTACGGTGTCAAGCAGCGATTCGCCTTTGCGGAGACTGCTGGCATCAGCCTGAACATTGATCACGTCCGCACTGAGCCGCTTTTCCGCCAATTCAAAAGAAAGCCGGGTACGGGTACTCGGCTCAACAAACAGGTTCACGACCGTTTTTCCGCGAAGGGCGGGAACTTTTTTCACATTGCGCTGGGAGACTTTTTTGAACTCCTCTGCAGTGTCGAGGATGTGAACGATCTCCTCGCGTGACAAGTCGTAAAGACTCAACAGGTCTTTCTTTGTCCATTGAAAATCCATAAGATCCAAAATCCTTATTTGAGAAGGGTCCGCGGAACAGCATAAACGCCGTCCGTTCCATTGTATTCACTCCACTCCGTACAGAGCCGTTCATCCGCCGGTGTCTGACACTCCATACCCACATAGTCCGCACGGATGGGAAATTCACGCATACCGCGGTCCACCAGGATCGCCAGCCGGATCATGGCGGGACGCCCGTAATCTGTAATGGCATCCAGCGCAGCACGGATGGTCCTGCCGGTGTGAAGAACATCATCCGTCAGGATCACAACACGGTCATTGATGTCAAAGGGGATCAGCGTTTCACGGATGGGCGGCAGGACCCTGCGGGTGCCGATGTCGTCCCGGTACATGTTAATGTCCAGCGTTCCGACCGGAGCATCATAACCGCATTTTTCCCGGATCAACCGGGCAATACGCCTGCTCAACGGGATACCGCAGGACTGGATGCCCAGCAGAGCGACCGGCACCGTTCTGCCGTCGAAAAATTCTCTGCATACAGCATCTGCGATCTGTTCGACGGCACCCTGTACCCCGGCGGCGTCCATCAGCATACGCTTTTGCGTGTTCATCAGTCAGCTTCTCCTTGAAAAAAGAGGATAAAAAAACAGTTGTAACTTCTAACCGGTAAAATAATCCGTCATGCCGCAATATTCCACCCCGGGAACAAAAAATAATGAAAATTTTTTCCACATACGCCCGCACGGACGCACCGGCGCGGCTCCGCGCGGCACTGCCGCGCAATGCGTTCCGCCCGGCGTGCCGCACAGCACTCCGGACGGAACGGCATAACAGCCCGGCGGAGCGGGCTGTCGGAGCCGCGCCGGTGGTGTCCGTGCGGGCGCTGATATGGCTCGATGGCAGAAGAATAATTCACGGACATGCAAACAATTATTTGAATTTTTCAAAACAGATATTATATTGTATGGAACACGATCAACAACCGGAGGAAACGGAATGAAAAAAATATTGACTGGTCTGACGCTTGCGATGACGGCCGCCGCCGCTTTTGCGGGTGAAGTTCTTTTTACGGAAAAAGAGTATGTTGCGGGGAACGGCAAAGTGTATCTGCCTGAAACTGCGGCAGAAGTCATGTCGGAAGACGGCAGGATCTCTCTGCGTGTGGAAATGGAATATGCGTCCGACAAACGCTGTACTTTTGAATTTGCGTCGGACAACAGTGCTTTCAGCGGTTTGTGCAACAAATTCATTCCCGGCACGAAGGGGGAAGTGAGAAAACTTTCTCTCGACTGCACATTTTACACCCAGAGTTACGCAAAGACATTTTTCCGGATCAACAAAAGCAATGTATTTGAACTCAAAAGTCTGAGTGTCAGAACGATCGATGCGGAAGAATATGTACCCTGTACCTGCAAGCCGGAAGTCCACTGGTTCAAAAACACCCGCTGCGTGAAAATGAAAAATGAACTTGCCGCCATGAAGCCGGGTTACATTCTTCTGCTGGGCGATTCCCTGACGGACAACTGGGGCAAAAATGACCGTTTCAACTACATGAAGGAAAACTTCAATGTGTACAATGCGGGCAACTGTTCCGACCGGATCGAAGATCTGTTGTGGCGTGTGAACGATATGGGCGAGACCATCAAAGCGAATCCGCCGTCTCTGGTGACGCTGCTGATCGGGACCAACAATCTCAGTGCCCAACACAGCAATGAAGACATTGCGAAAGGTCTTGAGAATCTGATCGGGACCGTCCGGAAATATTGTCCGGAAACAAAATTTATCGTTTTTGCCATTCCGCCCCGCGCCCACAGTAAACTGCGTCCCCTGCCGTTCCCGGCATTTGTCAACGAACTGTACCGCCGCCGGATGAGTGAACTGGCGATCCCCTTCTTCAACTTCTCCGATCTGCTTCTGGATCCCGATACGGATCTGATGATCGGCGGCATGTATGAAAACGATATGCTGCATTTTTCCGATCGCGGTTATGCGGAAGTGGTGACGCCCTTCATTTCCGGTGCCATCCGTCTTGCCAACGCAAAGAACCGTCCCGCCCGTTACTTTGAAGTGATGGCGGCATGGGAGGAATACCTGCGTGACCGCCTCGAAACGACGACGAAAAATCACGCACTGGAGGAAATGCTCGCCTGCAGGATCCACCTTGCAGATCTGAATCGGTATTATCTGGATGTGTTCAAAACGCTGGAAAAAGATCCCGGTGCAGCGGTGACATATCCCGCAGAACTGCTCCGTCAGCAGAAAGCGGAAGGTTTGCCGGAGTTCATCCGCGAACTGCTGAAATAATCATCCGTTCCGGACAGACAGAACGGCGGTGCAGATATGAGCTGACACCGCCGTTTTTTATTGCAGCACAAAAAAAGGATCGCTTCCACCGTGATGAAAGCGATCCCTGAAAAATATATCCCCGATCAGCCGTTGATCAGCTTGATGCCCAGCGCGATCAGTTTCGGAGCCAGATCGTGTGCCGGAGCCGTACGGCTGGGGCGTGTTTCGTATCCGCCGCCGCGTTCATAGCAGTCGGGCATACCGAGATATCCCATGTATCCGTTTGCCACAGCAGCGATGATGGTGCAGGGGAATGTGGATGCCGCTTTGATGGCGAAGCCCAGTTCCACAAAGGGTTCGCAGGGGAGAGTCTGGATGCAGAGCGCTTTTCCGAACTTCAGCGCGACCATCCGTTCAAACCGTTTTTCCGTCATGGGATTTTCGCGGCAGTCGGTGATCCGTTTTGCAAAATAGCGCAGCACGTAGGGATTTCCGGCGGCGAGACCCTCACTTGTCAGGTCTTTGGCTTCCGATGCAACCACGCCTTCCAGTTCGTCCACAACTTTTTTCGCGGCGTTGTATTCTTCATCCGTGATCTGGACCGGGGGACATTCGATTTCTTCCGCAACGGCGCTGATGCTGTCGATTTCCACCGGCAGGGCGGAGTAGAGCATGGAGATGACAGCGGCGGCGTAACCTTTGCCGATACGGCAGGCTTCTGCATAATTGGTCTGATCGAAAGCGGTCTTCACATTGAAGTGATTGATATTGCCCTGACAACCGAGGATGGTCATGACGGGGATATCATAGCCGTAGTGATCCTGAATGGCGCGTTCCATTCTGCCCGGCCAGTCGGCAGATACCATTTCATCGCCGATGGTGTCCGTGTGATTGCTGATGTTGGTGACGATCAGTTTGTCCATACCGTCCTGACGGATGATGAAGAAGGGGATATCGGGATCGATTTCGCCTTCGGGACCGACGATGCCGGGGTTCAGTTTGCCGGGATTGGTCAGAACGCCGCCGTCTTTCATCCAGAAACGACGGTTGAACGCCAGATTGTGACAGACCGCTTTGCCGGTGAGCATTTGCGCTTCCGCCAGACTTTCATTGGCGATTTTGACAGCGGAAACAGTTTTTGCCGCGAGAGAACGGATGTAGTCTTCATCCACCGGAGATTCCGGGGAGAAATCCATGCTGATGTAGGGGGCAGTGTGGGTGTGGATGGCACTGAACACCAGATTTCCGGCGAAGTCGATCCCCGCCTTCTGAAGTTCGTCCATAAAGAAATCGCAAACTGTCCGGGGCAGACCGATCAGATCGTACGCAACGATACCGGTTTTGACGCCGTTACATTCAAAAACTGCCGCTTTCACAAAGAGACAGTCGTGGGCGCCGATGTTCGGACGGGGTTCAAAGTAACCGCTGAGTTTCACTCCGCGTTTCGGGGTAATGTTTTCTTTCGCAAAACCGAACTGGAACATGGTCATTCCTCCTGTGTTTTATGATGGTGTATTGGTAGAGTTCAAAAGATTTTCCAGCGATTCAATGGTGCGCTGTACGGCACCGCGGTTCTCCGCCATCGCCGCACTTGCGCGGCTGCCCATGGCGCGACATCCTTCCGGATCGGCAAGAAGGGCGGACATGGCTTCTGTGAGCGCCTCATCGTTTTCCAGTCTGCAAACGCCTTCCGCTCTGACCAGCAGATTCAGCGCCTCACGGAAATTCCGCAGTTCCGGTCCGCAGATCACGGGTTTGCCCATAACTGCCGGTTCAATGATGTTCTGACCTTCGTTATTGCCTGCCATGGTTTTGCCCATCAGCACCAGATCCGCGCTCTTGATGAAGCCGGGCAGTTCACCGGTGGTGTCAGCAAGCAGCACATCCGGCTGTTCCGTACCGGTCCCGGTACTGCGGCGAAAACAGGTGAATCCGGCATCCAGGATCTGTTTTTCGATATCGGCACCCCGTTCCGCGTGGCGCGGCACGATGGTCAACGCCGTTTCCGGATAGCGCGCATGAATGACTTTGTATGCCGCCAGATGCAATGCTTCTTCCGGCGAATGAGTACTGCAGGAAAGGATCACAAAGGCTTTTCTGCCGAAAACGGATCCGTAATCGAAACCGTCCCGTTCCGGCGGAGCCTGATCGAATTTGATGTTGCCGGATACGGAAACTTTTTTCTGATCGGTGCCCATGATCGCAAGGATGCGGTCCCGGTCCAGTGCCGTCTGGGTGCAGATGCAGTCAAACGCGTTCAGAATGGGCGCAAAGAACATACGCCAGCGGCGGTATCCGCCGAAGGAACGGTCGGAAATACGGGTATTCACCAATGCCAGCGGGATGCGGCGTTTTTTCGCTGTCCGGATCAGATTCGGCCAGAGTTCCGTTTCCATGATCACGATGCCGGACGGACGGATCAGATTCAGGGTGGAGAGTACCGCAAAAAAGGAATCGACCGGACAGAATATGACACGGACATTTTCCGGTGCTTTGTTCCGCGCGATCTCCTGACCGGTTGTGGTGGTGGTACTCAGAATGTATTTTCTGCCGGGTGCGGTTTTGTTCCAGGCGTTGAGAAGGGTCAGTGCAAGATTGGTCTCGCCCACGCTTACTGCATGGATCCAGACGGCACCGCGCCATTCTTTCAGTTCAGCACGCCGGGCGGCGGAAAAGATACCGAACCGTTCCCAATATGTTTTTTTCCAACCGCTGCGCCGAATCAGTTTCACGATCAGCCCGGGAATGAAAAAGATAAAGACAAAAGGAAAGAGAATCCTGTACAAAAGCAGCATAAACCAGTAACCTCCGGGGTAAAAATTATGACATCAGATAATATATATGCGCCCGGGCGTAAAATCCAGTATGATCACACAAAAAGTGGTCAGAAAAAAGTTTTTTGCCACAAAAAACAAAAAGTGACTTTCATTTTCCGGAAATGGCTGTATAGTATGACTATCGAATCTTACCGTAGCGAAAAATTGTTTTATGAAACATAACCAAATGCAGGAGTGAAGAACATTGAAAATTCTACTCACAGGTATTACGGGACTGGTCGGTGCATCGGTCGTAACAGAATTGCTCCGGAATCATCCCGATTTCAGAATCGTTGCAGTGATCCGTGCCGGTCGCACGCAGACCGCACAGCAGCGCGTTGAGGACGCCATCCGTTCCCAGTGCGAATTTGATGGAACGCCGGAAGCTTTTGACAGCATTATGAGCTGCATTGATGTGATCGCCGGCGATGTGACCAAGATGCCCTTCGACGACATTGCAAAATACGCTCCGTTCGATGTGATGTTCCACTGCGCCGCAGACGTGAACCTCGGTAAAGACCCGGAAGGCAAAACCTATGCCACCAATATGAACGGCACAAAAGAAGCACTGGAAGCTGTCAGACGCTTCAATATCCCCCTGCTGCATTATGTCAGTACTGCATACGTTGCCGGTACCAGTGTGGGCCGCGTGATGGAAGATGATATGCCCGCAAAAGGCTTCATCAACTCCTACGAACGCAGTAAATTCGATGCAGAAAAACTCGTCCGCGAAAGCGGCGTTCCCTTCACGATCTACCGTCCCAGCATCATCGTCGGTCGCCTGACGGATGGCCGTCTGCGCAAACCTCTGGCGTTCTACCGTATTCTGGAATTCCTCGGCAGAGTCAAAAAGAACCGCTGCCTGAAAGCAGGTCTCGATCCCGCCGGTAAGATCCCCATGACGATCCGTCTGCAGTCCGAAACCACGGACAAGATCTACTTCGTGCCGATCGACTACGTCCAGAAAGCGATCTCCACGCTGTTCTTCCAGCCCGTCTGCGGCAAGACCTATCACGTGACCGGCGACAGCCCCGTGTCCACCGATATGATCGCGGAATCCGTTTCCGCCGTTCTGAAAGCGGACAACCTCTGCGTCATGCAGAAAGTGGAAGATCCCACGCCCGATGAATTGCTGATCAGCAAAATGATCGGCGACCTGATGCCCTACTTCACCACTCAGATCATCTTCGATCAGACCAACGTTCGCGCCGATCTCGGTGACGAAGCACTCGCATGGAAGATGGATGTGGAATTCCTCAAGATGATGGCGATCGCCTACTACAAACAGGAAAATCCCGACGTGGTGGCAGATATCTGATCCAACCGGATACAGAACAGTCGATCCCGACAGCGGTCATGGTTTCGTGACCGCTGTTTTTTTTGTGCCGTTGCGCCGGAATATTCCGCATGACAGTTTGAAAAAAAATACAAAAATTTTTTTGAGGTGTAAGATTTTGCATAAATCATGTGTATAACTGTATTGACGGATTTTACCGTAAATGCCTGCTTTTTGTGATTTTCTGACAAAATTGTAAGAAAAAACATTTTGCAGGGACTTGATTTTTAGAAAACAGCAATATATATTCTATAATTGAATGTCGATCTTTCGACATGCTCAACCTGTTTTAAAGAACAAAGAACGAAAATTTGAATAGAAAGTAACTGAACGAAAGGCAAAGTCTATGATGAAACGACGGATTCAGTTGGCAGCGGCATTGATGCTGCTCGGCACATTTGCTGCGACGCCCGTGTTCGGGCAAGGCGGTTCACTGGAACAGCAGGCAACAGCTCTGTTCAACGCAAAAGATTACAAAGGCTGTGTGAAACTGCTGGAAAAAGAAGTTCAGAAACCGGACGCTTCGGTAAATTCGATCCGTCTGGCGATGAATGCAAATCTGCGTATGGGCAACCCCATGTCCGCAGCTTTGCTGGCTTCTGATCTGCTGAAACGCACCAGCACGAAAGATCCCGATGCACTTTTTGAGGCTGCTCAGGCGGCAGAACTCGCCGGTGACGACCGCATGGCGTTGTCCCGCTATCTCTCCTATCTGACCCGTATGCGCAACAACCCGGCAGCGCGTACCCGTGTGTTCAAAGCGCTCTCCTACGTGCTGATGAACGGTCAGTATGAAGATGCCATCGAAGTTTACACCACGCTGGAAGGCAGAGGTATTGCATGGGAACGCACACTGGCTTATGCCGATGCGTACCTGAACCGCAGCGATATGCAGTCCGTCATCAAGTTGGTCGCATTTATGCTCAAACCCGGCGATACCGTGGAACAGAAGGCAAATTCCTATCACAACATGCCCGCAGTGCTGGGCGAAGTGATCCGCAATATCTACCGTCGCTCCGGCAGCATAAACAAGACTGCCGCACGGGAACTGCTGACGGTCCTGACCACTTCTTCCTATCCCGCAAACTTTGAGGCAAGTGAACTGGAAGCATTGATCGTCAACTGCTACAAAGCAGCAGATATGAGCGATAAGGAACGCTTCCAGGCAGGTCGCCGCTACATCGAGACAACCGGTCTGGCTCCCTCCAACAGCGGCGTGTTCCTGGATCCCGCCAATGCATATCTGAAATCTGTCAAGGACAAAGATCCCGTTGCGAAAGAACGGGCTGTGAAAGAAGTTCTTGACGTGATGCCGTATCTCCAGAAGACGAACAATCTTGTTGCGATCAACGCCTACCAGTGGCTGCTCCGTCAGCACAACGATGTGCTGGCAGCAAAAGTCGATCCCGCCCAGCTCGCGGCACTCCTCGCGCAGGGGAACAAACTCCGTCTCGCACTGTCGGATGAATCCGATGCCGGCATGGGCGGCTGGGGCGCGTTCAATGACGCCACTGCGATCTACAAGGATGCAAAAGACCGTCAGGTCGCATTCGCCAACGCCGCGCTCAGCACTCTGACGCCCGATCAGGCGAACTGGCTGTTTGAAAATGATGCGGAAGCCGCTGCCAAAAAAGGCGGTTCCGTTGATCAGTATCTGGCGGTCAAAGACAGCCCCGTTTCCGCAGCTGTCCGTGAAAGCCGTACCATCTCCGGTTTTGCAAGTGCCGGTCACATCGCCGCCTTCGTCAAAGGCGCGAAGACCCACATGCTGACTCACAATTACAATGACGGTCAGATCGCCGACCTCATCCGTAAAGGCCGTATCCCCGCCAACGATTTTCTGCCTGCTCTGGCAGAAGTCATCCAGCTTCAGGGTTCATGCCCCAAGAATCAGCGTCTGATCGACAATCTCAGTACCGGCGCGTTCAAAGGCAACAGCAAACTTGCCGGTATGAAAGGTGCGAAGAAAGGTTCCGATCCCATCTACGCTGCGGTTGCAGCCGCTTGGGAAATGGGCGCTGATAAACTCGGCGAACTGGAAAAGATCTCCGCCTCTGTCCTTAATGCCTATAAAGGAAAAGTGCCCGCAGACCTTTACGATGCAAAAACTCCGCAGCAGCTTGCCATCTACAACCTGATGCAGCATCACAAACAGGTCGCATGGGGCAAAAACGAAAATGCCGCGAAGATGATCCAGCTCTGGGTTCCCCGTCTGGAAAACGGTAAGGTCATGAACGAACTGTTGTCCCGCGCATGGAACATTGACGGCAAAAAGACGCAGGGCGGCCTTTACTATAATATGGTAAAATATGCCATTGCCAACAACAGCCAGTTCTGGGGAATAAATCAGCTCCGGACCGAAAACAAGATCCAGCCCAAAGCGGACAGCACGCTGTTTGAAAAAGTCACGCAGGAAATGGCTTATACTGCTCTGGCGTACAGTATGAAATCTGCAGACAGCTGGAGCAAGGCATACTTCTTCAAGCAGATCGAAAACCTGATGAAAGCCCAAGGCGTGAAATACAGCCGTCAGGCATACTGGGAACTGTACTATTTCCTGAACAGCGGTAAAAAGAAATTTGAACCGATCCCTGTCAGCACGATCACCGCGATCCTCGAAAAGATGATCGATGGCGGCGTGAGTGAAGATGCTGTTGACTTCAATCGTGAAGCCAGTATCATCGGTCTTGCTTCCAAGGATGATCTGAAAAATGTTCTTCTGAAATATGCCGATCTGATCAAGAAACGTTCCCAACGCGATCAGTTGAGATCCATCAATGCGGTTGCCTCTCTGGGAAACAATATCCCCGATGATGTGTTCCTGGCATTTGCGGAAGCCTCCATCAAACCGCTGCTCGCCTCCTGGCCCCAGAAAGAATGGCTCCAGGCTCCGGTTTCCTCTCATGTGATGAACGCATTTGCGCGGATCACCGCTTCCAAGTTGGATGGCAACCAGAAGACTGCCGCTGCCTCCCTCTTCGACAAACTTTCTGTTGCAGTTCTCCGCGGCAATGCTGCGATGAGTGACAATATTTTTGATTTTGCGGATAAACTCCAGTATTCTCTGGAACCGATCGTGAAAGACGGCAACATTGCAGCCGTCAACCGTGCTGCTGCAGTGATCGGCTTCTCCCTCGGCCGCCACAGCCAGAACTATATCGGCAAAAATGTTGCTGATAACGTGCTGAAGATCCTTGATAAAATGCCGCCCCAGATCAGTTATGTGTTCCTGAGCAGCATGACCAATGGCACCGGCAGCTATCATGCCGAAATGAAAAAGCAGTTCTCCCTGAAAATGTCTGAGCTTGCCAAAGACATCCCCGGCCTTGTTCCGGTCGATAAGAGTGACCCGGCTTACAACCTGTTCCTTGCCCAGCAGATGAAGCGTGAAGGCAACGCCCTTCAGGCATGGAGTCTGGTGCGTGACCGTATGCCGCTTCTGACGCAGCGCTGGAAAGAATTTGATTTCGACTTCGCGCTGTGGGGTGTTGAACAGGCCCGTAAGAGTACCATGTACAAAGAAGCTATGGAACTCGGTCAGACCATGTGGATGGATGAAGCCAGTCTTTCCGCTGCCAACGCTGCGAAACTCGGTTTGAGCAAGGGCGATGTGTACCGCGACTGGAAATCCTATCCCGCTGCAAAGATCGAATACGAAAGTTTGACCACCAACAAACGGTATGCCAAAACGGCAGCCGGCAGACTTGCCAAATTCCGTTTGATCGAACTGTTGATCCTCACGCAGGATTACACCACAGCCCGCACGATGCTGGAACGCCTCCAGGCATCCAAAACGCAGGACGACCAGGCGGAAGCCTACTACCTGCAGGCGCGTGTGGATTATGAATTGATGGATGATGAAGCCGCCATGGCAAACCTGGGCGAAGTCTTCATGCGCAACAGCACTCATCCTGAAGCCCGTCTTCTCCAGGGGCAGATCATGCTCCGTACGAACAAACTGCACTTCACCGAACTGCGTATCGGTCAGCAGAAACTTGCCACGGTCGCCATCCCCGGCAAACCCATCAAGCTGTTGATCCAGGATACGAACCTGTCCATTATCCGCGGCGGCAAGAGCCTGCCGGTTCTGGTCACCACCACCAAAGGTAAAGACCGTGAGATCGTGGAACTCATGCCCAACTCTCAGGACCCCAACATGTTCTCTGCAGAACTGGCGACCTGTCTGGGCAAAGTCGTTCCCAACAATATGTTGCTGGAACTGACCGGTGAAGACGAAATCATTTATCAGGTCGAACCCAAATTCCAGGTGGAAAACGGTGCGATCAATCTGCCGCCGAAACATCTGAATATCCGTTTCCCGGCGAAACTCTATGCTTCTTCCCAGACCATCCTTTCCGATGAAGAACAGGAAGAACTCAAACTGCTCCAGTCTTATGAACTGACTTCCGGTATTTCCGGCTCCCGCAACAGCGGCTCCATTGTCCGCCCCGGCAGCCCCATCAATGTCCGTGTTGTTGACTATGACATGAGCATCAACTCCAACAAACCTGACACGGTCACCGTTGATGTGATCAGCAGTTCCGGCGACGAAATCAAGGATTTTGTTCTGACGGAAACCGGCGACTGCACCGGTGTGTTTGAAGGAAAGATCGAAACGGGTATCCCGTTCCCGAACACTGTCGTTTCCGACATGCTGGAAGGTCTTGACGTCAATGCCGTGATCAACAACAAGAAGACCGGTTCCTGGAAGAGCCAGCCGGACGGCAAACGTCCGAAATGGCTGGAAGTCGATACCATGACATCCTGTAACTTCAAGGAAGCCTCCATCACCATGCCCAATCCTGCCGCGATCAAATCCATGCGTGTTGTCGGCAGCATTGACCAGAATGCGGATACCCTGGCGGTTTATCCTGCACTGGACAGCGGCAAGATCCGCGGCGGACTGCGTGTTCACTATCGCAACGGCCGTGACACTTATCTCGACAGACTTCAGCGCATGTTCCTGAATTCTTCCGATGAAGGTATCATGGTTCCCCGTCCGTCCTTCTCCCGCGATACTCAGCAGAAACTTCGCGGTCGCGACAACTGGATCTGCGGTATGATCAGCGGCGCGTTCTACCTGAACGAAAGTCAGCAGATCGAATTCAAATTCATGCAGAAGCCCGATGATAATCAGACGGTTTACTTCTTCATTGACGACCGCCTGCAGATCTCCGGCCGTATGAACGCCACCGGTATTGCCACCAAGCGTTCCATGGTGCTGAACAAAGGTATCCACACGGTCAAGATCTATTTCAACAACTATGATAAGGATTCTGCTGTGACCCTCGGCGTGATGCAGCCCGACGGTTCCTGTCAGCCCATGCCGGCAGACTGGTTCAATGCAGAAAAGAATCCGCTTCTGGCTGAATATCTGAAGCCCAAAGGAAAAATCACGCAGACTGCTGACGGCTTCAAACTCACCATGGAAAAACCGCTGCGTTACCGCCGGATCCGCTGGGTGTTTGAAGACTTCATCGGGAATCAGATCGAAGTGACGAAAGCAGCTGCGACCGATGACAAAGGCAAAACGATCGTTCCCACGGATCAGGACCTGAGCTCCGGCAAAAACAACCGGATCCTGGAAGTGGCTGCTGCCGACAGCATCAATATCAAGTATGAAGATAAAAAACGTATCGACGACAACAAAGCCGTGCTGACAGAAACCATGTCCAGTGCGTTCAGAGACGCCATCATCAAGTTCTGCTATGAAGATGTGGAGATCGACGATGAAGGCAAAACCCGCACGGTTCTGTCTTCTGCCGCCCGCGCGACCAAGGGTGACAGTGTGATCGTCTTTGTTTCCGACCCTGACGAAGACAGAACAGATGACCGTGAAGTTGTCAAGGTCGATGTCTTTACCAGCAGCGGTGAAAAGATCGTGATGGAACTGCTGGAAGCGGAAGGACCGAAGCAGAATATGATGAGTCGCGGTACCTTCCAGGAAACCTTCCGTGTCGGTGACAAAACTGATCAGGCACGCCGTACGCTGAAAGTGGTTCCCGGCGACAAGATCTATGCCCGCTACATGGACCGTGAAAACAACAAACCCGGTATCCCGTACTATCGTCAGACGGTCCTTGACAACAACGAAGGATCCCGTCCGTATCTGACAGTTTACGATGCAGTCGTGAACATGATCGAAGACCGCAGTCCTGCGGCACTTGCCAAGATCCAGATGATGCGCAACCGTCAGGGCAACCGACTGGGCGACATCAAACTGTTCAAGGAACAGATCACAGCGAAAGCCATTGTGCCTGACGAAACGCAGGGCAAAGCCGACAAGATCGAAATTGTCAACAGCAAAGCTCCGCTCCTGCTGGAACTGAGTTGTCCGGAACTGGCAAAACATGCCGGAAGTACAGCGTTTGTGGATGTTCTGACCACGACGGAAATCAATGCCGCCGATTCTGAACGCCGTGAACGTATGCCGCTGCGTGTTGAAATGCCGTTGAAGCCTCTGGCGCATCAGGCTCACAGCAAGGGCTATCCGGTGCGCATTGAAGGCGGCAACAACAGAATGACCAGTACCAGTGTTCTGGAAATGGGTCTCTTCTCCGGCGTTGTCAGACTGCAGCTTGGTTCTGCCAATGACGAAATCAATGATCTGGTCACAAGCAATGAAACCTTCAATCTGCTGAGTGAAGATAATTCCCGTCTGGACGGCGATGCGTTCAAGGTTCCCACCGTGATCGTGTCCGGTTCCGACAAGATCTTCATTTCCTTCAAGGATGCATCGGGTAAAGAACTTGCCAAGAAGACGGTCCAGCTCCGTTCCGACGGGGAACTTGAACTGTTCGACAAAGCATATCTCTCCCCCATGCGTTCTGTGCATCTCGGTCAGCGCTTCTACATCCGCGTCCACGATCCGGACCGTGACATCTCTCCGGAACGTGATACGGTGGAAGTGAGCATCAGCAGCAAACTGACTGGTGACAAAGTGACGATGAAACTGTCCGAAACCCTGCAGCATTCCGGTATCTTCACCGGTTCTCTGAAAGTTGATCTGAAGCGCAAACCGCTGGCAGGTCAGAGTGAACCTGTGAAACTGGATGCCAATACCATCTGGTCCAACTTCGGCGACAAGATCTCCTTCTCCTATGTGGATGAGATCCCGCTTCACTCCGCCCAGCCCCGTACGGTGGCACTGGAAGGTGAAGTCGTGATCGGTTCCGACGGCGAACTTGCAGCCTTCACCAAGAAATTCAAAGATCCCGATATGGCAGTGAAGACCAACTTCCTCATGGCGGAAGCTCTCTTTGAAATGGCGAAGAGCCACAAGGCGATCAAGGGTGCCGACGGCAAACCCGATCCGGAAAAAGTTGAACAGGCGAAACGCGAGATCGCGAAGGGTAAACGCGTGCTGGAAGAAGCTCTGCGTGACTATCCCAATACATCTCTGAAAGCTCAGGGTGAATTCCTGCTGGCGAACCTGTCTCAGCAGTTGGAAGATTACCGTGGTGCCATTTCCCAGTTCTCCACTGTGATCAGCCGTTATCCGGACAGCGAATATGCGCCCAAGAGTTATTACCAGAAAGCTGTCTGCTATGAAAGACTGGCAGCTCTGGAAAAAGAAGCGCAGCGCAAACAGCAGATGGGTGATCTGGCTTGCGAAGAATTCGTCCGCCTGACCTATCTCTATCCCACCAGCAATCTGGCAACGGATGCGAAACTGCGTCTGGGCAACTACTACTACCGCACAAAACGCTACCGTCTGGCGGCGTCCGTGCTGGAAAAATTCGGTATGGCACATCCGGAACACAACATGGCTGCGAAAGCGCTGCTGCTTGCCGGTTATGCCAGTCGTCGTAACGAAGAACTGAAAGTGAAACAGATGGCAGAGATCAAACGTACCTACAAGCCGGACTACACGATGGCGGTGCGTATCTTCTCTGCGATCGAAGAACGTTACAAAGACAACAAGAATGAACGTGCGGAAGCGCTGTACTTTGCCGGTGACTCCCTGTATCTGATGGAAACTCATGAGAACAAGGTGAAGGCATATCAGTACTTCCAGCGTCTGATCTGGGATTATCCGGAATCCAAGTGGGCTAAATATGCCCGTGGCAGAATGGCATCCAACCCCATCAAGAACATCCGCTGATATCCGGGGAGAACTGAAACGATGAAGTATCATTCAAAAACGATTTCGGTTCTGCTGCTGGCACTGATGCTGCTCGGAGGAGCGGCATCAGTGGCGGGTCAGGAGTTGTGGCATGTCATCAATGCCGACCGCTACCGCCGCATGAGCCAGTTTGAACGCGTGCAGTATGATAAAGCGTTCAATCTGCTCCGTTCCAATCAGTTCCGGGCAGCAGCGAGTGAGTTCGACCGGTTCCAGACCCAGTACAAAGAATCGGAGGTTCTGCCTTATATGGTGTTCCTCCGTGCTTATGCCCTGCATCAGGCGAAAGACCGTAACAGAGCCATCGGAGTTTACAACGAAGTGGTGGACTTCTATCCCGGTGAAATTGATGCGGCTGCCCCCGCGCTGTACTATCGCGGTGTGGCGCAGTTTGATAACGGTGACTATTCCAAGGGAATGCTCACAATGAAAGAACTGCTGGATGATCCGGATTACAGCAAACACAAAGTTGCTGCTTCCGCCTCCCTGCAGCTGGTCCGCAACTACTGGCGGAACAAAGAACCGGAAAAAGCGGAACATTATCTGAAACAGATTTATAAAAACCATCGCGGCAACAGCGCGGCGGACAATGCGAAACTTTTCTATATGGCATCCTGTGCCAGTACCGGAAAGATGGCGGATTACACCTCCTGGTACCTGGCGACTTATCGTGATGAAGCCATGGAAAAGAATATAAAAGCGTCCGAACTGCGCTGTAACATGGTGAATGAGATGTTCGATCTCATCATGGTACATCACATGTACTATCATTATTTCACCAAAGAGGATCTGATCCTCCGTTACCGCGGCGGCAAAAAAGGTCCCGATCCGCACCGTGAATTGTGGACGTTGATCGAGGACAACAAAAAATTCTATGAACGGGCGGAAAGAATGTGGGATTACCACAGCCGTTCGATCCATGTGCTGGCAGCCAAACGGTTTGTCAAGGATGCAGAATTTGACAAACGGGTTGCCGATGCACTGAATTATGTGCTGAAAACGCCGGACGACGAAAAGAATAAAGATCGTCAGCAGAAACGGATCTCCCGGCTGGTTGAACTGCTGTTCCAGTGCAATCGCTGGGAACACGGTGCATACGTCAACAACCGTATCAAAGACGAAAAAATCCGTGCGTGGAATCAGTACAGATCTCTGGAAGGTCTGCGTAAATGGGATGAGGCTCTGACCCAGCTGGATACGATCAGCAACAAATTCGGCACGGATGTCAAACTGGCGAATCGTGCAGGCTGGAACAAAGCCTGGATCCTTCAGCATGCCAAGAAAGAATATGATGAAGCGATCAAAGTTTACCGTGCCATCGGTGAACCGCCGCGTACACTCTGGGAAGTGGCTGAATGTCAGAAAAAGAAAAAAGACTCCAAAGCTGCGATCCAGACCTATATCGAGATCGAAAACTCTTTCCAGGATGAAGCCGGCCCTGAAGCTGCATGGCGTCGTGCGACGTACTACAAGCAGCTGGGCAACAACAAGATGGCGATTGCGGAAGCAAAACGGATCTTGAAGGTTTATCCGAAGAAACAGCAGGCATCATGGTCCCACCAGCTTCTGGAAAGTATGGGGATCGACGACACCGGTCTCGGTGCAAGTGTTGATGACGATGACATTTGATATGAAACAGAAAATATGATAAGATAACGACACAGGAAACGCAACATGAAACACATCATTCGCGCAAATGTATGGCGGAAAGGGCTCCTGGCGGCAGCACTTTGTTCCTTCGCGTTCGGCACTGCGGTAATCCCTGAAGCGATTGCTCAGGACAAGAAAGCGGCAACCGAAAAATCTGACAAATCCAAGAAACCCCGTCGCGGTAAAACCGATGCGGATCACAAGGAACTGGAAGCAAACCGTATCCTGAATCAGGGTATTGAATTGCTGGAAGCGAAACAGGAAGAACGCGGTGTCAAGGCGTTGACCCAGATCGGTCAGCAGTATCCCGACACCAAGGCTGCGGTCAAAGCGGACCTTGCTCTTTCTGATTACTACATCGAAAAGAAACAGTTTGACAACGCTGTGAAACATCTTCTGAAGATCCTCAAGGAGGAAGATGAAGAAATTCAGGCGGATGCCCTTTACAAAATCGGTATCTGCTATTACAACCAGAATCAGTTCAATCAGGCATTTTCACATCTGCGTCAGGTCGTGAATAAATTTCCCGGCAGTGTGTATGCCAATGAATCCTATTACTACATCGGGCTCTGCCACTTCAAGCTGAACCGCTGGAATCAGGCGGTGGATGCTCTGGAACGCGTCGGCACGAGTATCCCGGAAGATGAACTTGCCAATGCCAAAGAAGGCGAAGTTCTGGCGGAAGCCGGTCAGCGTCTGTTCATCAAGATCTACGACGAAGACCTGATCGTTCTTTCCATTGAAGACGACCAGAAAAAACTGACAGTTGAACTGACCAATACCAACGGCGACAAAGAAGTCGTTGAAATGGACAAACTTGGTAAGGAAACGGTTACGTTCATCGGCTCCATTCCTTCTGCTCCCGGCGAACCCAAACACAACGACGGCGTGCTGCAGATCAAGGGTGGCGATGTGGTTTCCGTGACCTATCTGGATACCCACACCTCCAGCGGCAAAACCGATCAGACAATGGTGGCGAAAGTCGCATTGGTCTCCACGGCGACCGTCGGTTTCACCAACGGCAGTTACGAAGAATACTGTAACGGTATTCTGGCGGATCAGGACATCTTCATGCGTGTCCGCGACCTCGATAAAGACCTGACACCGGAAAAAGATACGATCCAGGTCACCGTCAAATCCATTTATAAAGTGGAAAAACCGAAAGACGAACTGGCAGTCGGTATCGACCTCGACAACGAAACACCTGAAATCAAGGTGCGCGATACCCGTACTTACACGCTGACTGAAACCGACAAACGCAGCGGTGTGTTTATCGGCAGCGTGAAACCCGATTTCTTCGACCCCGATACCCAGCTGGAAGCGGCAAAGACCAATGATGATCCCGCCGGTCCTCTGCGTGTTCAGAAAGAAGACCAGATCCAGATCGAATATCAGGATGAAGCACACATCCTCGGCCGTGAAGTGGCCGCCCGCACCTTCAAAGTGCCCATCCTCATCGGTTCCAAACCCAACGTGTCCATCCTGACACCACACATCGACGACCTTGAAATCAAGGCGAAAAAGAACCTGATCGAATCCAAACTTCTGCTGCATCTGTCCCAGATCTTCAAGGAAATGGGGCTTGTTGACTATGCCAACAAACGCGCCGGTGAAGGTCTGGAAAAGATCGACGAAGTGTTGAAGATCAATGCGGAAGCCGCACTGGAACACGCACTGCTTGAAGATGCGTTCAATACGAAATGGGAACTGCTGATCGTTCAGGACAAGATCAAAGAAGCGATCGCGGTCTGTACCACGCTCATTAAAACATTTCCGGATTCCGTTCTGGTTGACCGCGCACTGGTCAAAATCGCCCAGATCAAGATCATGGAAGGCTCCGACCGCTCCGTTGCGGAAGGTCTGAACATTTACCGCGGTATCCTCCAGCTGCCGAAATCCGACCTGAAGGCGGAAGCCCAGTTCAACATTGCTGCTGTTATGGAAGAAATGGCGATCCGCAATGCCAAAGAACGTCAGGTCAAGGACCCGACATACCGTCCCAACTTCGGTCCTGTGATGCTGGAATACAAAAAATGTTCCGACAACTATCCCGATTCTCCGTTTGCCGGCAAGGCACTGGAAAAAATCGCTCAGTTCTACGTGGATCAGAAAGACTTCAACCGCGTGATCGAGATGATGGAACAGATCTTCCGCGATTATCCCGACGCAGACTTCCTGGATTCCATGCTCTTTACCTGGGCTCATGCCACATATGAACTTGGCCGTTTTGAAGAAGCATTGGAAAAATGCGAACAGCTGATCAGTGAATATCCCAACTCCAAGTTTGCTGCGAAAGCACAGGGATTGCGTGAACTGATCCAGCGTAAAGTCGGTCAGCTCGCCGGTGAAGAAGAATAAGAGAGCGAAACAGCTTCAAGAAACGAAAGGTTATAGAAAACTATGCTGAAATTTATTTTTGACGGCGGATTCATGATGTATCCGATCACACTTCTGTCCATTGTCGGCTTTGCCGTTATTATTGACCGTTATCTGGCGTTCCGGGTTGCCGGCAGAGATGTGACTGCTCTCATGCGCAGTGTGATCGCCGCACTGGAAGAAGGCAGAGACGAAGATGCAGTTGCCGAATGTGAAAATGTGGGCGGTCCTGTGGCGGCTGTGCTGCTGCTGGGTATCCAGAAATTCATCAAACTGAAAGATTCCGGCAGATCGATGGGTGAAGTCAGTGCCATTGTCAAGACTTCCATGGAAGACTATGCACCCCAGATCATCGGTGCGCTTGACCGGAATATCGGTGTGCTGCCGATCGTGGCAAGCCTTTCCCCGCTGCTCGGTATGACCGGTACGGTGACTGGTATGATCGCCTCCTTCGACTCCATGGCGAACTCCACCACCCTGGAAGCAACTGCGGTGTCCGGCGGTATTTCTGAAGCTCTGATCACTACGGCTGCCGGTCTTCTGGTCGCCATGCCTTCCGTGATCGCGTACAATATTTTCTCCCGCAAAGTCGATGCCCATGTTCAGGATATTGACAAAGCATGTACGGCGCTTGTCGATTTCATCGCGCTGGATTATAAAGGCTGACACTGAAAAAGAACGGTTCTGACAATGATCAAATCAAAACCCAGGGCACCCCTGACAGATATTGATGTGGGACCATTTTCAGATATTTCGTTTCTGCTGATCATCTTTTTTATTCTGACGACCCAGATCGCAGCATTCAAAGGCAGCGTGGTGGATATCCCGTCCGGAACTCCCCCGGAAAATCCTGCCGAGAAAAAAGATGAAAAGAAACAGTTGACGGTTCATCTGGAAGGTTCTTTCATCCGTGTCGGTACAGACGATGAAAAATCAGCTCCTCCCATCGTTTCTCCGGAAGAGTTGAAAGCGCGTCTGCTGGCGGAAAATTTCTATGCCAAAGAAAAAATGGAAGATCGTTTTGTGATCCTTCAGACGGATGACAAAGCATCTTATGATCTGTATTTCAAAGTGGTCATGATGATCAATGAATGCGGCGGTTTTCTCTGCCTGATGGAATCGGCAGACGGCAAATCCGGCGGTGACGGCGGAAAGGGCTGATATCATGGGAATGAATATTAAAAAGAACAAAGGCGTAGTCCTTGCTGTTCCCACATCCTCTATGGGGGATATCGCGTTCCTGCTGATCATTTTCTTTCTTCTGACTTCCAAATTTATGCAGGAATCCCACATTGAATGTGAGATGCCCGCATCCCCTGATGTGCAGATGATCGAAGACCAGCCGGTATCTATCATGATCGATAAAGACGGCGCCCTCTGGCTTCAGGGGGAATCCATCACACCCGAAGTGTTGAAAAGCACTGTGGAAAATCTGCGCGGTGACAATAAAAATTTCACCGTGATGTTCAAGGCGCATAATACGTTGTCTGCGAAGCAATATACAAGCGTCATCAACAAACTTGCCGAAGCCGGCGTCAAGGTGGCGTTTGTCGGCGAATCCAGTATGGGCTATGCCCAGGAATAATTGAAAAACAACTTACTGATTAGGAGTCATATCACATGGAAAACCGTGAAAATACAGATCCGGCAACACTCGTCAGCACGATTGCCAAGCCGCGTATGATCAACAGCTTGCTGATCTCATTCGGAACGCATTTTGTCCTGCTTCTTCTGCTCTCCATCGGATTTATCGGCGAATGTATCGAATACAAAACGATTTATCCCGCTGTGGAAAAGAAACGCATCGAAAAAGAAAAAGCCGAACTGGAAAAACAGCAGAAACAGGAAGAAGCTGCCAAACGCGCCCAGTTGAAGGCTCAGGAACAGGAAAAGAAGGAAGCTGAACAGAAAAAAGCAGCTCCCGCTAAAGAAGCCGCTCCGGCAGGCGGCGAAAAGAAAGCGGCGGCAGATCCCTATGCAAATCAGATGGAATCACCCGACAATGCAAAGATGAACGAAGGCGGTATCGACTTCTGAACAGAAAAGAGATAACGCACGATGATCGACCTGAAAAAATTATTATCCCGGCAGGGGCTTCTGGACATGCTGGAGCATGTGATCAGGGGCATCGGCTTGGTGCATAAATGGATCGCCACAGGCTTTCTGTTTATCTTCCGGGGGATCGGCAGGGGGCTTAGTGTGATCCCATGGGGATTCCGCTATGCTGCTGCACTTGCCATCGCCGCACTGATGCTTGCCTGGGTCTGGTTCAACGGCAGTTCACTTTTCCTGATGAACAGCCTGGCTGACCTGGAGACCTATGCCGACCGTAACGCCAACCGGCTTCATCTTGACCGGACGGATTTCGGTTACAATATGTATGTCCGGCTGTATCAGGCAACCCAGCAGCAGCGCACGGATCTCGCCGCATTGGAAAAACTGTTGAGCGAGGCGGAAAACGGTGAAACTGCCACGCCTGAACAGTTGGCTCTCGTCTCTGCCATTTCCGGTGTTGAAACTGCCCATCTGGAAGGTGCGGAACGTGTCCTCTGCAAGGATCACGAAGAACAGATCCACATCAATATGCACGTTGAAAAACTCAACGGCGCTACGGAAGACCCCACGGTCGTGTTGGTCAATCCCACACCCGAACAGTTGAAATTGATGGAGGAACTTTCCCATTCGGAACGGTTCCAGCAGGCGCTTGCCGATAAACTCATTGCGCTGATCATGGCGGAAAACCGTACAGAAAACAGCGCACGCGGCATAAAAGTGCAGGAAGTCACGGGACTCCGTCTCCAGCATCACAAAGCATTTCTTGAAGTGAATGTGATCAATTTGCCTCCCATGGAAACTTCGATCATTGAACAGATCGAAGAAAAATTTGAGGAGGACAATACCCGTCACATCAACGCTTTCGGTCAGTATGCCGCATTCCGTGAAGCGGACGGCAAGACCATTGTCAAAAATCAACTCGACAAGCAGAATGAAAAACTGCGTCAGTTGACCGATCTGGAAAATGCAAAGGACAAAGCGGATCTGGCAGAAAAAGCGGAAGCCGCAGTCCTCAGCTATAAAGCCAGTCACGGCAGGATCCGGAAGGACGAAGAAAAAGCCATCCGCGACAACTATGCCGCAAAATTTGTGGAAAAGAAACCTCAAGTCATCGAGAAAACATCCATCAAAGGCAGTCAGATCTCCGATTGGTACGAAGAGCGTTTCAAAGAAACAAAATTCAACAGCAACAACCTCCGTTTTGAACCTACTCTGCTGGAGATCCTGTACGATAACGGTCTGATGCAGATGCTGGATTTCTATACCGGAACACCTGCTTTGGCAGTTCTGCTGCTGGTTCTGGCGGCTGCTGCGCTCTGTATCGTTGGCGCAGTGGTCGCTCCGCTCCGCCGCGTGGCGTATTATGCCGCACTTGCCGGCGGTATCGCCTTCACTGCATACTGGCTCTGGCTCATCGGCGTTGTATTTGATATGCCCGATCAGCTGCTGGAAACAGTGACAAAGAAAGAGATCTTCGACAGCGACAGCCGTAACGAAATGTGGACGGATTATCTCTGGTTCTGGCTGCCCGGCGCGATTTATTCTTTCTTCCTCTGGTTCCCCCTGCTGCTCTCATCGGCAAAAACCTATTTCCGCATCCCGCTGGGACGCCGCGAACTGGGCGATGTCATGCGGGACAACCTTACCTGCAAAACGGAATCCTCCGGTTTGATCCGCTCGTTCTACTGGGTGGTCGGCTATTATGTCTTCTTCCTGATGCTTCTGCCCGCACTGCTGCAGTCCTGCTATCTGGAAGATGAATATAACATTCCGAAGGGCGACGGCGGCGGTCAGGTGCAGCCCCAGCAGGTCAAACGCATCAAGAAGAAAAAACCGAAAAAGCGTTTTGTTCTCAATCCCAACAGCGCATTCCTCTTTACTGTACCGGAAATGCCGGACGATATCCTGCTTCAGGAATTTGATGAAAAAACCGAATCCCAGTATCAGACGACCGGCGGTACATTCGGTACCGGCAAGAAGGGCGGGAAGCCCGGATGGCCCAATGGTATGGATAACGGTGTGATCCGCTTCATCCGTCTGAAATACAATGGCGGTGACTGGGATCAGGATATGGGTAAGGGGGCAGACTACAACATGCTCCTGAAGATCAAGGAATTTGCCGGATTCAATATCGCATCCGATACGGAAGCGATTTCCATCGATGAGATCGAACACCGGTTCCGCAATAAAAAGAAGAAACCGCCTTTTGTCTATATCACCGGCAGCAAAGGGATCAACCTGACAACGAAAGAAGTCAAACAGCTCCGTCAGTATCTGATCGAAGACGGCGGTCTGCTTTTTGCTGACAACGGCGGCGGCAACTTCAACAGTTCGTTCCGCAACATGATCCGGCGCGTACTGCCCAACCATGAACTTGTGGATATCGCCAACGACGATATCATTTATCAGCAGCCGTTCTTCTTCCCCAACGGTGCCCCGCGTCTGTTCCACCACTCCGGTGACCGTGCGCTCGGCGTCAAGAACAACGGCCGTTGGATCGTCTTCTATCATCAGGGCGATATCAACGATGCATGGAAAGCCGGCGGTTCAGGTCTTTCCGAACAGCAGCAGAAACAGGCGTTCTGGCTCGGTGCCAACGTCATCGCCTATGCTTTCGGGGAATATCTGAAAACGGTTTACGGCGATCTTTGATGAAAAATATGACCGGCGGCAGAGTCGCTCTGCTGCCGGTTTCTGCTTTCCTCCGGCGTCGAACTGCAGGAGCGCAAGTGGAAAAAATGCAAAAAAAGTCCGTTTTTTGCAGAAAATTCATTTGACAAGCCGCTTTTTCGGCGCTATATTAAGCAAATCAACACATGGATTGTGTCGTTGATGTGCCTATGTAGCTCAGTTGGTAGAGCACTTCCTTGGTAAGGAAGAGGTCACCAGTTCGAATCTGGTCATAGGCTCCATTTTGATATTCAAACGGAACACAAACGAAACTATAAAAAGTAACCAGGGTCACAATGACCCAAAGCTGAAAATCTCAGCAAAGGAGCTAAAAATGGCAAAGGAACAGTTCGAAAGAACAAAACCGCACGTCAACGTCGGTACCATCGGCCACGTTGACCATGGCAAGACCACCCTGACCGCTGCTATCACGCACGTTCAGAGCCTGAAAGGTCTCGCAGACTACATCCCCTACGACCAGGTTGCTAAGGCATCCGAATCCCAGGGTCGTCGTGACTCCACCAAGATCCTGACGATCGCCACCTCCCACGTCGAATACCAGAGCGACAACCGTCACTATGCTCACGTCGACTGCCCGGGCCACGCTGACTATGTCAAGAACATGATCACCGGTGCTGCCCAGATGGACGGCGCTATCCTCCTCGTCAGTGCTGTTGACGGCGTTATGCCCCAGACCAAGGAACACGTCCTCCTCGCTAAACAGGTCGGCGTGCCCAAAATCGTTGTCTTCCTGAACAAGGTTGACCTGGCTGACCCCGAACTGCTCGAACTCATCGAAATGGAAATCCGCGAGCTGCTCGACAAATACGGCTTCGACGGCGACAACACCCCGATCGTTCGCGGTGCTGCTTATCCCGCTCTCCAGGCTACCGATCCCACCGCTGCTGAATGTAACTGCATTCAGGAACTCATGGATGCGATCGACTCCTGGATCCCCGAACCCGTCCGTGACATTGACAAACCCTTCCTCATGCCGATCGAAGACGTGTTCTCCATCGAAGGTCGTGGTACGGTCGTTACCGGTCGTGTGGAACGCGGTGTCGTCAAAGTTGGTGACAACGTTGAGATCATCGGTCTGAAGGAAACTGCCAAGACCACCATCACCGGCGTTGAAATGTTCCGTAAAGAACTGCCCCAGGGTCAGGCTGGCGACAACGTCGGCTGCCTCCTCCGCGGTACCAAGAAAGAAGAAGTCGAACGCGGTCAGGTCCTCGCAAAACCGGGCTCCATCACCCCGCACACAAAATTCACTGCCACCATCTACGTTCTCTCCAAGGACGAAGGTGGCCGTCACAAACCCTTCTTCTCCAACTACCGTCCCCAGTTCTACTTCCGGACGACGGACGTCACCGGTGTCATCACTCTGCCCGAAGGCACTGAGATGGTTATGCCTGGCGACAATGTTGCGATCACCGTTGAGCTGATCGCTCCCATCGCCATGGAACAGAAACAGCGCTTCGCCATCCGCGAAGGCGGCCGTACGGTCGCTTCCGGTACGGTTGACGAAATCCTCGCGTAATTGATCTCGGGGGAGCCGGTAGGTTTGCTATCTGCTCCCCCGGTTATTCATACGCGATGGCGCGAAAGAAGATCGGATACTGATCATGCGCGAGATTATTACGTTGGAATGTACCGAGTGCAAGCGTCGGAACTACACAACGACCAAGGAGAAAAAGAATACTCCCGGTCGCTTCGAAATCAAAAAGTTCTGCAAATTTGAACGCAAGCACACGATTCACAAGGAAACCAAGTAAGTTTTATTTGGTGACCGGATGAAACCCTCCCGGCAGTTTCATCCAGGGATGCGCCGGGGATGCAGGAGTGTAGCTCAGTTGGTAGAGCAGCGGTCTCCAAAACCGCAGGTCGTGAGTTCGAGACTCTCCGCTCCTGCCAATTCTTTTTGAATGGAAGAAATGATCCAAAACTGAAGTAATCAGAAACAATCCAGAACAGGAAAGACGTCAGGTTAACAATGAGTATTTTTGCTAAGATCCGCGTGTTTTTTGAAAATGTGGCGGAAGAAATGAAGAAATGTACCTGGCCATCACGTGATGCTCTTGTGGAATCCACACTGCTCGTGATGATCACTCTGGTGATTCTTGCCGGTTATGTCGCCGGTATCGACCTTGTTCTTATCAATTTGATCAAACTGCTGACACGGGCGTAATTGCGTATTTCTCTGCCCATCACTGAATACAAACTTGGAGATTTTTTCACTATGGACGAAATGATTGACAGAAGCTGCGGCAAATGGTATATTCTTCATACCCTGTCCGGCAAAGAAAATAAAGTGCAGGAAAAGTTGAAATGCCAGATCGCATTGGCGGACAACGATATTCCTGTGTACGAAGTCCTGATCCCCATGGAAAAGATCACCGAGATCAAGAATGGAAAACAGCGGATCATCAACCGCAAGATTTTCCCCGGTTATGTTTATATCAGAATGGATCTTTATAATGAGGATAATTCACTGAATGACAAGGCGTGGTCATTTGTCCGGAATGTTCAGGGCGTGATCACATTTGTCGGTTCCGATCCTCATGCAAGTGATCCTGACAAGATCTTTGTTCCCCATCTTTCCGAAATGGAAGTTCAGGATCTGATCCGTCAGACGGAAGAAGTGTCTGACAAGGGCAATGCACCGGTCAAGGTGCCTGCCTACATCGTGATTGGCGGTACTGTCCGTATCATCGACGGTGCTTTTGCCAACTTTGAAGGCGTCATTCAGGAAATTGACGTTGAACGCGGCAAATTGAAACTGATGGTTTCGATTTTCGGCCGGTCCACCCCTGTGGAATTGGAGTTTTGGCAGGTCGGGCCAGACGAAGAATGACTCTTTGTCTCCCGGAATGACTCGAAGCATAAATAACTGAACCGTATCGCGGAAGAAACCCTGTCAGTTCGAACCACGAACGGTAACGGAGAATGAAATGGCGAAGAAGGTAACAGCGCAGATTCGCTTGCAGATTCCCGCTGGCGCAGCCAATCCGGCACCTCCCGTAGGTCCCGCGCTTGGTCAGGCTGGTGTCAATATTATGGATTTCTGCAAGAAATTCAACGCCGCGACGCAGTCACAGGCAGGAATGGTGATTCCTGTTGTGATCACCGTTTACCAGGATCGTTCTTTCACGTTCATCACGAAATCTCCCCCGGCAGCAGTTCTGATCAAGAAAGCTGCCAATCTGGCAAGTGGTGCGAAGGCTCCCGGTCGTGAGACTGCGGGCAAGATCACCCGTTCCCAGATCAAGCAGATCGTGCAGACGAAGAAGAACGATATCAATGCCCGTAGCGAAGAAGCCGCAATGAGAATCATTGAAGGCACCGCACGCAGCATGGGAGTAGAGGTGATTGATGGCTAAGAGAAGCAAACTTTACAAGGCTCAGCTTGAAAAGTATGACAAGCTGAAACTGTATCCGCTTGCCGAGGCTGTCAAACTGCTGAAGGAGCTCCCGGCGGTCAAGTTTGACCAGACTGTGGAACTCGCGTTCAAGCTCGGAGTGGACCCCAAACAGACGGACCAGACGGTTCGTGGTGCGGTTCCCCTGCCGAGAGGTACTGGCAAGAAAGTCTCGGTTGTTGTGATCGCAGACGATGAAAAGCCCAGACAGGAAGCTGTTGAGGCGGGTGCAGATGTTGTCGGTTACGACGACGTGATTGCCCGGATCAAAGGCGGCTGGACGGACTTTGATGTTCTGATCGCAACCCCGTCGAGCATGTCTCAGGTCCGTCCTCTGGGTCGTCAGCTCGGTCCGAAAGGATTGATGCCGAACCCGAAGACTGGTACTGTGACAGACAAAGTCGGTGATGCTGTAAGAGAAGCAAAAGCCGGCCGTGTCGAGTTCAGAGCGGACAAAGGTGCCTGCGTGCAGGTCCCTGTCGGCAAGTTGTCGTTTGAAGTGGAAGCGATCTGCGAAAACGCGCTTGCGGTTGTGAGAGCTCTGTACAAAGCGAAACCGGCATCAGCGAAAGGCGTGTACATTCAGTCGTTCACGGTTTCCGCCACGATGACCCCGGGGATCAAAGTTGATCCGCGTGAAGGAAGCAAGGAGTAATTTGACATGAGATCTGAAAGAATCCAGATTGCGAATGACATTGGTGCGCTCCTTACGACTTCACAGTTTCTGTACTTTGTGAGTTACAAAGGTCTGAAAGTATCTGATTTCAATCAGCTCCGCGAAAAACTGGCAGAAGTCGGTGCGGAATGTCACGTGTTCAAAAACCGTGTTGTGAGAAAGGTTGCAGAACTCAATGGCATGACAGCTCTTGCTGACTACCGTATTACCGGTGACACCGCTGTGATCCTTGGTCAGGGCGATGCCGGTGCTGCGGCGAAAGTGATCGATACTTTCTCGAAAGATACCAAAGGCATTCTTTCCGCGAAATGCGGATACATTGAAGGTGCGATGCTGTCCGATAAGGATGTCGCTGCCATTGCGGGTCTGCCGTCCAAAGATGTGCTCCGTGCACAGCTTCTCGGCCTGCTCGTTGCTGTTCCGACCGGTCTTGTCCGTGTCCTGAACGCAAAAGCATCCAGTATTGTGAACGTGATCAACGCTTACAAAAACAAACTTGAAGAACAAAACTAAACAAAAATAATTTTGGAGGTCAATCATGACTGAACAGGCAAATGTGGAAGTTTCGCAGGAAATGGAAAACTTCATCTCCTACGTCGAGAAGCTCTCTGTGCTCGAACTCTCTAAGCTGGTGAAAGCCCTGGAAGACAGACTCGGTGTCAGCGCTGCTGCTCCGGTTGCTGTTGCTGCTGCTGCTCCTGCAGCCGCTGCCGCTGCTCCTGCTGAAGAAGAAAAAACCGAATTTGACGTCATTCTGACGGACATCGGTGCCAACAAGATCGCGGTTATCAAGGCCGTCCGTGAAGCCACGGGCTTTGGTCTGAAAGAAGCCAAAGATCTGGTTGAAGCAGCTCCCAAAGCTGTCAAGGAAGCTGTTTCCAAAGAAGATGCGGCGAAGATCAAAGCCGCTCTCGAAGCTGCTGGTGCCAAAGCTGACGTCAAGTAATTTGACTCAAGCTGCTTAACCAGTCGAATTTTACGACGGGGGTATCTAACGGATGACCCCCGTCGTTTTCACGCCTTTATATTCAGATTTACGGTAAGCCGCCCGTAAATTGCGTTTCCGGCGATGTGTCGGGACGTTACGCCAAGACAGCTTTCGCCGAACAATGACAAGGTAAAAAACATGCCTGAACGCGTAAATTTTGGAAAATTGGAAGAAGTCCTTGATATTCCGGATCTCATCGGAGTGCAATTGGATTCCTACAGATCTTTTCTTCAGTTGGATGTTCCGCCGGAAAAGAGAAAGAATCAGGGGCTCCAGGAAATTTTTAACGAAGTGTTTCCGATTGAGAGCTTCGATAAACAGATAAGACTTGAATTTGTTTCATATACAGTCGGTACACCGAAAAAAGGTATCGTTGATTGCCTCAAGGATGGCGATTCTTATCAGGCATCCCTGAACGCTGAGTTCAGACTTGACAACAAGGGTACGATCACGACGGAAACGATCCAACTGGGCGAAATTCCTCTGATGACGCCCCAGGGTTCATTTGTGATCAATGGTGCGGAGCGTGTGATCATCAGTCAGCTGCACCGTTCTCCCGGTATTTGCTATGAAAAAACGCGTCATTCCAGTGGTAAGACGCTTTATTCCTTCAGAATTATTCCGGACCGTGGTTCCTGGATGGAAGTACAGTTCGATATCAATAACAATATTTACATTTATCTTGACCGTCGCCGTCGCCGCCGGAAATTCCTGATCACCACGTTCCTTCGTGCGATCGGGTATGAAACGGACCGTGACATTCTTTCTGCGGTGTATGAACTGAAGAAGATGACGCCCGCCCAGCTTTTGAAAGAGGAAAACATTTCTGATTTCTATACGCTGGAACCGATTTATGATGAAAACGGTGATGTGGTCATTGATAAAGCCTATGTGCAGTTGAACGAAACGCTGGTCAAAGCGCTTTCCGATGCGAAGATCAAGAGCATGGAATATGTCTTTATTCCGGGCAAACCTGCCGGCAGAAACTGTCTGCTGAGCTGTCTGGAAAAAGATCCCTCCAAGACGATCGATGATGCATTGAAAGAAATTTACCGCCGCATGCGTCCCAGTGATCCGCCGAGCATTCCCAATGCGAAACAGCTTTTGAAGCGGATGTTCTTTGACAGCAAGCGTTATGATCTCGGTCTTGTGGGCCGTTACAAACTCAATGAACGTCTTGGCGTGAACATTGATGAAAATGAGCGTATTCTTTACCGTGAAGACCTGATGGCTGCGACGAAGCTTCTGATCGAACTGAGTTGCACCAGCGGAGCCACGGATGATATTGACCATCTGGGTGCGCGCCGTGTGCGTCCTGTGGGTGAACTTCTGCAGAATCAGTGCCGTGTCGGTCTGCTCCGTACGGAACGTCTTGTGCGTGAACGCATGAGTTTGAATGCGGAAGAGACATCTCCGGACAAGCTGATCAATCCGAAAGCGTTCAATGGTGTGGTCCGTGACTTCTTCTCCCGGAATCAGCTTTCCCAGTTTATGGATCAGACGAATCCGCTGTCTGAACTGACGAACAAGCGTCGTCTTTCCGCGTTGGGGCCCGGCGGTTTGAGCCGTGACCGTGCCGGGTTTGAAGTCCGTGACGTTCACTCCAGCCATTACGGCCGTATCTGTCCGATCGAAACGCCGGAAGGTCCGAACATCGGTCTGATTTCCTCCATGTCTCTGTATTCCACGATCAATCATTTCGGTTTTCTGGAAACGCCGTACCGCCGTGTTGAAGACGGGCATGTGACGGACAAGATCGACTATCTTTCTGCGGACAAGGAAGAAAAATATGTGATTGCGCAGGCGAATGCGCCGTTGAATCCGGACCGTTCTTTCCGCAATCCCACGGTCATGTGCCGTTTCCGCGGTGAAAATGAAGAACATCCGCGTGAAGAAGTCAATTATATGGACGTTTCCCCGAAACAGCTGGTGAGTGCGGCTGCCGGTCTGATCCCGTTCCTTGAACATGACGACGCCAACCGTGCGTTGATGGGATCGAACATGCAGCGTCAGGCAGTACCTCTGCTGACCACGGAATCTCCCTATGTGGGAACGGGTCTGGAACGGAAAGTTGCGTTTGACTCCCGTGCAGTGGTTGCGGCGGAAGCGGATGGTATCGTGGCGGAAGTTGCTTCCAATCTTATCGTTACAACGACGGACGGTCTGCCCCGTACAGAAACGGCGGACCCGAATCCCCGTGTGTACGAACTGGTGAAATTCCTCCGCAGCAATGCGGGTACATCTGTGAACCAGCGTCCTCTTGTCCGTTCCGGTCAGACGGTGAAAGCCGGTGATCCCATTGCGGACGGTGCTGCAACAGATCATGGTGAACTTGCTCTGGGCAAAAACGTCTTTGTTGCTTACATGCCCTGGTGCGGATATAACTTTGAAGACGCCATTGTGCTGTCTGAACGTCTGGTGAAAGAAGACGTTTACACCAGTGTTCATGTGGATGAATTTGAGATCAACAGCCGCGATACGAAACTCGGACCTGAAGAAATCACATGCGACATTCCGAATCTGAGCGAAGAAGCCTTGAGCAACATCGGTATGGATGGTGTGGTGCGTCTGGGTGCGGAAGTCAAACCCGGAGATATTCTTGTGGGTAAGATCACGCCGAAATCGGAAACGGAACTTGCGCCGGAAGAACGGCTTCTCCGTGCGATCTTCGGTGAAAAGGCTGCGGATGTGAAAGATTCCAGTCTTGTAGTTCCCTCCGGCAAAGGCGGTATTGTTATGGATGTGCGTATTGAATATGCCAAAGATCCGAACCGCCAGAGCATGACGAAATCTGAACTGAAGCGTCAGATCAAACAGGCGAAAGACAATCACAAAGCCCAGTTTGCCGATCTTCAGAAGGAATTGGCGGAAGAACTTTCCACTGCATTGCTCGGTCAGAAGATCACGGTTCCTGTTTATGATACCGCCAGCGGTGAAGATGTGGTCCTGATCAGTCAGAACCGCAAAGTGACGAATCCCGGTATCAGCAAACTGGCAGCGGCATACGCCACTTATTCTCTGGCGGAATGTCCCATGAAATCTGTGATCGATTCCATTATGGCATCTTACAAGCCCCGTTTCAAACAGATCGAGCAGAAACGCGATGAAGCGATCGCTGCCTGTGAACAGGGTGACGGTGAAGATACCGGTGTGATCAAGAAAGTGAAAGTGTATGTTGCCAGCAAGCGGAAGATCCAGGTTGGTGACAAGATGGCAGGTCGTCACGGTAACAAAGGTATTGTTTCCCGTATCGTTCCTGTGGAAGACATGCCGTTCCTGAAAGACGGCAGACCGGTCGATATCGTATTGAATCCGCTGGGTGTGCCGTCCCGAATGAATATCGGACAGGTTCTGGAAACTCATCTGGGCTGGGCGGCATCCATGCTGGGTGTCAAAGTTGCCACCCCGGTGTTTGACGGGATCCACGAAGAACAGATCGTTGAACTGATGAAGCAGGGGAATGAACGCGTCTGCAAAGCGAAAGGCGAAGATTTCCACTGGGGCTTCAAAGATGTGGACGGCGAATGGGTCTTTGACGGCAAGACTGATCTTTATGACGGTCGTACCGGCGACAAATTTGACCAGCGTGTTACGGTCGGTCAGGTGTACATGTTGAAACTGGACCATCTGGTTGCCAACAAGATCCACGCGCGTTCGGTCGGTCCCTATTCACTGGTGACGCAGCAGCCTCTGGGCGGTAAAGCTCAGCACGGCGGTCAGCGTTTCGGTGAAATGGAAGTGTGGGCACTGGAAGCCTACGGTGCGGCGCACACACTTCAGGAAATGCTTACGGTCAAGAGTGACGACGTGACGGGACGTGCCCGTATTTACGAATCGATTGTTCACGGCGAAGATGTGCTGGAACCGGGTCGTCCGGAATCCTTCAACGTTCTGCTGCGTGAAATGCAGAGTCTGTGTCTTGATGTCCGTACCGTCAAACGTACCGAACTTCCGAAGTAAGGAGAAATCAACGTGATTGATAATCATTACAGCAAAGATATTCCCGGCAAACAGCCTTATCAGCCCTTGAGTGCTTTTGAAGCTGTTGTGATCAAACTTGCCTCTCCGGAAACGATCCGTTCCTGGAGTCATGGTGAAGTTAAAAATCCGGAAACCATCAATTACCGTACGTTCAAACCGGAAAAAGGCGGTTTGTTCTGCGAAAAGATTTTCGGTCCCACCCGTGACTGGGAGTGTAACTGCGGCAAATACAAACGCGTGAAACACAAAGGGATCGTCTGCGACCGTTGCGGTGTTGAAGTGACACAGGCAAAAGTCCGTCGTGAACGTATGGGACATATTGAATTGGCAGTCCCGGTTTCCCATATCTGGTTCTTCAAGTGTATGCCCAGCCGTATCAGCCTGATGCTTGATATGACTGCCCGTACGCTGGAAAGCATCATTTATTATGAAGACTGGGTCGTTACCGATCCCGGCGATACTCCGCTGCAGACCGGTGCGGTCCTGAGCGAAGTGGAATACCGTGAAGCCCGCGAAACTTATCAGGATGGTGATCTGTTCAAAGCGGAAATGGGCGCACCTGCGATCCGTACACTGCTTGAAAATATCAATCTGGAAGAACTGCGCGGCGAACTGGAAGCCCAGTTGACCGGTATGAAAAACAAAGCCAACCGCCGGAAACTGACCAAACGTCTGCGTCTGGTGGAAGGTTTCATTGCCAGCAATTCCCGTCCTGAATGGATGATCCTGGAAGTGCTGCCGGTGATCCCGCCCGATCTGCGTCCTCTGGTTCCGCTGGAAGGCGGCAGATTTGCCACATCCGACCTGAACGATCTGTACCGCCGCGTGATCAACCGCAACAACCGTTTGAAAAACCTGTTGCAGCTCCGTACGCCTGAAGTGATCATCCGTAACGAAAAACGTATGCTTCAGGAAGCGGTTGACGCATTGATGGACAACGGCCGTCACGGCAGAGCGGTCACCGGTATCGGCAACCGTGCATTGAAATCCCTCAGCGACATGCTGAAAGGGAAACAGGGTCGTTTCCGTCAGAACCTGTTGGGTAAACGTGTGGACTACTCCGGCCGTTCCGTGATCGTTGTCGGTCCTGAACTGAAACTGCATCAGTGCGGTCTGCCCAAGAAAATGGCGCTGACACTGTTTGAACCCTTTGTGATCCGTTATCTGAAAGAAGGCAACTACGCTCATACGGTCCGCGGTGCGAAGAAAATGATCGATCGCGGCGAAACGGTGGTGTGGGATATTCTGGAAAAGGTGACCAAAGGACATCCTGTGATGCTGAACCGTGCGCCTACGCTGCACCGTTTGTCCATTCAGGCATTCGATCCGATCCTGATCGAAGGTTCCGCCATCCGTCTGCATCCGCTGGTGTGTACCGGTTACAATGCTGACTTCGACGGTGACCAGATGGCTGTTCACGTTCCTCTGTCCCCTGCGGCTCAGCTGGAATGTAAACTGCTCATGCTGGCACCCAACAATATTTTCTCGCCCGCCAACGGCAAACCGATCGCAACGCCGACGCAGGATATCACGCTGGGTGTGTACTATCTGACGCTTCCTCCGAAAAATCCGGAAGCTGCACGTCTGTTCCAGGATATTCACGAAGTTCTCTTTGCGTTGAATACGGGGCACATCAAGATCCACGATGCAGTGCGCATCCCCAATCCGGACTATGGTGTGGATACGCCCCGCGGCGACAAAAACAGCAAGATCATCATCACGACGCCCGGCCGTTGTATTTTCAACGGTATCTGGGACAAGAGTCTCGGTTTCTGGAACGAAATGCCCAAGCCGGATAAAGACGGCAAACTGGTCGGCGGCGTTGCCAAGAAGAAAGAGATCGGCAAACTTATTGCTCAGGCTTATGAATATATCGGTCACGACAAGACCATTATCCTGCTGGATGATCTGAAAAATCTCGGTTATGAATATGCGACGATCGCCGGTTTCTCCGTGTCTATCGCCGATATGTCCGTGCCGAAAGCGAAAGCTGATCTGATCGCTGCCGCCCGTGCGGAAGTCGATACCATCAACAGCCAGTTCAGCAACGGCGCACTGACCAATGACGAACGTCACAACCGTGTGGTCGACATCTGGACCAGTACGTCTCAGAAAGTGGCTGATACTCTCTTTGCGGAATCTGAAGAAGCCCATCGCCGCCAGATCAATCCCGTGTACTCCATGCTGGATTCCGGCGCCCGAGGCAGTAAAGACCAGATCCGTCAGCTCGCCGGAATGCGTGGTCTGATGGCGAAACCGAACGGTGAAATTATCGAACGGCCCATCCTCTCCAACTTCCGTGAAGGTCTGTCCGTGCTGGAATACTTCATCTCCACACACGGTGCCCGTAAAGGTTTGGCTGACACCGCTCTGAAGACCGCTGACTCCGGTTACATGACGCGTAAACTGGTGGACGTGGCTCAGGATATCATCTGCCGCAGCGAAGATTGCGGAACCCTCAAGGGGATCTGGGTCAGTGCCATTATCGAAGGCGACGACGAAATGTTGTCCCTCAAAGATCGTCTCCTCGGCAGATTCAGTGCGCAGGATATCCGTGACCCGGCGTATGATGACGGTCGTCTGATCGTTGCCGCCGGACAGGAATTCACGCCCGAGATCGCGGACCGTATCAAAGCCTGCGGTATCAACCGTGTTCTGATCCGTTCCGTGCTGACTTGCGATATCGAACATGGCGTCTGCGTGAAATGCTATGGTAAAAACCTTGCCACCGACCGCAATGCCGAGATCGGTGACGCGCTTGGTATTATTGCCGCCCAGTCCATCGGTGAACCGGGTACTCAGCTGACGATGCGTACCTTCCATACGGGCGGTGTTGCAGGAAGCGATATCACCCAGGGTCTGCCCCGCGTCGAAGAGCTCTTTGAAGCGCGCAGCCCGAAAAAGCCCACCATTCTCGCCGACTTTGACGGCGTGGTCAGTCTGGACGAATCCAAGAAGACCCGCCAGCTCACCCTCAAAAACGAGCTCACCGGCGAAGAAAAAGCCTACTCGATTCCTTACGGAATGCGTCTCTTGGTTGCAGACGGCGACAGCGTCCTGCGCGGCCAGTCCTTCACGGAAGGTCTCTTGAAGCCCGCAGACATTCTGCGCGGCAACGGTCTGGACGCCGTGTACGAATACATCGTGCGTGAGAT
>JAZNPK010000044.1:0-2522 GCA_045589595.1 Victivallales bacterium
ATGCAACTAAGTTATATTACAACGGATAACTGAAGAATTTATGAAGAGGGGACGCTATGTTTCAATGACTTTCAGTTGCTTTATTGGCACTGCCCTTTACCGTTTCAATCTCCGGTGAAAGGAATGCGATTCAAAGAAAAAATAATAACGGAAAAAAACGCATCAGAGAACGGCTGTTGGAATAAAAAATATATAACTGGAAGGTGATTTTAATGAAAGTAATCATTATCGGTGGAGTTGCCGCAGGCGCAAGTGCGGCAGCAAGGTTGCGCAGACTTGATGAAAATTGCAAGATCCTGCTTTTGGAAAAAGGCCGCTTTATCTCCTATGCCAACTGTGGACTGCCTTATCATCTGGGCGGCGTGATCCCCGAAAAAGAGGATCTGCTGGTCATGGAGCCGGAGAAATTTGCCTCCTGGTTCAATATCGAAGTGCGTACCGGATGTGAAGTCGTCCGCATCGACCGGGCAAAGAAATGCGCGGTCTGCCGTGAAAACGGGCGGGAGTACGAGGAATCCTACGACAAACTTCTGATCGCCACCGGCGCAACTCCCAACGAAAAAAGCGATGTCGAAAATGTTTTCAATCTCTGGACATTCAAAAATATGGAAGATGTCAGCACCCGTCTGACAAATGCCAAAAGTGCCATCATTGTTGGTGCCGGTTTCATCGGTTTGGAAACCGCAGAAAATTTGAAAGCCAAAGGTCTGGAAGTCACCGTCATTCAGCGCGGAGACCATGTGCTGCCGACTATTGACCGGGAGATGGCAACACCTCTTGCCGGAGAGCTGGCCCGGCTCGGTATCCATGTGCGCTACAACTGTACTGTAAAAAAATACACTGCTAAAGATAATGGTGTTGAAGTGGAGATGGATTGCGGCGATAAGCTCTTTTCCGATGCCGTGATCCTTGCTACCGGGGTCAAGCCCAATTCCGCTCTGGCAGTTGAATGCGGTCTGGAATGCGGTCTCCGGGGGCATATCAAAGTCGATGAGCATTTGCAAACTTCTGATCCGGATATATTTGCTGCCGGAGATGTTGTTGAACGCAATGAATGTGCAGAAAATGCGTTTTCAGCCGTGCCTCTTGCCGGACCTGCCAATAAACAGGGCCGCATCGCTGCCGACAATATTGCCGGCAAAAAATCAGTTTACCGTAACAGTTTCGGCACAAGTGTCGTCAAAATCGGCCGCCTGACTGCCGCCTCTGTGGGACTGACGGAAAAAGCACTCCGGCAAAACGGCAGGACATATAAAAAACTCTATCTGCATCCCAACAGCAATGCCTCCTATTATCCCGGCGGAACCCGAATGACCTTGAAATTGCTTTTCGGCGATGACGGTATGATCTTCGGCGCGCAGATCGTGGGCAGTAAAGGCGTGGATAAACGCATTGATGCCATCGCCTGTGCCATGCGTAACGGATTGAAAGCTCCCGAATTGGGCGAACTGGAACTTGCTTATGCTCCGCCGTACAGCTCAGCTAAAGATCCGGTCAACTTCGCAGGATTCGCGGCAGAAAATATCCTCAACGGACTGACAGATGTGGTTTATCCGGATACGATCCCTGCCGATGCCGTTGTGCTGGATGTCCGGGAACCGGAGGAAAACGCTCTCGGATCGATCCCGGGATCAATAAACATCCGTCTCGGCGATCTCCGCAGTAATCTGGATAAACTGGACAAAAGTAAACTTATCGTCTGCTGTTGTCAGGTGGGGTTGCGCGGTTATCTTGCTGAACGCATATTGAAGCAGAACGGATTTAATGCCGCCAATCTTTCCGGAGGATATATGGGGTGGAAACTCTTCTTCCCGACAGCGGAACAAGTTCCCGCTGCCAAAGAAGAAAAACTCGTTATTTCTGCGGCAGAAACGCTGGATGTACGCAGTTTGCCATGTCCCGGACCGGTTTTGAAGCTCAAGAGCAAACTGGAATCGATGCCGGAAAAGAGTTGTATCCACCTTCTGGCGGCAGCAACTTTTGAAACGGATTTGCTGAATTGGGCAGCAAACAGCGGCAATACCGTTGCCAACTTGAAACAACTTACCGATCATTTGGAAGCTGATGTGATCAAAGAGTCTCCGGCAAAGACTTCAGACAATAATATGCCTCACGGTCATGAAGTGTCAATGGTGCTTTTCAGCAATGATTTTGATAAGGCGATGGCGGCGTTTATTCTTGCCAACGGACTTGCTGCCTCAGGATCGAAAGTCAGTATTTTCTTCACTTTCTGGGGGTTGGCAGTTCTGCGGAAAGATACTGCCCCGAAAGTAAAAAAATCTCTGATTTCAAAAATGTTCGGATTCATGCTTCCCGGGAGTGCGGAGAAACTGGCACTTTCCAAAATGAGTATGATGGGTATAGGCGATGCCATGATGAAATCGGTGATGAAGAAAAAGGGTGTCCTTACATTACCGGAACTTATGCGTTCTGCCAGAGAAGCCGGAGTCAAATTCATTGCCTGCGATATGGCTATGGACATTATGGGCATATCGCAAGAGGAATTGATAGAAGTCGATGAA